>JAFGPO010000097.1 GCA_016936155.1 Caldifarciminota bacterium
GGGAATCGAACCCGTGTCTCCACCTTGAAAGAGTGATGTCCTATCCGCTAGACGATGGGGCCTTATGAGTTAAAATATAGAGATTTCGAAACGATTCGTTATCCACGATCGCTTGATTGATCAAGAAGTAATTCTCTAAATTGGCATTCGTTGCCATGATCCGGTTGCAAAGGTCTTCTCCCATTGCGAGGAGGAATTTCGCGGCTACTTTTGGATTTTCCCCCACGATATCCATGAAGTCCTTTTTCTTCAGGATGAGGAGGCGGCATTCATTCTTCGTTTTGACCGTTGCTGAGCGCGGCTTATCCGTGAGCAGCGCCATTTCTCCAAAGAAGGAAGCCTCTTGCAGTTCTGAGAGGAGGAGAACAACATCGCCACGTGTAAGAAATACCTCGACCCGACCGGATTCAATAATATACATTTCATCACCGGTTGTGCCTTCTTTCACGATCACCGTATTTGCCTGGACCGTACGTGTTTTCCATTTAACGAGCATCCAGTCGATCTCTTGAGGCGTAAGGTACTTGAACAGACGTACTTTCGTTATATCCTTCATAAGTACCATTTTAATCAAATATGGATTATTGTCAAGGCAGGAAGAGGCTGAGGATCTCTGTGTGGTGCACTGCCCCGGAGCCACGATTCTGGCTCTTTTTTTCTTATATCTTGATTTTTTGGTATTTGTAAGTATAATGTTCATGATGAGTGATTGTCGTGTGTATGACCAGCTGAACCAGAAAAAACCTGGTGTTCTGGTACTTTTTGATCCAGACCGGCTGCCCCGGGAAAAGATTGAATCCGTGACCACTTTTGTCTGCGATGAGGGCGCGACCGGTATCTTGATCGGGACGTCGCTTCTGGTGTCACCGCAGTTTGATACATTCGTAAGCACAGTGAAGAAAAATACGAAACGGCCGATCGTTATTTTCCCCGGATGTTCGCAGCAGATCTGCCGTCATGCCGATGCCATTTTTTTTCTCTCGCTCCTGAGCGGTCGCAACTCCGAGTACCTGATCGGCGAGCAGGTAAAAGTGGTCTATTTGATCAGAGAGTATGGATTACAAACGATCCCGGTCGGTTATATCCTCATTGAGTCAGGCAATTATACTGCAGTTGAGTATATATCCGGGACCAAACCAATCCCGCGGACCAAACCTGAGATCGCAGTTGCGCATGCCCTGGCCGGCCAATATTTCGGCATGAGGTATATTTATCTTGAAGCCGGGAGCGGAGCTGCTCAATCCGTTCCCCAAGAAATGATCAGTGCCGTGAAAAAACATATAGACATACCGCTCATTGTCGGCGGCGGGATACAGAACAAGGACATTGCGCAGGGTATTCTCGATGCTGGAGCGGATTTCATCGTCCTGGGAAGCATTATCGAACGATCACCAGAACAATTCAAGCAGATAATGCGGAGCATTACATAACCATCCATGTGCTGTGTTTGTATAAAATGAGCCGGATATCAAGGTGAACAGCATGAAGATACTGATTATTGGCAATGGCGGCCGCGAACATGCATTGGCGTGGAAACTGAATCGATCAAGAAAGGTGAAGAAGATCTTTGCCGCGCCGGGTAATCCAGGTATCGCAGATATCGGGACCTGCATAAATATTCTGGCGACGAACATCAAAGCATTAGTGCGTTTTGCCAAAGAGAGCGGTATTGATCTGACCGTTGTCGGGCCTGAGGTGCCTTTGGCGCTGGGTATTGTTGATGAGTTCGTAAAGAACGGTTTGAGGATTTTTGGACCCAATAAGAACGCAAGCCGTTTGGAGGCGGACAAAGCCTTCGCGCGCGATTTCATGTACCGTTTTGGTATTCCTGCGCCGCGGTTCTCAGTGTATGAAAGCGCCTCCGAAGCACTGAAATACACCAAGACCACGAATAAGTACCCGGTTGTTGTAAAGGCCTCGGGTTTGGCCAGTGGAAAGGGTGCATTCGTGGTCGCGACCCGTAAAGAGTATGAAAAGAAGATCGACGAGATCCTGGTTCAGCACCGGCTGGGCGAAGCCGGGAAACGAGTAGTCGTTGAGGAATTTCTGACTGGTCAGGAAATGTCCGTATTCGTGCTTACCGACGGATTGACGATCCGGTACTTGCCCTCTTCACAGGACCATAAACGCCTGTATGACCGCAACCGGGGACCCAATACTGGCGGTATGGGTGCGTTCGCCCCATACCCGACGAATCAGCGGGTAACGAATATGATCGAACAGGTGATCATCCAGCCCACTGTTCTCTCGCTGCGCGACCAGGGTATCGATTATAAGGGTGTCCTCTATGTCGGCTTGATGTTGACCTCACTCGGGCCCAAGGTTCTTGAATTCAACTGCCGTTTTGGCGATCCTGAAGCGCAGGTTATCCTTCCTCTGATCGATTCCAATCTCGCCGAGGTCCTTGTCGCGGTCGCTGACCGGCAGCTCGCGGAAACCGAGGTTAAGATTAAAAACCAATGGGCGATCGGCGTGGTCCTCGTGTCCGGTGGGTATCCATATGACTACCGCACCGGGGAGGAAATCACGATCAAAGACCGGTTATCAGCCCGTACTTTATTGTTCCACGCCGGGACGAAAAAGGAGAATTCCACGCTGGTCACGGCCGGCGGGAGAGTACTCAATGTGGTTGCCGTGCATGAGAATTTGAAGGTCGCAAAACAACATGTATACACCGAGATCAAAAAGATCCAATTCAAGAATATGTTTTACAGAAAGGACATTGGTAACTCCGGCATGAAAAAAATGAAACGAAAGAGGCGACGATGAATTTTGTCCTGATGATGATACGATCGATCTATACGCAGACTGGCACGGGCAGGATCAGCACGTTCAGGGAAACATTTCAGTCAAACAAGGTCTGAGAAAGGAGTGGGATGAAAGTATGGATATTTATGGGCAGTACTTCAGACCGGGATGTCATGGTTCATGCTGAAGAGGTGCTGAAAAAAGAATCCGTACCATTTGAGACCTTTATTCATTCGGCGCACCGTGAACCTGATGCCATTCGGCAGATAATCGCGCGCGCGCATGAAGATGAGGTCATCGCGATCATCGCTGGCGCGGGCTTAGCCGCACACCTTCCCGGATTCATCGCGTCAATGACCGATATCCCGGTGCTCGGCGTTCCACTGCCAGCATCGACGATCGGCGGGATCGATTCGCTGCTCTCGATCGTCCAGATGCCGAGCGGGGTACCAGTAGCATGTTTTGGGATCGGGAAGCACGGCGCAAAAAATGCTGCTCTTTTCGCCAGCCGGCTCTACCATCATCACAACAAATAGCCCACACTATTGTGGGATTTCGTAGGTGCCGTTTATGATCCTTGCGCTTGACAATAATCAGATGACCGTTGAACGCGTCTGTACTGCGCTGCGCAGCGGGCAGATCGTAGCTCTGCCTACGGATACGGTATATGGTTTTGCAGTGGATGGGGCGGATCATGATGCAGTGGATGCCCTGGCCCGTCTTAAAGGGCGTGATACGAAACCTTTTGTTTTTTTCATCAGAAAGAACCATATATGCAAGTACGCAACGATCACTCATACCCGTATCATCGAGCGGTTCATGCCCGGTCCACTCACCGCGATTTTGAAAAAGAGGACCAGTGTCGAGCTGCCCCGCAGTACTGAAAGTATCGGTATTCGCATCCCGGATACTCCTTTTATCGGAAAGCTTCTGGATGCATACGAGCAACCGCTTGCGGTCACGAGTGCGAATCGCGCAGGGGAGCAACCGCACACCTCCCCGTATGACATAGCCGAACAATTCAAGGAAGTTACGTTGGTCCTTAATAATGGAACACTCATATCCGAACCTTCGACTGTGCTCGATCTCACGCACACGCCCCCGACGATCGAGCGCAAAGGTGTTGTTGCGATAATGAGCATTGAGGGCATTTATGGCGATCTGGTGCGGATCAACCCGGAAATACGATTCAATGTGCTGTTCGTGTGTACTGGAAACTCCTGCCGGAGTCCAATGGCAGAGGCGATCTTGCGAACGCTTGTCGATCCAGCTTTTTGTGAGATCCGCTCTGCCGGTACCCTCCACACATTCGGAATGTCGGCATCCGAGCATGCGAACGCTGTTACGCGGGAATACGGCGGCACCCTGACGGCGCATCGATCTCAACCTGTGACGCCTGCATTGATCATGTGGGCGGATGCGATCTTCTGCATGTCACAGAAACACCTTGAACACGTCCGGCAATTAGTGCCCGCAGCGCAGAGCAAGGTATCGTTGCTTAAAGCCTATGCAGGGAAGGGACGCAACGGGGAGATCGCGGATCCCGTGGGGCAGGGTCTTGATGCATACAAGGCCGTTGCTCAGGACATGCTGCCTGCGCTGCGCGCGATCGCGCAGGATATCACACGTCGCTATCAGGAGGATGCATGAAGGTCCGGGTCGCCGGGTTTAATGTTGATTATGATGCACTGAAAAAGCACAAAAGCACAACGCACCTTACCCCGGAAACGCTTCCAGCCGCATACGCGAGGATCAGTCGAAGTCCAAAACCGGTTGACGAACTTCGTGTTCAGGCGTGCAAGGAAGTCAAAAAGGCACGGGCCTCGAATAAAACGATTATTTTTGGCATGGGACACCACTCGGTCGCAGAACATGCCGTGTTCAATTTCGATATCATTGGTATCTCTCGAAGGGCGGTGGAAGAACTAGAACTGTACCGCCTGTGTTCCTACACGGAAAAATCTCAGCGGTACGTGACCCTGAAAGGCGATTTTGTGATCCCCGAGGAACTGAAGGATACACCGTTGAAAAAAGATTTTGTACGTATCGTGCACTATCAGAACGAATGTTATGGGCGGTTGTTCAAGAAGATCGCCGCGTACAATCTGGCGCATAATCGCGCGCGCACCGCGCAGGGGAAAAAACTCCTTGAGAATCATGCAAAAGAGGATGCGCGCTATATTCTCTCGCTCGCTACTCAGGCGCAGCTCGGAATGACCGCGAACGCCCGGAATCTCGAACTCATAATCCGCCGGTTCGCCTCCCATCCGATGCACGAGGTACGACAGCTCGGTGCCCGTTTATACGGGCTCGCATCGCGCATAGCACCTTCGCTGCTGTTGTTCTGCACCGCGAACGCGTATGACCAGAAGACCTATTCAGAGATCGCTCAGTTCGCGAAGAAAAATGAAAACGCGCCGCCGGTGTCCGGGAAAGAACCGGACGTTATTCTTGTCCGATACACCCGGAATGCGGATAATGAAGTGCTTGCCGCCCTACTTTTCCATGTCACGGGCATGTCACTCAAGGCGTGCCGGCATATCATCGCCCGGATGTCGATCACGAAGAAAAAGGTATTGTTTAAAACCGCGTGCCAGCACGCTGAATTATACGACACTATGCTCCGGGAATTCGAGCAGGCGAACCTGACATATCAACTCATCGTGTCAGCCGGCTGTTTTGGCCAGCTCAAGCGTCACCGTCTGGCGACCCTGATATGCCAGGAGTACGATGTACGGCTCGGCGCGACGGTTCCGGAATCAGTAAAAAAAGTAGGCGAGGAAAAAGCGTTCATGTCGATCATTAATGCAACGGAAAAGGTATACCGTGCCATACACCGGCGGTATCCGGCGGTCAGTTCCTATGTTTTAACCAATGCGCATCGCCGCAGGGTTGTTATGGGCGTCAACCTGCGGGAATTATACCATGTTTCGCGTTTGCGCGAGGATCCGACTGCCCAGTGGGATATCCGGAGTATCTCGACCCAGATGACCCGCCTGGCGCGAAAAGCCATGCCAATATGCGGTCAATTATTGGGCGGGAAAGAAGACTATCCGCGAATCTACAAACGAGTATTCAAGCATTTTCCAAAAGTCCGACACACCCCAGAACCATAAAATGGGGTCAAATCTTCACATGTCACAAGACCACAAAATTCAGAAGTCATTAATGAGGCTGTAATGGCACGCCCACTAAGAATATTGTTTCCCGGAGCATTCTATCATGTCATGTGCCGAGGCAATGAACGGAAAAGGATATTCCTTGATGATGATGATCGTTCAAAATTTATCCTGTATCTTAAAGAATCAATCCAGATGTATCATGTACATTTACATGCGTATGTTTTAATGCATAACCATTTTCATCTAGTGGTTGAGACGCTTCATGCTAATTTGAATGAATTCATGCGCCGCTTCAATATCTGTTATACGGGCTGGTTTCATTATCATCATAAAACATGTGGTCATCTTTATCAGGGTCGGTACAAGGCAATCTTGGTGGATGCTGACAATTATTTAGTGGAACTATCGCGCTATGTGCATTTGAATCCTGTCCGCACAATGCAAGAGGTGACACTGGACGAACAATGGCAATATTTAACAAAATATACGTGGAGCAGCCTTGCTGGATATTTCGATAAGAGACGCCGACTCGATTATATCAATTACAGCATGATCGATGCCATGATAGGCGGTTCGAACTCCTATAAGCACTATCTATATGATGGTTTGAAAAATGGCGTGGAAGATATTCTGTATAAAACCAAGTATCAGTTGATTCTCGGGGATGACCGATTCCTTTCTTATTTGCAAAACGAATATGTAAAAAAAGGATCGCGGCGCGAACAACCGGCATATCGGAAAATGACTGCGAAACTTATCGATTCAGAAATACTAATTGCGTATATCAGCACCACGTTGAATGTCGATATTGAAAAAATACGATCACCCCGGCAGTTGGGGCCGGTTCGGGGTATCGTTGCAGAAATGTTGTATCAATACAGTGGATTGAGTTTATCCGAGATCGGGAAATTACTGGGAGGCATCAATTACACGGCAGTAAGCATGTTACGAAAACGTCTAAAAGTGCAACTGCAGAAGAATAAATCAATTCGCGATACATATATGGACGTTAAAGAAAAATTGTGTACTATTGGGCAAGTGACATGTGAAGATTTGACCCCATCAATATGAAGATATATGCCATGCTTTTTCTCGTTTGCTGTGGAGCGCTTTTTGCCACCAGCTATTATGTTGCACCGTGGGGCAATGATTCGTACAGCGGCATGTCATGGGATTCAGCGTTTGTAACCCTGCAGCACGCGGCAAATATCGTCGATGCCGGAGATTCGGTATTCGCGGCCAATGGCGAGTATGTCGGATTTGATCTGCGCACCGGGGGCACGACGAGCCTGCCGATCGTGTTTGAGGCAGTCGGGGACAGCGTGGTCATTAATGTTCAAAACCCGGTCACGACTGACGGGATTAATATTGAGGGCGCGGATTGGGTGGTGATCGACGGATTCAACCTGATCGATCTGCCGCGCGCCGGCATCCGCGTCGCGCTTTCGCAGCACGTGGAAGTGAAGAACAATTTTTGCGATCATAACGGACGATGGGGCGTTTTCACCGGGTTCGCTGATTACGCGTACATACACCATAATATCTGCCAGTACAGCCAGGCTGAACACGGCATTTACTTTTCGAACAGCGGGGACCATCCAACTATCCGTTACAATATCTGTCACCATAACAATGCCAATGGTATACACATGAATGGCGATGAAAGCATGGGCGGTGATGGGCTGATCACCGACGCGACCGTCGAGTGCAATATCATCTACGAGAACGGAGCCAACGGCGGATCCGGGATCAATTGCGACGGCGTGGCTGAATCGTACATTTTCAACAACCTGCTCTTTATGAACCATGCGAGCGGGATCAGTCTGTACCGGATCGATGCTTCCGCTGGTTCGTACAACACCAGGGTCTATAACAACACGATCATCAATGCCGCGGATGCGCGGTGGTGCGTTAACATCAATGCCGGATCGACGGATGATACGCTGTACAATAACATCCTCATAAATCAACACTCGTGGCGCGGGAGCATCGCGATCGATCAGTCGTCTTTATCCGGATTCCACAGCGACTACAATGTCGTGGTCGACCGGTTGAGCAATGACGGCGGGAACACGACAATGACCCTGACCGAGTGGCAGGCGCTTGGATACGACCTGCACTCCATGCTTGCCGATCCGCTCGACAGCATTTTCGTCAACTGGCTTGCAGGGGACTATCACCTGCGGGACAATTCCCAGGCTATTGATGCCGGGACCGACGTGAGCGCAATCGTGCAGTATGACCTGGACAGTATCGCGCGCCCTCAGGGAAACGGATTTGACATCGGTTCCTATGAATACTATGCCGGTGAAGTACAGGAAGATGAACCGCATCATACAGCATGCGGCCATGTGTTTCAGCACGGGAACACGATCTGTTTCACTTCGCTTCACGTTGGCGACATCATTTCTGTTTATGACATAACCGGGCGCAACCATTTTTGTGCAGCGGCACAGTCTGTATTCTACGAATGGACACCTTTGAACATTCCATCAGGAATATATTTCTACGACATCGAATCCGATCACGTAAATCAGTGTGGAAAACTAATTTTTTTAAAATAGCAAGGACTTGTATGAAAGCACTATTTGTATGGATATTGGCCATTACGCTCTCCTGGGCAACCACGTATAGTGCGACCACGCCTCAGGAGATACAGAATTACACTGACATGCTTCAGGCCGGCGATACGCTGCTCGTGCAAAACGGGCACTATAATATGACATGGAATTTATCCGGTCTTGACGGAAATTCAGATGATTGGATCGTGATCCAGGCGCTCGGGAGTGTTGTGATCGACGGTAATGCGTATGATAACGTGATCGATGTGTACGATTGCCACTATGTTGAATTCAAGGGATTCGAGATCACGAACTCCTACGTTGGATCCGGCATCGACGGCATCAAATTCCGCACTACGAGCGACCACATATTCATGGAAGACCTGCACATTCACGATATAACCGGCGTTGGTATCAGCGCGAATCCAGCGGGTGAATCATTCAGGTATCTTACGATCCGGTACTGCCATTTGCATGACATTACTGACGTTGGAGAAGGTTTGTATATAGGCAACCATGATGGTCTTTCATCCGTACACCACTGTCTTGTCGAGTTCAATTGGATACATGACTGCCACCCACACAAGGGGATACAATTCAAGCGCAGCACGTATCTCAATGTTATCCAGGACAATGTCGTGTATAATTGCGATGAAGCCGGGATCGTGCTGTACAAAACCGATCAGGCAAGTGCGGCCGAGAATAATATAGTGCGCCGCAATGTAATGTGGAACGCTCCAGAGGGTATTTTCGCGGTTGGCCAGACCGATATCGACAACAACATCGTCTTCGATTGCGAATATGGTATTAATGTGCGCAATTATAGCGGGTGGGGTATGGAGGATCTGTACATCAGGAACAATACTATTTACCACTGCGCCACTACCTGCCTGCGCCTTGATGACTGGAACATCGCGACCGGGGAGATGATATGCATCAATAATGCCTGTTTTCAGGATAGCCTTTCCTACAGCGCTATCCAGGTGCCAGATGGTCTCGGGCCCGGGTATGTGGCCCACAACCGTCACTATGGCCAGTCACAAACAGGCGGATCAACATTGGGGAATCATCCATCTCAGGAATTCATCAATCCCAGTGTCGTGCCAGGAACTATCGATCTCTATCCGCTAAGCATTGCGACGTTGATCGACACCGGGACATCCAGCTACGATGCGCCCATGGATGATTTCAACGGGTGGACGCGACCGATCAACGGACACTGGGATATCGGCGCCTATGAATGGCTCTATGGCACGAATCCCGGGTGGCAGATCCAGGAGGGGTTCAAACAGGTTTACCCCGCAGTTGAAGAAAATAATGCAACGCATATTGATAGAGAATGTGAGGTGCTGGTATGCAAAGGTGCGGTGTTATTCAAGAATCTCGACATCGGCGACGAGATCCGTATCCATGATATTACGGGCAGATCGATCTTTGCGAGCGAAAAAACACAGGGAACGAAGTGTATCTGGACTACGCGGAATATTCCTGCCGGCATATATTTTTATCATATAGTATACCGGAATAGAACCCGGATAACCGGGAAAATTGTGATCGTCAACTGACGATTTATTGACAGAATACCATCGGTGGTTATAATCACTCGAGCCGGGATGGCGGAATTGGCAGACGCGCTAGGTTCAGGACCTAGTTCCCGTAAGGGTGTAAGGGTTCAAATCCCTTTCCCGGCATATGCCACCCCTGGTGGCATTGATTACAGCGATAACACAAAGATTACAGGGATGATCTATGTCTTCTTTACCCTCGATGCTGTCTTTAGACATATCCTGCCCTTTCGTAGCCCGCTTATGCCTTATTATTGAATGACTAATGATGTGGTAACGAATGATTGATGACGAATTACTCAATAACTAATAACGTAATAACGTTCAGCAATGCCTGTTAATCTTGGTGCGTTTCTCTTTAGATGCCGCGCCTGGATCGCGGTGCCGTTTTTCATTTTCCTCGTGCTGTTTTCCCGCCCGGGCGCTTATCCGGGCATTGCCTATGCGCTTATCATCACAGGATGTGCGATGAGAATATGGGCGGCCGGGTATATCGGCGTATCAGCCCGCAAAACACCTTTTGGCACATCGTTTCTTATTAATAGTGGTCCATATAAGTATCTGAGACATCCCCTTTATATCGGCAATTCTCTCCTGGTTGCCGGCGTTACAATCCTGTTCAATCCCCCATCATGGTATGTATTGATCATTATCATATTGTTCACTGCCATATACGGATTGGTCATCGTGAGCGAACAGGCGTATATACGACAACTATTAGAAAAAAAGGTCGGATTCAAATTCAAAAATTGTTTTGGCGAAATCTCGACCATGATCGTTCTGGTTGTGATTATTTTAATCCACATGCTCGTGCCGAAAAATTTATTGTTGAAATTTTAAGGGCGATTTCAGAAGAAGGTTACTGGCTAGAATTCACCATCGCTGAATTTTTCAAAATCGTCATGATACTCGTACTCCTGCCCGAACGTATGGAGGTCGCAGGTATCCTGCGGTTCTGTCCCAGCGACAAATGTGTAGAGCCGTGGATCAGGACAGTATTCGTTTGCGAGCATGCCGGTCTGTTCGCATATTCGGCAATTGACCAAGCCGGCCGGCATCGGGAATTCCCCGCTTGGCGACGGATCGATCGCAGCCATGAATTCACCCCAGACCGGTGCGCATATGTCACCGCCGGTTGCGCCCCGGAAAATGCGTTCGTTGTCATCATTCCCCATCCACACGGCAGCGACATAGTGAGGCGTAAAGCCGATGAACCATGCGTCCGAATAGTTGTTCGTTGTTCCTGTTTTCCCTGCTGCCGGACCGCGGTAGTACTGCCGAGCTTTGTAGCCGGTGCCGCCATCGACCACCGAACGCATCGTATTGAGCATGACATATGCGGTTTGCTGCGTGATCGCCGGTTCAGGGAACGGGGTGTTCATCTCAACGAGCGTGCCGTTATTGTCGGTTATCCGCCGTATGAGGTAGGGCGGCATGCGTTCGCCAAGGTTCGCGATCGTACCGACCGCGCTTGCCATTTCAAGCACGCTTACGTCACAAACACCCAGTGCGAGTGAAACGACCGCAAGCAGGGGCGATTCGACGCCGAGTTGATGGGCGTAGTGCACAACAAGCTCCGGTCCGATATTGCGGATAAGCCGGATCGCAGCGAGATTCCTTGAATGCTTGAGCGCTTTTTCCATGGTAATCGGACCCATAAACTTACGGTCGTAGTTCGACGGTCGGTAAATACTGTCCATGCCCGGTATATCGAGCACGATCGGGAGATCGAGCACGATATCTGCCGGGGTGAATCCGTTGTCATATGCGGCTGTCCAGACAAACACCTTGAATGCGCTCCCGGCCTGTCGATGGGCCTGGGTCACCCGGTTCCACTTGCTCTGGGAATAATCCCTGCCGCCGATCATCGCCTTGACTTCGCCGGTATGGTGATCGATAAGTACGAGCGCTCCCTGGAGGTAAGGCGAATACTGGAGCGTATCGCCTATGCCGATTGAATCCCAGTGAGTTTTTGAATCTTTGAATTTATACTGCTCTTCGATCCCTTCCAGATGTTTTTCCATGATCGTCTCGGCCGCGATCTGGGCTTTAGTATTCAGCGTCGTATAGATATTCGCGCCGCTTCGGTACACGAATTCAGGGCCGTACTTCAGTTCTAAATAACGCCGGATATCCTCAATAAAATACTCACCCAGTCGTTTTTCTGCCTTTTGTTCGACAAGAATAATCGATTCTGCTTTGGCGGTCTCGTATTCCGCATCAGTGATGAATTTGCTCTCCGTCATTTTTCGCAACACAAGATTGCGGCGCTGGAGTGCAAGTTCGTAGTTGTTGAATGGAGAATAACGATCCGGTGATTTCGGGATCGCGATAAGGAGTGCGCACTCGCTAAGCGTGAGTTCGTATGTTTCTTTATTAAAATAATATTTTGCCGCGGTTGCAACACCGTAGCGTCCCCGGCCAAAGTTTATCTGATTAAGATATTTTTCCAGAATTTCTTCTTTCGTATACGCGCGTTCGATCCGTATGGCGAGGATTATCTCCTTGAGTTTGCGCATCATGGTTTGTTCCATGGTGAGGAACATATTGCGGGCAAGCTGCATGGTTATCGTGCTTCCTCCCTGGATAACCTCTCGGTGCAGGATATTGACGATGAACGCGCGCAGGAGTCCGAGGATGTCTACACCCCAGTGTTTGTAGAACATTTTATCTTCGATGCAGATAATTCCGTCCTTGAGATAGTGAGGAACCCGATCGAGATTTGTCAGTTCCCTGCGTTCGACAAAGAACTCACCGACGAGGCTGTCCTGATCATCATACACCTTGGTGGCGACCGCGGGCATGAAGAAGGATATCGACTCGGCCGGCGGGAGATTCCGCGAGACTGAGAGAACCGTACCCGCACCGAGGCCGATCAGCACGGAGAACGCGATGAGGATGGTCCAGCGTATACGGTGGTGTCTGCCCCTTGTTTTATGCGCCCGATGGGGATCAGGATAGGGTCTTTTCGGTCTTTGCATCGAATAAGTATATCTTGGTTGTATCCACCTTCAAGGTGAGCTGTTGTCCGATCATCGGGTGGACATCCCCGGTGGTGAGACGGGCTGATAAGAGGACCTCGCCGCACCGCCCATACACATAGATCTCGCTGCCCATAGGTTCTATAACATCGATCGTCAGGGTGATCGGTGTTCCCTGCTTCATGGAGAAATCGCTGGGCCGGATGCCAAGGATAATAGCTTTGTCGGCCTGTGTCCGGAACCGGTCGTTCAAGGGTATCTTGATTTCGCTATTCTGGAATACGACCGCGCCGTTAGTGCGTTTTATCGTTCCGGTAATGAAATTCATCGGCGGACTGCCAATGAAGCCAGCGATAAACGCATTGTCCGGATGCGTGTACAAGGTGGTAGGATCTGCAACCTGTTGTACCGCACCATCTTTTAGAACAATGATCCGCTGCCCGAGCGTCATCGCTTCAACCTGGTCATGCGTAACATAGAGGATCGTCGTTTGAAAACGCTTATGCAGGCGCGCTAATTCCGCGCGCATTTGAACGCGTAGTTTAGCATCCAGGTTCGATAACGGTTCATCGAACAAGAATAATTTTGGCTGCCGCACGATCGCGCGACCGACAGCAACACGTTGCCGCTGTCCGCCGGAAAGTTGCCGGGGTCGTCTTTTTAGGAGGTCTTCAATACCCAGGATGCGCGCGGTTTCCATTACTCGTTCATCGATCTCTTTCTTTTGGTAATGGCGCATTTTCAAACCGAACGCCATGTTATCGTAAACCGTCATATGAGGGTAGAGGGCGTAATTCTGAAAAACCATCGCGATATTCCGTTCTTTGGGCGGAACATCATTAACACAGCGTTCATCAATGTAAATTTCACCGGAGGAAACGTGTTCAAGACCGGCAATGCAGCGAAGGATCGTCGTCTTTCCGCAGCCTGATGGACCGACAAGCACCGCGAATTCCCTATCCGCAATGTCGCAATTCACATTGCGCGCCGCGTAAACGTCCTTGCCGTATATCTTGGTGACGTTATTGAGTCGAAGCCTGGCCATGTTTGGTTACGATCGAGAGGATAGTTGCAAGAGTATTTCGAAGATCCTTCCGTGAGACAATGAGATCGACCATGCCATGGGCCAGGAGTGATTCAGACCGCTGGAGCCCGGGCGGGAATTTTTCGCCGATCGTTTGCTCCGCAACTCGCGCACCAGTGAAACCGAGGAGCGCACCGGGTTCAGCAATGATGATGTCCCCTAACGAAGCATATGATGCCATCACCCCGGCAGTTGTCGGGTGCGTGAGGATTGAGATATACGGTATGCGCTTCTGAGCGAGGATCGCAAGTTCTGCAGAGGTTTTCACCATTTGCATAAGGGAGAAAATGCCCTCTTGCATGCGCGCACCGCCGGATGCGGAAAGAATGATGAGCGGTGTTTCTTCTTGGCTGGCAAGACGGATCGCCCGGGCGATCTTCTCCCCGACCACTGAACCCATACTGCCGCCCATGAACCTGAAATCCATGGCCGCAAATATGACCGGGATCGCATCGATCGTTGCCTGTCCGTAGACAACGCCCTCATTCATGTTTGTTTTTTCGATCGCTGATTTGAGTTTTTTCTTATATTCTGGAAACTCCAGGGGATCGCATGCTTCGAGTTTGCCATCGTGTTCCTGCAGGATCGCATTATCAAGGAGTAATGTAATGTAATTACGGCAATTTATCCGAAAGTGGAAAGAGCACTTGGGACAGATCCAGAGGTTTTTCTCTAATTCCTTTCGATAGAGGATTTCACCGCAGGTCTCGCATTTGACCCACAGGTCCTTAGGAAGCTGGAGTTTTTCCTCAGGTTTCGCTTTAACTTTCTTCTTGAACCACATAGGAACATAATTGTACCGTGTTTCGTAAAAATGTCAATAGATGGCGTAATAACACGCGGTTGAGGCTCGTTCCACGAGCGGTTTAGGACCTGCGGTCGGTTATGGCTTGCTTCACAAGCGCTTCTTCTTCGCTTTGCACTTTGCTCTTTATTTTCAATTTTGCATCTGAAATCTTAAATGAAAATATAGTTTCTAGCCATCAGCGCATAGTGTCTGCCGTTTATTTAGCGCGGTACTTTGAGTATGAGTACGATGCCGATCGCGCCGAATACGGTATTTGGAAGCCAGGCAGCAAGGAAAGGGCTCATGATGCCGGCAACACCATATGCCCGGCAGGATTGGATCGCTCCCCAGTACAAAAAGGCAATGACAATGCTGATGCCCAATCCGATCGCAATGCCGCCGCGTTTCAAGACCACGGAAAGCGGAAGCGTTATGAGCAGAACGATGATCGTGATCAGGGGGTAGGAAAATCGATAGTTAAGTTCTACGGCTTCAGCCGTGATGTCCTGACCTGCCCGACCCTGCCTTCGCACAAAGGCTAAGATCTCGAGGACGTTCATCTCCTCGAGCTGCTTCATTCTTTTAAGAAAATCCTGAGGTGTTTCTTTAAGTTCAGGCATTGAAATCCGGTCATGTGCTTCAATCGTTTCATTGCCCAGGCTATCGAAATGGCGTACGGTTGCGTTATACAGGATCCACGCAGAATCATACTCGGCTGCCACTGCATCGATGCGCGCGATGATCGTATTCTCAGGAGATATCTTCCATAACGTTAGGACATCCATGCGCCGGCGTTCAGCATCGAATTTTCTCGTATAGTACACCCAGTTGTCCTCGCCGTGGTAGAAAAGGTTGCGACGTACATTCTGTGACTTGACCGGGCGTTTGTCGATCTTCGTTTGTTTATGCTCATACCACTGTGTTTGGGCGCGGACCACGACAGTTTCCTGGAAAATGAAGGTGAACAGTGCGATCGCGAATCCCGTCGCAATGATAATGTTGAAGAGGTTGTTCACATTGAGTCCGCAGGTCTTGAGTGCGATCAATTCTTTGTTCTTAGTCATGATCCCGAAGATGAAAAAGATCGCCATGATCGACGCAACCGGGAGCAATAGGACGATATAGGCAGGAATGAGGTATACATAGTGAAGCATTATGTCAATGAACTGGACGTTCTTTGCCAGAAATTTTCCCAGATTGTCAAAGAGATTGATGATAATATAGATGAAGATGAGAACACCAAGGCACAGTGCTAAAAATTTAAAGAAATCCCGAAGTAGGTATTTATAAATAATCTTCATCGGAATACCTTTTTTAACGGCGAACGTTCATATTCGGCAAGGAGTAATAAATAGATGCCGCTGCACAAAAGGATGATATTCGGGATCCACATCGCCCAAAAGGGTGAAAAGCCGCGCCGGTCCGCGAATTCTTCGCCCACAATCACGAGGATATAGTAAAGAGAGAAAAGGAGGACACCAATAATGATCCCGGCAATGCCGCTCTTCTTGAAGAGATAGCCGAGCGGTGCACCCATTATGACAAAGAACAGGCAGGCGACGGCAAGCGAAAATTTTTTGTTGAGTTCAGTCTTGAGGCGCGCGATTTTGCGCGCTTTCCCGGTAAGTGTATTCAATTGCCTGTCGATCTTGAATCGTATCGTGCTCAATCGTCCCATGTCCTGGAACACGAACGCCTCGATCCCGGCAAGACCCGCTTCCTGGATCTCAATGCTGAGCTGTTGCACTTCTTTCTCAGTTTCTTTGATCTGCCGAAGGAGTCCCTGAACATTAAGCTCGTTTTGGTTCCGGTACGTGCGTTCTTCATGGATGACGTCAGTGCTTATTTCCATGTTGATGATCTGTTTTGTGAAGTGGGTGCGCTGGTATTTGTCATTGTCGATAAGCTGGTGGAGTTCTCCATCATAGAGCACGAACTGCAGGATTCCTTCTTCTTCGAAATCCTTGAGATCGCCATGGGGCGCGGTCATCATGAGATTATTCCTGGTATCATAGATCGTGATATCAAATACTTTTGACCGTCCTTCATCCTTTTGCCCGATATAAACGGTGTAGCCGGGAAAGTCATCCGTGAACACACCTTCAGGAAGCCTGATCGCCGGACGCTTCCGCGATACATCGAGCATAAGATTGCGTAAGCGGTGGTTTGCCTCAGGAAGAAGTTGAGCGTTGAAAAAGATGAGCCCGATCGTGAATAGTCCGATGACGATCACCGGGGTCCTCATGATCGAAACAAACGTCAACCCGCTGGTTTTCAACGCAAGTATCTCGTTGTCGTGGGAGAAGCGGCCGAACGTGACAACGATCGCGACGAGCACGGCCATGGGTGCGGTGTACGAAACGATCAGGGGAAGGGTATATATGAGGATCTCACCTACGATCAATGCGGGAAGTCCTTTTCGGACAAAAAGGTCGATAAGCCGGAATAGTTGATCCATAAGGAGAATAAACGTCAGGGAAAAGACCGAGAACACAAACGGGGGTGTGAATTCCCGTAAAAAATAGCGGTCAATAATCTTAATCAATATATCCTCGTTCCGTCATGATCTGGATCGCCCGTACTGCCATACTTACCGGTACGACCATGTCCGGGTCAATATCTCTCTGGTAGGTGAGGATCCCTGTATCGATGAGCCGCATGCAGGGGAGGTAGAGGAATGAACGTTCCGATATATGGGCGAGCGGGTAGAAGTGTTTCGGATATACGGGTTCAAGAAGATTGTCAAGGGTGATAATGAAATTGCCGACCGTCATTGTATCCTGTTCGTAGTACAGACCATCAGGCGTGGATGGCAAATATCCTCTCACAACGGCGTGACGTACGGGATCATGCACAGCGGCAGTATGGGTTGCTCCCGCGCAGAGTCTGGCATACAGCTCACGGGTGAGCACATAGCGCGCATCGAGGATCGGTCTTACCGGATCCGGTGCCGATCCGTACAGATTGAAGAAACGATCATAGGCATTGTTCGTATCATAGTGCCGGAGCAGTGTTGTGTATACATGCGGATCCCTGGTTTCATGCTGGGCGAGCGTTTCCAATATCCCGATCTGTGCGGATTGGTCGCCCTGCCGGCGGTAACAATCGTAAAGAAAATAGAGAACAGTATCCGCTCCAGGATTTTTTTCAAGATATCTATTAAAATAGAGGATCGCGTAATCAATATCTGCTTTCTGGTAGTGTGCGATCGCCTTTTCGAAGTCGTTACGCCGGTCAAAGATCGCTGCGCACTGGAGGAAAACAAGGACTACTGTGAAAAGATAATAACGACGCGGCATTCTTTAAGGAGCTGCACATTCTCTTTTGATCCATGGATGCGCTGGGCGTCAGCAATCGAGATCACGATATTCGTTTGTTTCGCACCGGTTATTCCAATTGCCGGTACAACGAGTGGTTTACGTCCAGCGCGGGGTGGAGTAAGATCCTTGTCATTCGAATACTGTGCCAGACCCCATTCCGTGAGCGAGGATAAAGAGGCAAAGTCAGCCGAATACACTTCCTCATCCTCATCCGTGACGATCTTCGGAAACAAACAGGGTTTGATAGGGTAGCCGCGGCAGTCGAAAACGATACCGGTATAATCAGTTTTATCAATCTGCTGCGGAACGAGTTCTATCGTATCCTGAACCGGTCTGTTTTCCGGCCACTTCTGACCGCAGCACGGACAGAGCATTGGAACCACAAAGCGCACCGGGTGTTGTATCGGAAGGAGTAGGTGCATAATTTTGTCGGTCAGATCCAGTTGATGAATGTACTCGATACCTCCATCAGTCAAAAAATTCTGCTGGGTGCTCGTACAATTTGTAATGCACTTGATGATTACTTCGTCGCTCCCTTGATGGGAGGCGAGGTAGTCTTCAACGGTTCGGGTTTCATCATACTGTATCGTTAAAAGGGCGTTGAAAAGCAAGTCCGTGATGTCCGTTTTCTCGGTGGTCGTGACTTTTACTGTGAACCGTGTCCAGTCGAATTCAACCGGTGCAAGACCCGCGGGAAGAATCGAGCAAACAAGTGCGAAAAACGCGATTGTTTTCATAAACCTCCTTTTCCAAAATGGATAGTAGTTGATGGATGTTAGAAGCTGGAACAAAATGCACACCCGCTATCAACCATATCCAGACCGTAGACGTCTCGTATTGACCAACGCTAGTCACCAGGATCTTAGTGTGTAATCGACCACGAAACGCTCGTGCTTCGGGTAGTTCTTAGTACCTAGTACCCAGTTCCTACTACAACGAAGCGGGCGACGAGATTCGGACTCGCGACCCTCGGCTTGGGAAGCCGATGCTCTACCACTGAGCTACACCCGCATGAGCAGCAGAATTATAATAGAATCGCTATTGATGTCAAGGTATCAGGGGGATCACCCGAAAAGAGTTGACAGACACTGCGTGTTTACTATACTCATACAGGAAGCATAACAGGAGGAAGGGATATGAAAATCGTTCAATCAGGTGTTGTATGTCTTCTTTTTTGCATCGCGTGCGGGGTACGTGAACAAGCAGAGGTGATCCCATCGATCGATCTTACATCCAGGGCACAGGATTTCGTGACCATGCTTTCTCAAGGGGACTACATAGGGTGCGTTGCGACATTCGATGAAACGATGAAGACGGGACTGCCTGAACCAAAGTTGCAAGAAGCATGGAATACGATCCAGATACAGGTGGGGAATTTTGAGAAACAAATCGGACTGCGTCAGACCAGGGAAGCTGGGTATGAGGTCGTGTATGTGACCTGTCAATTCGAAAAAGGAAAGATCGACGTCAAGGTCGTGTACAACGGAGCAGAAGAAGTGACCGGTTTGTGGTTCCGCCCTGCTCCTTAACCACATTCATGATTCTTGACAGGTGAAAAAAAATCCTTATAATAGAAAATGGAAAGTAAAAAAGTCGTAAAACTCAATGAAGGACTCACCTTTGATGACATTTTACTGATCCCTCAATATTCTGATACGCTGCCGCGTGCCTGCGACGTCGCGACCTATTTTTCGCGGCATATTAAGCTTGCAGTCCCGCTCGTAAGTGCGGCAATGGATACGGTGACCGATGCCTCCATGGCGATCGCAGTCGCCCAGGAGGGTGGCATCGGGGTGATCCATAAAAATATGTCGATCGATGCACAACAGATGCAGGCGCGTAAAGTCAAGCGGGCGGAAAGCGGTATGATACGTAATCCTATTACGATACAAGAGGATTCAACTGTGGGTGCGGCACGGGAACTCATGGATAAATATGGTATCTCAGGGGTGGTTGTGGTTGATGCGAAGGAACGGCTTGTGGGTATCCTGACCAACCGGGATATCATATTTGAGAATAATTTAAAGCGCAAAGTACAGGAGATCATGACCCATGAGAAACTCATCACTGCACCGGAAGGCACGAGTCTTGAACAGGCCCAGAACATACTGAAGAAGCACCGTATCGAGAAATTGCCGATCATGAGCAAAAGCGGCAAACTTCGGGGACTCATAACCGTACGGGATATCATCAAGAAAATGGAGCACCCGCACGCGACCGTAGACAGAATGGGGAGACTCCGTTGTGCGGGCGCGATCGGGATCGACAAGCACACCATGGAGCGTGCGAAAGCACTCGTCGAGGCTGAGGTCGACGCATTGGTCATCGATACCGCGCATGCACATTCCGCCGGGGTGATCGCAATGACAAAGAAGATCAAGCAGGCGTTTCCGAAAATAGAGCTCGTCGTGGGGAATGTCGGTACAGCAGATGCTGTGCGCGCCCTGGTCAAACTCGATGTTGATGCGGTAAAAGTCGGTATTGGGCCGGGTTCGATCTGCACGACGCGGGTTATCGCCGGCATCGGCGTACCCCAGATTACTGCGATCAGTGAATGCACCAGGGTCGCCGCGCAACATGGAATACCAATCATTGCGGATGGCGGTATTCGCTATTCCGGTGATATTGTGAAAGCGCTGGCGTGCGGCGCGGCGAGCGTTATGATCGGGAACCTCTTTGCCGGGACCGAGGAAAGCCCGGGCGAGAGGATTCTCCTTGAAGGGCGGCGCTACAAAGAATACCGGGCAATGGGGTCTTTGAGTGCAATGCCCCGAGGATCTGCTGATCGGTATTTCCAGGAGGAATCCGCAAAAAAATTCGTCCCTGAAGGCGTTGAGGGTCGCGTGCCATACCGTGGTCTGGTCAAAGACGTGATCTTCCAACTGGTCGGCGGCCTGAAAGCAGGCATGGGTTACTGCGGGGCCAGGAGCATCAAGGTATTGCAGAAGAAAGCCATGTTCATTCGTATCAGTCCAGCCGGCCTTCGGGAAAACCATCCACATGATATCACGATCACCAAAGAAGCACCGAACTATGAGATCAGAGGAGTATAGTCAGCCCTTTACCACAATCGCTCCGTACTACGACACGCTCATGTCGTTTGTCAACTACCCTGCATGGGTGGAATATATCGAGCGGATCCTTGCTCTGTATGAACGGAATGACCGCCTTATTTTCGATCTTGCGTGCGGAACCGGCGTATGCCTTGAATTATGGTATGAACGTGGGTATCAGGTACTTGGTCTAGACCGGTCATTTACGATGCTTGAAGTGTGCCGCAATCGCTTGCAGAAGAAAAAGGGAGAGTCCGTGGCATTGATCAATGGAGATATGCGCTGGCTCGCCCTGCATCGTGTATATCCTGTTATTACATGTTTATATGACAGTCTTAACTACCTCCTCAAGGAGGAAGAACTTGCAGCTTGTTTTAAGAACGTCCATAGAACACTGTCGGAAAAAGGGCTCTTTATTTTCGATATGAATACGATTCGCTGCCTGCGTGATGAGTGGGGTAATAACACCTACTACCGGCAGGATGAGAACATCAACTCCGTTTGGTCAAATCAGTTCGATGTGAAAAACAGCATTTCATCTCTGGAGTTGGTCCTGAAGATCAAACAGAACGGGGATTACCACACGATCAGGGAATTCCACCAGGAACGCGGATATCCATTGTCCACCATCGCGCGTCTTCTTACGCGCGCAGGATTCACGTTCTCCTTGTACCGTCATCTGACCTTTAATCCTGCATGGGAACAGGACTTGCGCATCATGGGTGTGGCAGAAAAATGCTGATCGCTGACCTGCACATTCATTCCCGGTACTCGCGGGCAACATCGAAGGAAATGATCATTCCGAAGATCGCGGAATACGCCAAATTGAAGGGGATCGGTATGCTCGGTTCTGCCGATTTCACTCATCCGGAGTGGCTTCAGGAACTTAAAAAAGATCTCAAGGAAGCGGGAAACGGGGTATTCGAGTATGACGGCGTAAAATTCATTTTGAATGTCGAAGTCAATAACATTTACTCACGAAACGGCAAAGGTCGCCGGATGCATAATATCATTTTTGCACCTGATTTCAATACCGTTGATAAAATAAACACCTACTTAGGTAAATACGGAAAACTGCAGTCGGACGGTCGACCGATCCTGACGTTCGATACATACGATATGTTCAAGGCGTTGCTCGATATATCCGAAGATATTTTCCTGATCCCGGCGCATATCTGGACACCGTGGTATTCTTTGTTCGGCTCCAATTCGGGATTCGATACGATCGAAGAATGCTTTGGTGATCTCAGCGATGCGTTTTTCGCGGTCGAGACCGGTCTTTCCTCGGATCCTGCAATGAACTGGCGGCTTTCCGCGCTTGATAAATATACGCTCGTATCGAATTCCGATGCACACTCGCCGACGCGATTGGGTCGCGAGGCAAACGTATTCAAAAACGATCTCGATTATTATGGTCTGCGCGATGTCCTGAAGAACAAGGACCGGGAACAATTCTTATACACGATCGAATTCTATCCTGAGGAAGGGAAATATCATTACGATGGGCACCGCAAGTGTGATGTGCGTCTTGCACCGCAGGAGGCCCGGTTCAACAATAATATATGTCCAGTATGCTCGCGAACCCTGACCATCGGAGTTCTGCACCGCATTGAGGTGTTGGCAGACCGGGAGGAAGGAACCACTCCCCAGGGAGTTATACCCTACCGGAGTCTTATCCCGCTTGAGGAAGTCATTGCCGAGGCATTCGGCTGCGGGCGCGATACCGTCGCCGTGAAGAACGAATACCGGAAATTATGCGCGGAGTTCGGAAGTGAATTCGAGATCCTGTTGAACGTGCCGATAGAAACATTTAAAGGGAGCGTTCACGAGCGTATTGCGCTTGGCATCGACCGCATGCGCCGGGGTGATTGCATCATCAATCCCGGTTATGACGGGGAGTTTGGCACGGTGCGTTTGTTTGAAGAGGAAAAGCCTAAGGAATCCCAGTTAGGTTTATTTTAACTACGGACCCATATCCACGATCGTTATCGAGTAGGTGCTGCCCATGACCAAAAACGCGACGTATCCGATCGGCAATCCGCCGAAAAATATCCGCAAATAGTACGGTCCTTCGTCAATATCATCGTATACATCATGGACATAGCGAATGCTGCCTTGTCCGACCGTCTCGTCGAACCGGGCAAAGAGAAACGTATCCGTATAGAATAACTCATTATGGATAAGCAGGGTGCGTTCAAATTCGTCGGCGAATTCGACCCTGAAGCGAAAACCGATCAGTGTTGAATCGATCGCGTGATAGATCCCGGTGACCAGTGAATCATGCCAGAAGATGGGCGGCGGCGGGATGAAATCATCACTACCCATATCGAATATGTTATTGCGTTCACGGCAGGAGAACATGACCAGCATACAGAATCCCAGGAGAACTACGCGAGAGAGCTTCACGATCAAAACCTCTTTGTGAGACCGAATGATATCGTGCCAGTGTGGGTATACTGAAGGTCGAGGGATGGCAGGGATCCGACTGTTCTGTTTGAATCCATAAGTTTCGCGTAGTAATAGATCGTGCGCCCGATGAAGAACAGGGCGCCGAGTGCGCATACGTTGCGTATCCGGTCATATTTTTCCATCTGTTCCCAGTAATGTAGGGCATCGGTCGTCGTTGCGCTGTTCTGGTAGCGGTCGTACGCATTATTACCTTTTTCCCAGTATATCCCTGCGGTAGCAATCAATCCGACGCTCAATAATCCATTGACCGCGATCTGTTTTTTATAGAGTTGTTGCTGAAAATGGGAGGATCCAGGGATGGAATCCGGTGTGCTCGTTGAACATACGAGGATTAAAATAATATGGCTCATAGTACTCCTTGATCAAGAGTATATGTATTTCCGTATCCAAGGCAAGATGCAATATGACAGAAGTGTTCTCGGTGGAGGTATAGAAACGGAATATTCTATATACAATAGGAATATATTGCCATAACCGCTTTATTATGTATAATCGAGCGTGATTGGCGTCATTATGAATACCGTGCTCGTTATCATCGGCGGGTGCACAGGATTGCTCTTTCGAAAGGGGATCCCCGAGAAGATCAAGCGGATCATTATGACCGGTCTCGGTTTGTTTACCTGTATTCTCGGCATCAAGATGGGCCTGGAAATGCAGCAGGTTTTAGTTGTCGTGTTGAGTATCGTCGCCGGCGGGGCGATCGGTCAGGTATTGAGGATCGAGGAAAATATCAAGGCATTAGGCGAGAGAATACGTGTTCTGATGAGGTTACACGAAGAAGGTTCGTTCTCGGAAGGATTTGTTTTTTCAAGTTTGCTCTTCTGTGTCGGCCCGATGACAATCCTCGGCTGCATCCAGGCGGGGGTTGAGGGCGATCCGGAATTGCTTTTCATCAAATCGATCATGGACGGGGTGTCCGCAATAATCCTTGCATCCGCGCTGGGCATGGGCGTATTACTTTCCGCAGTCACCGTACTTATCCTGCAGGGAACGCTTGTCCTCCTTGCACAACAGTTCACCTTCCTCACCCAGTCATTATACATCGGTGATTTTACCAGTGTCGGAGGCATCATCATCTTCGGGATCGGCATCAAGCTGCTCGGGATCAAGAAATTGAAAGCCGGAAATTTCCTGCCTGCTTTGGTGCTCGTGGTGCTGTTTACGTTCCTCGCGACATTGATACGTACATAATAGGGTAAAGATGGCTACGAGAGGACAGCAGAAGGTTAAGGGGGATTATAATTCATTCCTGAAATTCGGATACTCTGGTATTCTGATATCCTTGTCTGCTGATATACTGCTTTTTTTGGACAGAACCTCATTGACATATCGTTTTGCATAACTATAATTCCTTGCTGATGGATCAAAGGGAAGCGCCGTGAAAATCGGACGCGGTCGCCGCCACTGTGATTCCATGTATTACTTTGGTTATTGAAAGCCACTGCTCCCACACTTCTGTATTAATACCGGGAATGGGAAGGTTGATCAGAGCTGGATAAGCCAGGAGACCTATTCATCAGCATCAATCAGGAATCCTTCGGACGAAAGGAGGTCTCCATGATTCCTTTGACATTACTCGTAGCGCTGTTCAGCCAGCAGGTTTATGAAATGGACGAGATCGTTGTAACGGCAACGCGGTACCCTTTAGCGCTGCAGAATATCGCGGTTGCAACGATGGTTATTGACCGGTCAGACATCGAGGCGATCCGTGCCCTGGATATTACGGAAGTGCTCAATGGAACAGCCGGCGTTGACATCAAAAACTACGGTACTCCTGGAGCAGTAACGAGCGTGACATTACGAGGCATTCCATCGAACGGTACGCTGGTCCTGCTCGATGGACAGCCGCTTAATTTGATGACGACCGGCATGGCCGATCTCAGCGTGATCGATATCAACGCAGTAGAGCGTATCGAGATCGTGAAAGGTCCGGTATCGAGCATCTATGGAGAAAATACGCTCGGCGGTGTAATGAATATCATTACTCGTAATAAACTAGCTACACCTGAGATCCGCATACGGATCTCACCCTTTACCACAACCTTCGATACCCTGCTGCAGAATAAGTATGTCAGTCTGAATGCGGGCCTTCCTCACGGCAGAATTCAGGCTGATATATCCGCAGCATTTTTAAACTCCACGGGTCGACGAAGCAACAGCAACCTTGCCAAGTACGATCTCCAGGGTGCACTCGCATACCGCTCGGATGCATGGATCGCGCAGGCACAGGTGTATTATGATGATAAAGATTACGGTTTACCCGGTCCTTTGCCGCGGGTCGACAGCCTTCATCCAGTACCATTCTTTGGCGACAGTACCGCGACCTCGCTTTTCGATCATGAAAAAGATGCTTCGTTCTTAGGCAGCGTAAACATAAAATGGATTATTTCAAAAAAGATAGAATGGGAACATAAACTGTACGGGAGTCGCCGCGAAAGTACATTCCACACTCAATATACAGGCTGGACCGGGGATACGCTCATTGAGGATCACACCTACCTTACTCTTTCCAGAGGATACAATACAATGCTTTTGCTGAGGTTTTCTGACTTCGAAGTGACGATCGGTATGGACGCGCGCATTGATTCTCTTCACACTGATACATGGTCAAAACAATCAGGGGATACGGCATGGAATGCTCAGTCCTATACCATTGGCGGATGGTGCCAGGCGAAAAAGGATCTTGGTGATATCGTAAGTATCGTGCCGAGTGCCCGTATCGATCATAACCAGGAATTCGGCAATTTTTTCTCACCGAGTATTGGATTCATAAGCGCATTGCAGTTCAATCTTGTGATTAAAGCATCTGCCGGTAAAACATTCCGTGCGCCGGGATTCAATGACCTTTACTGGCCTGTTTCAGGAAATCGCGATCTAACGCCCGAATATGGATGGGTATACGAGGTACGTTTGGAATCCGCGCCTTTCAACAAAGTATTCAGTGCGGTTTCCTTTTTCAGGCGGGACATCAAAGACCGTATAGCCTGGATGCCGGATACCGGCGGATTATGGAAACCACGGAACATCAATGAACTATCAATCATTGGGGTGGATCTTGAGTGCAAAGGGCAGATTAGCACCTTTATCGATTTGTCAGTTCAAGGCACATATCAATCGGCTACTCAGCGCAACGACGAGATTGTCTATGATTTCTATGACTGGATCGCGGATACTGGTCTGACGATCATCCAGGAGATCGAGCGTAACGCAGCGTTCATTCCCCTTTATTCACTCAAGGTCTCCCAGCACATTCATGCACCACTTTTATTTGATATCGATCTAAGCGAACTATATGAAGCGGGAATAGATAATTACTATACCAATTACGATAATTATCCGGTTGTTTCCATGAATGAAAAGCATCTCAATGCATATTTCTTGCTGAACGCAGCCATCACAAGAGAGTTCACTCGTTCCTTTACCCTGTCGTGTGGCGTAAAAAACATATTTGATACCGATTACGCAACCCAATTCGGTAATTCAGTTGATGACCTGAACTACCCCATGCCCGGGCGAACCTATTTCTTGACTATGAGCGCGCGTTATTGACATCCATGTTCTTTCTACTATAATACACCATGGGGTGACCGGATAGCCGCTCCATGTGAGAGGAAAGTCCGGGCTTCACAGGGCAGGATGCTTCCTAACGGGAAGCCCTGCACCTTCTTTGTCATATGAGATTAGGGATGGATTATCGCTATGCATTATGTTGACATTCTTGAGAAACGGAATAATGAGGAGATCTATATCGGTTGTACTAACAATCTCAAGAGAAGATTTCGAGAACATAATGTCCACGGTATGAGGTGAGATTTGATTTATTATGAAGCATACAAGGCGCGAGAAGATGCTTACTTACGGGGAAAAAGCTCAAGTATTATGGTCAGGTGCTTGGTCAACTTAAGAGGCGCATTAAGAATAGCCTTGTATGACAAAGAAGGTGCGGGGGGAAAGTGCCACAGAGAACAGACCGCCCCGCACCTTTGATGTGATATGAGATCAAGCAGGTGACTATCAGTGGTGTGCGTAGGGTCTATACAATGCTGGAGTGTTGAAGATAAGGTTAGTCGTACACGCGATCTCAAAACGATCAGCTCTGGAAAAACAATAAGTGCGTACACTCAAGCGTGTTATCACATCATAGGTGCGGGGTAAGGGTGAAACGGCGGAGTAAGAGCCCACCGCTCTGAAGGTGACTTCAGAGGCACGGCAAACCCCATCCGAAGCAAAACCAAGCAGTCCCGTTCAAAGTGGCCCGCTTTCAGGGACAGGTAGGTTGCGCAGAACCTGGTAGTGATATCAGGACAAGATAAATGGCTATTTAATACAGAACCCGGCTTATAGGTCACCCCTTTTCAAGCTCCAAGTTCCACTTTCTAAGACCCAAGGAACGGAGTTTACATTGAGGATCTGAGGATTTTAGATTGCAGGTATATTCAGCGTTGGTGAGATTATGACCCAGTGGGTTGCACGAGACATAGACCGGTCACTAACCGATCTTGTGATACGGGGTAAGACCGTACCCAAGGAGGTTGTGCAGATCCTTGCTATGCGCGGTTACGATACACCGGAAAGGATCGAACGGTATTTTGCGCCCCGGTTGAGCGATCTGTATGATCCGTTCCTTATGCCGAATATGGAACAAGCGGTCGATCGCATGCTCCAGGCGCTTTCTAATAATGAAAAGGTGCTTGTTCATGGCGACTATGATACTGATGGCATAACCGGTACTGCGCTGCTTGTCCGTAATTTCCAGAAACTTGGGATACAAACCGTATTTTATATCCCCAACCGTCTTGAAGAAGGATACGGATTGTCCATGACCGGCATTGAATTCGCTCATGAACAAGAATGCTCTTTGATCTTCACGGTGGATTGTGGGATCACGGCGATTGAAACCATAGCCGCGGCCGCACAACATGGGATCGATGTGATCGTATGCGACCACCATAAGCCGTTACCGGTTTTGCCTGATGCGTACGCCCTGTTGGATCCTAAACTATCAGGCAGCGAGTATCCATTCCAGGATCTGGCTGGTGTCGGGGTGGCATATAAATTCCTGCAGGCTTTGTACAGCAGCCTTGATATGCCCCTCGATGAACTTCAGGAAGATCTTGATCTCGTCGCGCTCGGCACGGTCGTGGATGTTGTATCGCTCATTGATGAGAACCGTATTCTTGTGATGTACGGGATCAAACGGATCCAGAGCAGCGAAAAGAAGGGGTTACAAGCACTATTAAAAGAAGCGAGTCTGAGCCGCGGACTGGCCGCTTACCATCTTGGATTTATTATCGGTCCAAGGATCAATGCCTGTGGCCGAATGCGCAGTGCCCAGGATGCCCTGGAGCTGCTGTTGACCGAGGATCAAGCGCTTGCCCAGAAGCACGCTAAGCGACTTAGCAAAGACAACATAGAACGTCAGACAATCGAGGATACGATCTTTCAGGATGCTTATAGTACAATAGTACAGCGCGGTTTTGAAAAAGACAGGATCATCGTTGCCGCCCAGGAGAACTGGCATGAAGGTATTGTCGGGATCGTCGCATCGCGGATCAGTGAGGCATTCTATAAACCTGTGATCCTTTTGACACTTAATGAACAACGCGCTAAAGGATCAGGTCGATCGATTTCTGGTTTTGATATCACCGCTGCGCTCACCGAACACAGCACGATGATCACGCGATTCGGCGGGCATGCACAAGCCGCAGGGCTTGAATTGCCCAGGGAAAACGTGGATGGGTTGCGCCAGGCACTGAATGCATCAGCAAACACCCTTGAGGAATCTTTGTTCAAACGAACTGCCCATTTTGACCTGGAACTTCAGTTGACGCAGATAACGAAAGAGCTTGTATTCTTCTTGAAATATTTCGAGCCGACCGGCATGGCAAATCCTCAGGCGGTATTTTTAGGTAAAAATCTGGAAATTGTGGGAGTACCCCGGGTAGTCGGGTCGAATCATCTGAAATTCGCGCTGCGCGAAGAAGGCACGGCATTTGAAGCGTTTGCCTATCGTCAGGCTGATAGTATCCTGAAGATCGAACCAGGGAAAACGCGCATCGATTGTCTGTATTCTATTTCTGAGGACTCATTTTTTGGAAAAAACAAGATAATGCTCAAAGTAAAAAACATGAGCATTGCGGATGATCAGAAATGATCGCTCTCGATGAATAATCCAGGGTGGTCCCTGCAGAATACAGATGGTTGCACTTTTTTTGAATTCCGCGATGCGTCATACATCATGAAATTCACAGTTGGTGCTGATCAAGAAAACTGCGCAAATAAGGTCTCGCCGATTTTCCTCAAACAGGTCCATTCGGCAATGATCATTAACCTTGATGAAGATGATACCCGCATTGGCGACGGGTTCCTGGCACGAGATTCAAGGAACGTAATGGGCTTAAAGATTGCGGATTGTCTTCCGGTGTATCTGTATAATGATAAAACGATGTGTCTCATCCACTGTGGATGGCGCGGCATCCTGGAGGGTATTGCAAAAAAGGCGCGCGACCTGTTGGGTATTTATTCATACGCTCTGGGTGCGTGCATCGGCGTTGAGTGTTATGAAGTAAAGTATGATGTCGTCGTTCCATTCCGCGCCCGGTATCCCGATGCGATCATTGAAAACAAAGATAAGTGTTTTCTCGATCTTAAAAAAGCAGTGATCCAGGATCTCGGTGAAGCGTTTCTAACCGCTGACCTTGATTTGTGCACTAAGTGTCATCCCGAGTACTTTTTTTCCTACCGGCGCGGGGACCGGGAAAAGCGTAACTACGCGTTGATGACGGGAATATAAATTTTTTAAAAAAAGCGCGGACCGAAGGCAGAGTACTGCGTAAGGCATAACGCATAGGGCGTGGGGGGAAAGATGCGTTACTAAGACAGTATGAAGTAAGCGCTTTGCCCTGAGATGCCTTGGAATTGCCCTGTTTCTATGTCCTGAATAGCTTTATATGTATCATTTCATAATCCACATTTCGAAACCCGCAATGTTTCTCTATCCGTTGACTTTGCTTCTGTTTCTCCTTACAATAGCCTGTGAAAAGTATGTGCGTTGGGTTTTTCTTGTTCGTTGCCGCGTCATTCGCGCGCGAGTGGAGTGTGTTCACTTATATGGTTGCGGACAATGACCTTGCGCAATGGGCGGATTCTGACATGGTGGAATTACAGGAGGTGGGCTCTTCGGATGATGTGGCGATCGTTGTGCAGGTGGATAAACCGTCAATCGGAGCCAGGCGTGTTTACGTGCGCCAGGGGACCGTGCAAGAGGAGCAGAGCCTGGGCGTGATCGACATGTGCGATTGGAAAACCCTGGCTGATTTTCTCGAATGGGGGATCAGTAATTATCCGGCTGAAAAGTACTGTGTTATCTTCTGGGACCATGGTACTGGATGGACTATGATGCCGCAAAAAACATTCGGCTATGACGGCTCGAGCGGCACCCGGATGAGTATCGCGAACGGCGATTTTAAAAAGGCGGTCAGCACGGCGTGTGATTACACGGATGAAACCATCGATCTTGTCGCGTTCGATGCCTGTCTTATGCAGCAGATCGAGGTTGCATATGAACTGCGCGATCTCGCGCGCGTTATGATCGGTCCGCAGAGCGTATGCCCGGTGCAAGGATTCCGGTATGATATGGTGTTTGATTCACTCGTAAACAGGTCGAATATGTCGGCAGCGAACCTTGCGCAGATCATGGTCGCAACCACGGTTGAGAACTACATAAATAAACAGTCGGTTGCTTATAGTTCTTTTTCAGTAAGTGTGCTGAAGTCTGTTGCTGATAACCTGTATACCTTTGTGCAATCGATAAAAAGCACTGCGCCATCATCAGATCTGGTCAGGATCCGTGATTGCGTGCAGACCATACCAATATCCAGCAACCCGCCTGACCCGCGCAATGATTTTGTTGACCTGGGAGATTGGCTGCGCCGCATGAATACGGTCATAGGGACTGCAGAAAGCCAGGCATTATATGATTCATATGTTTCGGCAATACTGTATGCAGAACATTGGGGAAGTGGTTTTGTGAATACCAGCGGGTTATCAGTATGGTTTCCATATACATACTCAGGTTTCAAGCAGCTCATCAATTCCTATACAATGCTCACCTGGACTGGTTCTTCCTGGACTGCATTGCTTAACTGGTTTTATGACAGCGACGATATTCGACCGACCCAGGTTGCGCTGTCCGTAAGCGATCCGGGGAGTAACAATGATTTTCGTTTATCCTGGTCACGGTCGTTTGACCTTGCAGATGTGTCGTTCGGGGTAATCGAATGTTCGCGGATTGATTCCTTCTTCTATGATCCCTGCGAAGATACCGCAAACTGGATTCTCGATGGATTTACTTTATCGAATGTCAATGTACATTCCGGAAATTTTTCTTTTTTTTCCGGCAACACAGGTAACGCATTCAATACCATGACAACGATACAACCATTGAATGTCGGCACGTATGGTCTGCTGACGTGGTTCATGTGGTACAATACCGA
>JAFGPO010000098.1 GCA_016936155.1 Caldifarciminota bacterium
CTCAAATTTCTCCATCTGCGCGGTGATCTCCTCGACCATCGTTACGATCTCCTTTTTCAACTCGTAGGGCTTGGGCTCCTCATACGGAATGAACGAAAAAAGCATGATAAATAGGACAAGGCTGGAAAAGATGCCCACCCGCAGATAGACTCCGTACATCTTCTTATGGTCTTTCATGGTTCCTCCTTCTATTTACTATACCACGCATCTCGTTAAATATTCCCTTACGCTTTGCGGTTCTTCCCTCGGCCTACTGCCTTCGGCCTTTGGTTCGCGGTTATATTTTTATTACCGCTCGCGCCGCGAGCCTATCCCGACACGAAGTGTCCTCTACTGCGAAGCATCGCTTCGCCTAAACCGCGATGTTGTTTCGCAGTCTGTTAGCGTCTCGTGTTTCTGAAGTCTTTACAAAAAAATAAAACCGTATATAATTTTGCTATATATGAAACGCGCGATCGTTCTTATACTCGATGGCGTTGGAATCGGGGAATTACCGGATGCTGACCTGTATGGCGACACCGGAAGCAACACCCTCGCTAACATCGCTTCATACTGCGGCGGCATTCATCTGCCGGTTATGGAACGTCTTGGCCTGGGCAATATCGAACACATTGAGGGCGTACGTACAGTCCGCGACCCGCTCGCATGTTTCGGTAAAATGGCGGAGCGATCACCGGGCAAAGACAGTACTTCTGGACACTGGGAACTCTTCGGAATCATCCTGGATACCCCATTTCCCACCTATCCTGATGGATTCCCCGATGAAATAATACATGTATTTGAATCAGAGATCAATCACAAGATACTTGGCAACAAACCTGCCTCAGGCACTGAGATCATCAAGGAACTTGGCGCCGAGCACATAAGGACAAAAAAACCGATCGTGTACACGTCCGCGGACAGCGTATTTCAGATCGCGTGCCACACGGACGTCTTCAGCGTGGAAGAGCTGTATGAATTCTGCCGAATCGCGCGCAAACTTCTCAAGGGCGAACATGCGGTGGGACGCGTTATTGCCCGTCCTTTTGAAGGCAGTGCGCCGGATTTCCGCCGAACCAAGGACCGGCGGGATTTTTCCCTGCTTCCGCCGGAACCAACCCTGCTCGACCTCTGCGTATCCAGAGGGTATGAGGTGGTCGCGATCGGCAAAATCGATGATCTTATGGGCCATCGCGGATATACACGATCGTACCACTCGGTGTTTGACAAAGAGTGCGTCGACTATGTGATCGAAGCGATGCAAACAGTCGATCAAGGTCTTATCATTGCCAATTTCGTCCAATTCGATATGGAATGGGGACACCGTAATGATGTCCACGGATTCCGGGATGGCCTGGTCGCAATGGACAGGAGTATTGATAAAATAATGAAACGGCTCAAAGAAGAGGACATGCTGTTCATCACCGCTGATCATGGTAATGATCCAACAACACCATCTACTGATCATTCCCGGGAATATGTACCGATCCTTGCCCTTTTTGACCAGCACAAAGGACGTGCCCTGGGTGTCCGCGAATCATTTTCAGATATGGCTAAAACGATCGCCCGGTATTTTGGCATAAAGGGGATGCGACATGGCGAAGATTTCCTCACCATCTGCCTTTCCTGAAAAAGGGATCTCCAAATCCCTTGTCAAGGCTGTGACCCGGGCAATTGCCCATTCCTATGCACCATACTCACGCATCAATGTCAGTGCCGGTGTTTATTGTCCGGACGGTTCTTTCTACACCGGCGCGAATATCGAGAATAGTTCATATGGCCTGTCCATGTGTGCGGAACGCGTCGCCATGTACAATGCCCTAACTGCGGGAGAACGCACTTTTTCACTCATGCTCGTGTATTCTCCGCAAATCGACCACATCGCCCCATGCGGTGCCTGTCTTCAGGTCATCGCGGAATTCGCTCCCGAGATGATCATCGCAACCATGAACCATGATCAGCATTTCAAATTCTATCCGCTCTCAACCCTGCTCCAGCGACCTTTCAGGCATCCCGAACGACCAGAGGGTACGTAGGTGAACATGGAATATTTTGTTTCGATCTTTGTGCGTGGTTTGCCAGAAGAACAATTCTATCGGCTCGCGGAAACCCTTGAACATTTTTCAGCCAAGATCATTCAAGCGGAAAAAGATACGGTTATTGCGCGCAGCACGGATATCAATATCCTCGCTTGTATTTATAATATGAAAGAAACATATGCAGAAGCGCGCTTTGGGTTCTCTCAATATATTGGTCTGGCGCGCGGACTCTCCAAGATCGCGAATTTTGGCGAGATCCTCATTTCCGAAGAGATCGAAAAAGAGATCATGGAGAATTTTGAGATCACTTCGCTCGGCATGCTTTCGATCGAAGGTATGACCAGTCAACTGCTCGTGTGTCGTATCGAAAAACCGGTGACCGATATGATCTTCCCGAAAACGCGGGGCGCGGAACTGATGATCCTCAGAAAAATGGAACTGGAATCCATTGAAAACCTTCTCCGGGTAACGAATGCGGTTCTCGTCATTGCACCGGACGGCAGCGGGAAATCCGTGTTCCTTGACCAATTGGTCGAGCACCTGAGCGATAAGCATGTATTCCGAAGCGTTTGCCCTGCGTACAGTATCGGCCGGACATTGAAACCGGTCACGGATATCGTGACCCAGGTTCTGGATGTTCATAATGTTGAGAGTATTGCCGAACGTCAGAAAAAGATCGAACAGAAATTAAAGGACCTTGAGATCATGGATATCGCGACATCCTACCTTGCGATCCTCGATTTTCTTGGACTTAATGAAGAGGAATCGATCCTCGAGAAGCTTGAGATCACCACACGGATCGAGATCATTTGCGATCGCGTTGCCGACGTGGTGAAACGCTTATCCTGGATCAACCCGGTCGCGTTCGTCATCGAAGATGTCAATAACATGGATCCATCATCGATCACGTTCGTCAAAGAGTTGATCGAAAGACTGAACGAAGAGAAGGTGTTATTCATCTTGTCCTCATGGATCCCGCAGGTGAATATACCAGGTCTTAAGGAATATGAACTGCGCCCGATCGAAAAAACGCAGCTTGAGGAACTGATCGAACAGGTGACCGGCGAACAAAAAACCCTGCCCCCGACTACACCGTTCCATGTACTCCAGTATTTAGGAGTATATAATGAAGAAAAAATGAACTTCCACTATAACCAGTACCAGGGCAAGACCACGCTGACGAACTTCAGTTTGCCGTTCCATGATATCAAAACAATAATCAAGCGGCGCATTGAACTGCTGAGCGATGAAAAGAGGGAATTCATCCTTGGATTATCGATCGCCGGCATGGAACTGTTTCCGAACGAACTACCGATCGATGAAAAGACCCTCTATCAGTTCGATTACTTTGTGCAGCGGGGCTTCCTCGTGAAATTTTTGAACCGCTATCTATTCTCATCGCCTTTACTGCATGAAGAACTGTACAATCTCGTGGAGGATAAACAAAACCGCCACCTCCGCCTTGCCGACTACTACCGGCGCATCCCGGGATACGAAGAAGAAGCGGCATTCCACTACCTGAAGGCCGAAAATCATAAAAAAGCCATTGAATACCTCATGAAGTCAGCACAACTTGCGATCGAAAAAGGCGGTTATGATTCTGGTATCCACTATTACCAGCAAGCGCTGGACCTCTGCCAGCGCCAAAAGGATTCGGCCGACCTTGAAGTGCTGGTCGCACTCAATGAAGGACTGGCCGATGTCTACCGATCCCTCGGTGACGAGGAAAAAGCCCTGAAATATTACAAGGTCGTACTTGATAGTTACAAAGAAATCCTGAAGGAATGATCTGTATACTATTCTTCATCCTGTTGCAGGGTGAAGAATCCCAATCGCCAAGCGACACGATCCCCCGAGACACATTCGACGTCGTCACGTACGATGCCCGCACGATCGTGTACGATCTCGAGACATCCACGATCATCCTCATGGATTCATCCTCCATCCGCTACCAGGATATTCTTCTGGTAAGCGACAGCGCTCACTATTACATCAAGACAAACCAGCTCGAGGCATTCGGCAATTGCGATCTCAGACAACTGGAGGATTCGATCAAAGGTTCCTACCTGCGGTATAACCTGGACACCCGTAAAGCTATGATGACGAGCGGCCGGACCCAGATCGACAATGGTTTTCTCGACGGCAAGGATATCTACTGGATCGACGAAAAAACAATTAATGCGTACCATGGAATATACACGACGTGCAGCGATACACCACCCCACTATTATTTCTACGCACCGAAAATGAAAGTGTATCTCGGTGACATGGTCATCGCGCGTCCGATCGTGCTTTTTGTCGAAGGTTTCCCGGTCGCGGCAGCGCCCTTCTGGTTCGTCCCCATCGCTTCCAAACGCAAATCCGGCTTGCTTCCTTTTCGTGCCGGCAATTCGCGTGCCTACGGCAAGTACATCCAGGGATTCGCCTACTACTTCGTGCTCAACGATTATGCGGATATGACCGTGCAGCTCGATGCCATGGAAAAACAGGGTTTCCGCCCGCATTTCGAAGGGATCTGGAACTATTCGCCGTTCACCAAAGGCACTGTGTATGGTTCGTACATTCGCGAAAATAATACCGGCAACCAGCGCTATAACATTGAAGCACGGAATGAATCGCCGTATTTCCTTCTTGGATCGAACTTCAACTGCGACATCAAGTACCAGAGTGACAATACCTATCGCCAGGACTACACGGATTCGACCATGCTCTGGGTCGAACAGGAGATCTCCTCGCAGGCGACATTGTCCCGCAGCATTTTTGGTTATAAAAACTCGTTGATCTACGAGCGTCAGCAGAATTACGCGACCGATGAGATCGAGGAACGGCTTCCCTATTATTCGCTGGCCAGCCCGAGCCGAACGCTCTTTTCCTTTCTGAATTATTCCTTTTCCGGTCATATCGTACGCGACCGGAAGGATTCAGCCGCTATTCATGAAGAAGTAAGCGGCGCGAACATACATACAAGCCCTTCGTTCCAGCAGAGTATCCTGGGTCTCTTCTCGATCTCCCCGGGCATGCAGCTCGATCTGGCGACCTTCGATGAAGACACCCTCGGCAACACCTGGCCAATCCGGCTGGGCTACTCCTTCAACTTTACGGCCAGCACAAACCTCTACCGGCTGTTCGATGTCCATCTTTTGGGGATCCATGGCATTCTCCACAAGATGCTGCCAAAGATAACCTATACGTATACGCCGAACTTTGATTACGGCGAACTTCCGCGCGTCAACAGTATACCGGTGTTCGCAAAAACGCATAAGGTAGCGTTCGCCCTTGATCATACATTCGAGAGCAAGATCGGCAAGGACTTAAAAAAAGTGACCCTTACGCAGATCAATCTTGGTTGTTCCTACGACGTCGACCTTGATTCGCTCTCTGTGATCAACCTCAACTGGAACCTGTCATATAATCCATTCCCGAAACCGATCTCTGCCTTCACCACCCAGGTGACCGGCACGATCGATCCCTATACCCGGGATCATACGTACACGATAAGCAACACGACGGGCATGAAGGTGCCGTTTTTTTCGATCTCGATCAACCAGCGTTATACAAATGAACATATTTACCAGGTCTGGTTCAACGGCGATCTGAAACCGACGCCGCGCTGGACCATCACCTACGGCGCGCGGTATGACTGGGAGCAGCGCGAGTTCGTCGACTACGCATTCAGTCTCCGGCGCGACCTCCACTGCTGGGAAGCGCTCTTCTCCTTTAACCAGCTTGCGGACGACTGGCGGTACGACTTCCAGGTGCGCATCAAGTCAATACCTGAGGTCACGATCGGCAAAGGACTGCTGGGATATATCCTTGAATAAAAATAGCAAATGCTATACGCTCAGCGCTAGACGCTCCTTCTCAAAATTCTAAATACTGATATCGAAATCCTAAACAAATTCTAATCTTCAAATTCTCCGATGTTCCAAACAGTTGTTATTGCAGCCTTCTTATGCCCGGTAATGCCTTGTGTTACTCAAAAAATATGTCCCTGTTATCTTTCATTTCGTCCGGAGTGAAGACATCGCGCATGATCTGCTCGATCCGGGACTGGCGCTTCATTTGCAGAGCGAACACCATCGATGAATCGATCGGGATCGTCCGCTTGCCGTTGCACATGACGATGTACCCGGCCCACTCCGTAACCAGGGGAGCGGATATTTCCCCTGGCTCCATACGGGCCACGCGTCCAGCGACCTCGCTACCGAGCGCGTTCTGCACCCATGTCAATTGCACGTTGTCTTGATCCTGGTAAACGACCATCGAATCATGGGCGAGAACCTCTTGGACCGGCATTGTGCTGACAAGCTGATCGTAGAGCGTGGTGAGTTTCTTCTCCACAAATTCAGCCAGCATATCCCGTTCCAGTTCCGCTTCAATCCGCGGCTGGATCGCTTCGAATACGGGGATCGATGACGGGATCACTGAGTCGAGCGTGAACAGGTAGTACCCGCCGATACTGCTAAAAGGTCCTTCGACCTTATCCTTTTTCGCGCGCTTTAAATATTCTGCCAGCCCCTCGCGGTCGCGGACCGGGAATGTCACATTATCGGTGGTCATGGGATATGTCTGACGGACGGCAATGTCCAAATCCATTGCCGCTGAATCGAATCCGATCTCCCCGGCTGCCTGCATAAATGCTTCCATACGATCATTGATGTCTGCCTTGGTCGTTGAGGAAACCCGGATATCTGCGCGCACCTTATACACCAATCCCTTGTGAACCCGCTTAATGATCTCGTAGCCGTGCGATGCCTGAATGATATCAGACATCTCACCATCTTTAAGCGTGGTGTATACATTCATCAAGTACGGTTTGAACGCGACCGGATTACCCGGCTCGAACTCATGAACGATCGCGGTATCGTCCGATACTTCCTGGGCGACCACGAGAAAATCTTCTCCATCCTCGATCCGGTTCGTGAAATCCTCCAGTCGTTCGCGCGCCTCAAGGGAATCGTCGGGCGACGCTTCCCGGACAAAGAACACGTATTTAAGGATCTTCTGCTCGGGATTTTTGTACTCTTCCCGGTGTTCTTCGTAATATGCCCGCGCGTCCGCCTCTGAAACCAATACCCTACCACGTACCGCAAAGATCGGAATACTCAGGATACGAAAATCGAAGAACGTAGTTTGGCGCGCTACATAAAGGCTGTCCTCGAATGGCGCTACCCATCCGAATGTCGTTAGAAGTGAACGTAACTTTTCCCGCGGGACCTGCCGCCGAAGGCTCATTTCGTATTCATACAGCCAGGAACGGCTTTGCGGCGAGCGCAGGAGTTCCAGGTACTTCTCATAGTCGAACTCACCCTGCTCGTTCTTCATAAAATCCGCTTCCATGACCTCGCGCGGCGGGTTGCTGCGGATGATCGCCCAGAGTTCCTCGTCTGTAACGCCCAGCCGTTCTTTGATAATGAGATGCTGCCATATGAATTCCTCGATCATAAGATTCCAGATCTCTTCATCCGTGATGCCGCGAATGGACTGCAGTTTTTCCTGTTTGTATGACATGTACTGCCGGTAAGATATCTCCTCACCATTGATCACCGCGATATCCGTCGTATTATCCCGACGCTGTCCCTGGATATCCGCGCCCCAATTGAAGAATATCAATGCCGCAAAACTGATAAGGGCAATAAGCAATACATACTTGATATACTTCCGCAATTTCTGCATTAACATACGACAAACCTCCTTATTGCATCGCATTGTCCATGACCGGCATGACCGTATGGCCATCCGGCACAACGTAGCAGGTAAAATCATCTCCAATGCGGTCTTTGACCTGCTGCATAGCCGCTGAAATATTTGATACAACATTGAACTTCATATTCGATAAAAGATTTTCTTTAAGATCCGAAACAACGATAATCGTATAGTCCCGCAATAGCCGTGCTGTCTGGTATGCACGGTGACCCCCGATCGTGATCATGTGCTCGGGTGTGCACAAAAGATCATCAATGGTCCGGTCGGAAAGGAGTTCCTGGAACGCATCGTTCCCCACTCCTTGAGCGCACTGCGCGACAAGCACGATCACGCCGCCTGGTTTGACAACGGGGATTACGTTATTGATGGCTTTGTGCCCGGCATAGAAATTCTGGTCTCCTGGATCCCCCCCGCTGGATACGACCGCACAATCAGCCCGCTCTGGAACGGTTACGAAACGCTGCTTCTTGAAGGACCCACAACCCTGCATGAACGCATTGAACGGATCCCCGCAAAAGATGCCGCAGGTTTCATTACTTGGGTTCTCGACCATGTTCACGAGATAATCGAGGCCGAAAAAATGAGCCGCCTCATCCATTTCCTGCGCTATGATATTCCCCTCAACTACGCCCTGAGCAACACCATCGCGCCTCAGTTTGCAGTGGTTGCCGCGTATCGTGTCATATCCGGCGATACCCGGGAGCACGGCTTTCCGTCCGCCTGAATAGCCGGCCATGTAGTGAAAATTGATCTTCCCGGTGGCGATCACGAACTCGGCGTTATATGCCCGCTTATTTACGAACACCGCAAGGCCGGTACTCGTTGTTCCGATACTCACCAGATCTTTGTGGCAATCATGAAAGGAAATTCTTACCGTATCCACAAGCCCCCCGTAGAGGCGCCGGTTTTCCTCGTCGGTGTGCCGGCGGTGCGTTCCCAAAGCAACCATACATTCGATTGCGCGCTCATCCACGCCCGCGTCAACAAGCTCGCTGATCAGAAGTTCCAGGATCTTCGCATAGTGCGCGATATGGCGTGTCCTATCCGACACAATGATGACCACATCACCGGGTCGATCATTGCGCACCATCGTCCTCAGGCGCGGTTTTCCGATCGGTTCGAGCAGGCTCTGTTTCATCATTTCTTCCAAAGGACGAACCTGTACCGGATGCGGTTCAATGATCCCGAGTACGTTCTGATCAGGTATCGTACATTCACTAACAGCCGTGCCAAATTTGAAACGCATACGGTATTGTATTGAAATACAACGCACTGTCAATGTCCCTACGTTGACATTCGCCAGTGCGCAACTATAATACTCAAGATGAAATGTCCGGCCTGCGGTTTTAAGAATAGTGGCGGTATGAATTTTTGCGGCAAATGCGGCGCCCGTTTACTTGACGTACAGGAGGAACAGCGTAAATTCGCGACTGTTTTGTTTGCCGACCTGAAAGGCTACACTACCCTTTCGGAATCACGGGATCCCGAGGAAATGAGCGATATTTTGAAACAATTGTATAATCGATTCGACGAGATCCTTAATTCACTCCGTACTGGATACCGTGATTTCATCGGCGATGCGGTCCTTGCCCTTTTCGGCGTTCCCGTGACCCATGGGAATGACGCCGAGAACGCTGCTCGTGCTGCTCTTTTAATGCAGCGCGCAATTGCACAGTATGCACAGGAGATCAAGATACCTCTCCAGCTGCGTATCGGCATCCACTCCGGAGAGGTCGTCTATGGAGAGATCGCGCCCGTGAAGATCACGGTTACCGGCGATGCGATCAACACTGCTCAGCGCCTTCAAACCGTTGCCGAACCCGGCAGTATCTACGTATCAAAAGTCACTGCCCGTCTTATAGAGGACCTGTATACTTTTGAGGATCTTCCCCTTCTCACTCTCAAGGGAAAGACCGAACGCATAAAGGCGTACCGTCTCATCGGGCACAAAGAAAAACGTGCTGCGAGTGCTCTGCCGCTGGTCAACCGCCAGAGCGAGCTCGCAAAACTGGAGGAGGTATTTTCCACGGTATGCACAAAACAAAAAGCGCGCTATGTTGTGCTGACCGGCGAGGTCGGTATGGGAAAATCAAAGGTGATCAATGAATTTCTCAAGCGAATACACGAAGGTTCGCAATCAAGATATTTCCTCACCCGGGCAGTGCACATCGGCAGGGCACCCTATGCCGCAATTGTAGATCTCCTGCGGTTCATTTTCGAGATCGATCCGAACGCACACGATGCGGATCTAAAAAAGATCATAGAACATCACGTGCAACACTATTTGCCATCAGATTTGGTTGCTCATCATTTCATTGGATTTTTCTTTGATATCAAGTATAAGGATTCACCCCTCGCGCAACTCCCCGCGGAACAGGTAAGACTATCGGCATTTGCGACCCTCAACGCGCTGTTGCAATCCAGTACGGCGGCTACTCCTCTGCTTTTTGTAATAGAAGACCTGCAGTATCTAGACCAAGGGACCAAAGACGTGCTTGAATTCGTGTCCCATATCCAGGGGATCGGTTCGTTGATGATTGTGTGCACGGGATGGAAAGAGAGTTTTATTGACGAGATCAATGTCCACAATCGAAAGAGCTGGCGGTCCTGGCATCTCATTGAGCTTGAACCCCTGAATGAAACAGACTCCCGCGCTCTACTCAACCATATTACCGGCGGAAAGACATTGCCCCCTTCACTTATCACAAAATTACTACACAAGGGCGGAGGCAATCCTCTGTTTTTCAAGGAATTTATCACTGAGCTTCAGGACACCGGAGTTCTGGTGGAAAAGGAGGATCGTTATCAGCTCACATCGGATCTGGAAGATATTCGCCTGCCTGCGAACATACGAACACTCCTTGAATCACGGGTTGACCGACTATCTGATCACGAGCGCGACACACTGAAACATGCGGCGGTTATTGGCACATCATTCTGGCATGGTATCCTCAAATTATTGAGCAGCAGCAAGATCGATCCTGCTCTAAAACAGCTGGAAGAAAAAGACTATATCGTCGAACACAAACCATCTCAACTCAAAGGTGATCGCGAATTCGCATTCCAGCATGATCTGCTCCGGGAGGCGGCGTACAAAATCCTCTTGAAAAAAGTCCGCCGTGAATTGCACGTCAAGATCCATGCTGCATTGTTGGATCTTCACGATAAAAAAAGGATCCCGGAAATGCTCTATTTACAGCTATGTGCCCTGCACAGCGAAGGTGCGGAAATGCACCAGGAGGCCGTGGATTACTACCGACAGTGGGGAGCGCACGCTCAGGATCGGTTTGCGATCACCGATGCTCTATCCGCCTTTTCAAAGGCATTGGATATCATGGAGAACATTCTCATCGAGACGCAATCGGATCGCTTCGGCCTCCTGCTGAAGAAGCGGGCAGAGATGCGCTATTTCCTTGGGTACCTGACTGATGCTGCCGGCGATTATACACGCATGAAATCCCATCCTTCAAGGATCATGCAGGTTTACGGGCTTCTAGGACTTGCCAGTATTTTCGAACGTACCGGTAATTACGACAAGAGTATTGATCATAGCCTTGAAGCCGTAACGATCGCACAGAAAGAAGGACACCAGCGCCTCCAGGCTGATGCCCTGAACCGATGCGGTCTTGCATACTGGCGCAAGGGAATTTTCAAGGAGGCATTGAAACTCATCAAAAACTCCTACGTCCTGTATCGAAAAACCGAAGCCATTGCGATCAGCGATACAGAGCGCCAGGAGATTAAAAGTGGTATGGGAGCCAGCCTCAATAGCATGGGCACAGTATACCATAAGATCGGCGACAATGAAGCCGCTCTCAAGGCGTACGAGCAAAGCCTGAGCATCTTCAGGAAAACAAATGAAAAACGCAAGATCGCGGCCGTCCTGAGTAATATCGGAACGGTCTATTCAGATCAGGGTGATTACGAGCGTGCCCTCGATTATTATAATGAAAGTATCGATCACCGGCGCCAGATAGGATATCGCTATGGGATCGCGGTGGATCAACACAATATCGCGATCATTCACTCTTTCCTGGGCGAATATGACAGGGCGCTTGAACTCTATCAGGAATCACTCTCCATTCGCCGCGAGATCGGCGATACTGCCGGCACCGCCCTTACCCTGAGCAACATAGGTACTGTCTACCTTGAGAAGGGTGATTTTTCAACCGCCCTGAAGATCTTGGAGCAGAGTCAGGAAATATACCGGGAAACCGGCAACATCCATGAACTGGCAGGGGTCCTGCTCAATATGAGCATGGTGCATTATTTGACCGGCACAGCCGAGAGTGCCCATCAGCTGCAACAGCAGGCCGAACAACTCGCGCGTTCCCTTAATATCAAAAAACTGATCGCTTCCACCTTGATCGTGAAGGGCCAGTTGCACCTTGATGCCGATGACTACGCCAAAGCCCTCGATGCCCTTGATGCGGCCGTGGATATGTGCGAGGGTGAACATCTTGCATCGCAGATGCCGCTTGCGCGTGCCCTGGCAGTTCAAGCGCGCTATCATCGATCCGGCGGGCGCAGATTCAAGAAACAGGAGCTTGCACATATGACTGACGCCATTGCCCAAGCGCAGGCGAACCACGATACCCGGGCAGAATGTCATATCCTCCTCGCGCTCACCGACATGTATGTTCACGAACAGGAATACAAAAAAGCGAACAAGGTGTCCGATACACTTCTTGCATTGATCAAAGAAAAGCACATTCTATTCCTGGAGCCTGACGCACATTTTTATAAAGCCCTTGCTGCCCGCGGGTGCCGTGATAAAAAAACAGCACATGATCATTATGATAAAGCCCTGACCATTGCCACGATGCGTGGACAAAAGAACCTGATCAAAAAGATCAAAACCGTACACTCCCGTACATGAGCGGAATGTTTCGTTGACTTCATTAGTAAAAACGTTATAATTTACACATGATCGATACGAAACTGCTCAAAGATGATCCCGGAGCGATACGTACCGCCCTTGAAAAACGAGGTGTGGAATTCGATCTCAACGGATTGCTCGAACTCGACGCGCAGCGGCGCGCTGGCATGACTGAGATCCAGCACATGAAGCAGGAGCGCAATGCGATCTCTGAACAGGTCGGCAGGCGAAAAAAAGAAAGCAGTGATGTTCAGGATCTTATGGATCAGGCAAAAGCACTGGGACAGAGGATAAAAGATTTGGAAGAGACCCAAAAGACTCTGGACCGGGATTTTACCGAGCGTATCCAGTGGCTTCCCAACATCCCGCATGAATCCGTGCCGATCGGCAGAGCCGGCTCAGACAATATCTATGTGCGCGGTCTGCAAATCCCGCCACCGCGGTCTTATCAACCATTACCCCATTGGGAGATCGGCGAAGCGCTTGATATCCTTGACCTGAAGCGGGCCGCCAAGATCTCGGGTTCGCGCTTTCTCGTACTCAAAGGCCCGGGCGCGCGATTGGAGCGGGCGCTCATCAACTTCTTCCTTGATCTCCATACGAAAGAGCACGGGTATACCGAGATCCTGCCGCCCGTGCTCAATAACCAGGAGTGCCTGTACGGCACTGGCCAGCTCCCAAAACTCGAAGAAGATATGTACAAATGCCAGGACGACGCACTATACCTGTGTCCGACCGCTGAGGTTCCGCTCACCAATCTGCACCGTGACGAGATCCTGCTTGAAAAGGAACTTCCGAAAAAATACGTTGCATACACACCGTGCTTCCGGCGCGAGGCCGGGTCGTATGGCAAGGACGTGCGCGGCATCAAAAGAGTGCACCAGTTCAACAAGGTCGAACTTGTGAAATACGCAACGCCTGAGTGCGGCTACGAAGAATTCGAAGGACTTCTTCGCGATGCTGAGAAAGTCGCCCGCGTACTTGACCTGCCGTACCGGATCATGCTCCTGTGTACCGGTGATATGACCTATGCCTCAGCCAAAACATACGACATCGAGGTATATTCCTATGGCATGAAGGAATGGCTGGAAGTATCGTCGGTGAGCATCTATGAGCAGTACCAGGCGCGCCGCGCGAATATCCGTTTCCGTTCGACTGCCGGGAGAACTGACCATGTTCACACCATGAACGGCTCCGGCTTTGCCCTGCCGCGCGTGGTCATCGCCATTCTGGAGAACTACCAGACCGAGGACGGACGGATAAAAATACCCGACGTGCTGCAGCCGTATATGGATAACAAGAACTACCTTGAATAATATCGGAGAGACCTGATGAAGATCGTGCATGCGCAGGATGTGCCATCTGAAGCATCCAGCCTTGCCGGCACTAAACGCACGACCCTGCGCTGGCTGATCGCGGCAAAAGACGGAGCGCCGCACTATGCAATGCGTCTGTTCGAGATCGAGCCGGGCGGCGCTATCCCGGTTCACACCCATGGTGATATCGAGCATGAAATATTCATCGTGGAAGGCGAAGCGATCTGCAACGACGGGAAAAATGAATCAAAAGTCAAAACGGGCGACGCGCTATTGGTTCTTCCCGGCGACCAACACAGCTTTAAGAATACAACCGATCACATGTTCCGCTTTATCTGCGTGATACCGATATAACGCTGCGCTGTACTTACTAAAAACTAAGAACTTCAACACTAGACGCTACCTCCCGCTATGCGGGAAGTAATTGCGTAATTGGGTAATTAAAAGCAAAGATTGAATAGCGCAAGGCGACTCCCGCTTCCACACCCAAACCCATCCTCGTTCCTTGTTTGTTCCGCAATCCGCAATGGGCTGGTTCTTCATGTATTGACTTATCCCAGGCTTTCACTACACTTCCCTGTGTTCCATCTCCTGAAACAGCGCGGGATCAGGTTCCTCGCGTTATCCAATACCGTATCTCAACTAGGCGACCGCCTCACCCACATGGTGATCATCACCCTGATCGGAGCCATGTTCCCGGGCAAGATCAGCGCGTTCAGCCAGTTCGC
>JAFGPO010000099.1 GCA_016936155.1 Caldifarciminota bacterium
AGAGCAGATCCTTTCCAAGAAAAATCTGGATGACCGCGACAAACTCAGAATCGAGCTCTCTAAGTTGAACAGTAATCCGGAAATCATTTGGTTTGTCCGGCGCAATATAGGCAACATCGGCAAATACCTGCCCTATGACGAAAGAGAAAAATTGTTGGCAAGGGTGATCGAACAGAGCGATGATGAACATATGTTAAGGCTGAACGCGATCTTGAGGAAGCTCGAGGGCCATGAAGAACTGAAAAGAATAGTCCAGGGAAGGATAACGCTCTATGAAATCGACGCGGTGAAAACTCTACTCCACAAGATCAAGGAACACGAAATCACGAACGACGAGGATTTTGCCCGGCACGTGTCTTTGGATTCTTACAGCAAGAATTAAAACAACAACGCCAATAAGGGTATGGGCACTACCGATAAGTGCTCGTATTTACCAATCCGAAGTCCTTTATATCCGATAATGCCTTTCTTATACTTCAAGATTTGTTTCAAGTCGGCTTTCTTCAAGGATTCAGACCATTTTATCTCAATGGGCAGGAATGTTCGGCCTGTAAGGATCGCGATATCCACCTCCCCATCTGCTTTTATGTAGTATGTCGGACAATTTCGCCGCAGGAGCGCCGAGATAGATCCTTCGATAATACTTTCTTTTAATGTACTCTCATGGGCTACGTTCTTCTCGGCAAATACCCAGGGATCATCCACCTTAAAAGCCCAGGCGATGAGCGCCTGCGCGATAAATGGATCGGAAAAATGAATTTTCTTTGCCTTCTTGGGCGCAGGACGCAATTTATCCTCACGCAGTGCCGGTTGAATAAATAGCACATCCATGTCCTGCAGAATCTCCAAATATTCCTGAACCGTTGCGTGATGCTGAATTTCGGTCTGGGAAGCAATGGAATGAATTGAAACTTGCTTTGCCAGCCGGTCCGACAAAACGGTTATTATATCTTTTAAAAAAAACTCGCGCTTGTTCCGCTTCAGAAAATCGCCAATCACCCACTCCTGGTAGGTCCGATAGATGAATTTATCTATTCGCTCATTACTCGCAAAACCGTTTATGGCCGATAAAAAACCACCGGTCAATAAGTAATTCTCGAAGTATTCACTGATTGCCTTGATATCAATCCTTGCAGTGCATTTCTCAAGTGAATCCAGGCTCATCTCCGCAAGTGTTTGAGGGGAATCAATTGGCTTCTTGAACCCATTGATTTCCGCCTTCTGGTCTGGCGCGACAAGCAGCATATAATCAGAGAAGGAAAGTGGATAATAATGAAAATCAGTCGTATCTGCTTTGCCCCGTCGTCCCGGAAGTTTTTTCATGCTTTCCTTCAGGATGATCGAATCCGAACCGGTTATTAGCAGGCATCCGTGTTTGAAATAATCAAGGTCGGCAAAGTGTTTTATTGCCCTCTCCCATTCTCTGACATACGTGATCTCATCGAGGAATAAATAAAAATACTTCTCGCGATCCATTTCCTCGAATACCTGCTGCATTATGAGAACTAATTCCTGATATCGCTCAAATAAATCGCAGGCAACATAACTAACCTGCCGGGGTGCAGCCCTCTTCTCGAGCAACAAATTTTTTATCAATAGTTTCATCAGGGTCGATTTACCCACTTGTCGCCCTCCGGTTAGAAAATAAATTCCCGGAGCATCAAGCGACATCTCACGTTCCAATGATGGATGGAATACGTATTTTTGATTCCTGAGACCGCTCAAGTGAGGATCATTTTTCACAAAGGCATCAACGCTTTCTTTGAAGCGATTGTGTATCAGAAGTTCGTTCTTCATGATCCAATTATATCTATATTTTTATCTTTGTCAATACCCATTATCCAAATTTGGTCACTGGACGATGACCAAAAATCATTATTGACATTGTTTACAAAAGATATAGTTAAACAATCAACACATGACATAAACATGGCACATTGGAAATCCCGTTTCATTATATGCTTATATGATAATAAAAAACGGGGAATCCGAAAGGGACTTGTTGGCGAACCGAAAAGTGCCGATATTCCATGGGGAGGCAGATGGGGTCAGACCTGGAAACTAGAAACTAATTGTCAGAGCAGACGGAATAAATATAATGTAGGGATGGCACTTCCCTACCGCCTGCAGGGTAAAAACTGTTTTTATCATGTGATGAGTCGCGGCGATGACCGTAAGAAGGTCTATACGATACCAAGTGACTATGGTAAGTTCATGGATTATGTGACCAGGGCAAAAGAATGGTAGCAGTTTTCATTGTATGCGTATTGCCTTATGTCCAATTATTTTCACCTGCTTGTAGAGACGATGTTACCGAACATCTCTCACATCATGCACTATATTAAAGGATCATATACGACCTACTATAATATCTGCCATCGTCGCATCGCGTGCTTGATGGGATAAGAAAAACGAAAGATGCCTCAAAGAAAGTGTATGAGGGATTTCTTTTGGGTCCAGTTGGATTTATTAAGGATAAATCATTGGATCTGGAAATACACATCACCCGTGAAGAGCTTGCTCAGAGGAGGACAGACAAATGCAGCATACGATCAAAAAAATAGTTTCTAGTTTCCAGGTCTGACCCCAAATCCGTTCATTTTATTTTTACAATTTTTTGTTTGATCACTCCATCAATCTGTAGAAAGTATATCCCCGGCGCAGGATCGAGGGTGGGGATCTGAGGAGCTTACACCTTCTGAAAAATCTTGCTGAGGTATATCCTCCTTTGATCCTTCAGTGATTTGTATGTTTTTGTTCCTTTCACTGCTGCGAATTCACATATCATCTTGTGCGTGAACTTTGGTGCCAGGCATTTGATTGTGTTCAACTTTCTGTCGTGATCAAGTTTAAGCGCATGAAGTACAGATGGGGTGATATTCCATTCCCTGATCGATCGAAGCCCGGGATTACGGAAATGCCTGGTTGTTTTTTCTATGCTGCGTTTCCAGAGTATGTCGGCCCAGGAAAAGAAACCGCCCGGCCTTAAGACCCGGATTACTTCACGGATAAAATCCTTCATGGATTGATAACAATGTGAAGATTCAACGTTGATCACTACATCAAATGATCGGTCAGGAAATGGTATTTTCATGGCATCACCGGTTTGGAACGAAAGATTGGGTTGCGAATACATGCGGTTGCACAGGTCTACTGCGTTACTGGACAAATCTATGCCGACAATGGATTTTGGTTTAAGATATCGGGCCAAATACGAAGCACCACCACCACGACCCGATCCGATCTCCAGGATCTTTTTGTCAAGTACATTTGCAGGAGCGGTCACGTGATGATAGAGTTGAATGCAATGCCGATCAGCTTCGTCTCTGGTATGCAAAGCCAATTTTTTCTCGCCGTTCAAATGGGCATAGCCATAGTTCATGAATGTCCATTCGCGTTGGGTGTACCGGGCAGTAAGGTATTGATACCAGCGGTTTATTAAACAGCTTTTAATTCCGGGGATGCGAAACAAAACGAGTTCAATGAAATGGCTTAACATTAGAGCAGATTACTCCCTATCATCAAATGGAATATTAACCATAATTCCGGAAAAATCAAGGGTCGATTTGTATGTTGGAACCGCCGCGCGTTCTCCCGTATGACTCGGTATTTGTTAAAGCCGATGCATGATAGAATGAGGCGTTATGGGCATATGGTCCTTCCTTTGCCTTAGATCGTCCGGTTATTATGATCTATCGTCAAAACCAACGAACCCGCCGACGAGATCGTACGCACGGCAAAATCGCGCCGTGCCGATCTTGCCGTTATTGCAACCCCTGGCCGGCGCGGCCGGGGGCACCTGATATTCGGGTCGGTCGCTGAAAAGGCGATACGGCTTGCGCCCTGTCCGGTGTTGGTGATCCACCCGCCGAAAAAGCGGAAACACACAAAAAAGAAAGAGCGCCAGATGTTTCACTCACCGTAGCAACCATGTTACCCCGCAATACCGAAAAAAGAATTCGTTAAGCTTTATGATCCTGAAGAAGCAGGGGATTTAGAACGCCACACGCACCATGAGACTGGGTTTGATCACGAGGTACGCGATATCATCGGTCGTTGTTTCATGTCCACGCAGCACCGAGCATTCAGGCACCAGATGCAATTGAAAACTCTTGGACGGGGCATAGGCGTTGAAATCAAGTCCGGCGGTAATGCCATAGGTCGGTGCCAGACCGTAGCGGACGCTGCTGGATAGACCGTGTGATTCTCGTTGATAGATATACAACAGGGCGTGCACAACCGGCGAGACATAGGGTATGATGATCCCGTTGTACAACCGTTTTCCCAGCATCACGGCAAGGCGCACGTCGAATGCCGGGCCGTCCGCCTCAGTACCGCCCAGGCCAAAGCCTGGATCAAGGGAAAGGATGACCGATCGGTCGAGCAGTTTTCTTTTATAATCGAAAAAGAAGAATGGATGAGGTTCAGTGTTGCGGTCGGTATTATCGAACAGATCGCACAATCCCAGTGTGATGCCCAGTTCACTGCGCTCTCCAAGCCGCCACCTCAAAAGTGATAATGTCCCGCCACCTGCCTGCACCGACGTATCTGCATCAGTCGATATATGAACATAGTGACCCCCGGCTCCCAGGGAAATACCCGACCCGGTATCCATGATATCCGGGCTCGTGGCAAGGTTGTATTCAGGGAACGGCGCGGAGTCCAGCACGCTGTAATAATAGACTGATGAACCGCAGCGAGCCATGAACAGCAGGATCATGATCGATCCGTAGTAAAAGGGTTTTTGGCAGGGACTCATACTATCCTCCTTTTTGCAGGGTTCAGACTGCACGGTAGTGCATCACAGAATCCCCTGTGCAGTGGAGACATTCTATGCTACCGCATGGGCAGCCGTTCCCGCGAAAACGAGCAGAAGCGTGATATATTTCATAGTAATGTATAATAGTATACTATCGCGTTGAACATTGTCAATGAGCACCCAACAACGCACCTGTTCAGTGATCTAAAGCGCGAGTCATACACGAGCAGTGTCTGGTGGATCATGTAACACTGACACTGCTTTTGTATGGAAACCCTGTACCGCATCAGCAGCCCCTCATTTCTCCCCGCGCCTTGGCGAGGATAATACTCAGGATGTCGTGCACCATGGGGATCGAGATCATGAGCTGTTCAGCGATTTCCAGCGGCGACCTGCCTTCCGCAGTGAGCGCCGCGACCTGGATTTCCAGGTCAGTGTAGGGCAGGCAGCTCATCGCCCTCACCAGTGTTTCTTGTTCTGCTTGATCCGAATCATTCCTTGATCCTGGGATGACAAGCGTGCTTTTCATGATTACCTCCTCAGCGTCCAGGGGACGCTTGATTACACAGATCGAACACACGGATGCACGTATCTCTGTAATCTTTTTTTATCTCAGACATCGATTTTTATGGACGTTTTGTCCATAAAAATAAAAACGCCGCGGGTTTTTGCCCGCGGCGCATTACCAAAAACGATCAATGCCTACATGGGCATATTCTCCCCGCAGGTAAAGTAATAACCATTGATATTTTCACAATTCATAATGTGTATAGTACATAGAATCATATGATTGTCAAGAGAGTTCTGAATGTGACCATGGTTCCTATTGTCTCATGAATTGGGCAATCTTGCGCTGGTATTTTTTTGCCTGTTTATACCCCGTGTCGATCGCCTGCTTTGCCTTTTCAAAATCGCTGAGGTGTATGCCCCGGGTATCGATATTCATCATGAATCCTTTTGGAATGCGTTCTTCCTGGAAATCAATGAGGCGGGATGTCGCATAATCAACCGTTTCCATCAGGACTGTTTTCATGGAATAGGAGGCGCGCGTCGGGGTCCTTTTGGTGATGGTTTCCGTGATGTAATTCACCCGCCGCAGGACGTTCACCGCGATGATCTCGGTCGCCCCAAGGCTCAATGCCGCGGTGATCGGGACCGGGTTCACAAAGCCGCCGTCGATAAAGGTATGACCTTGATCCTTATACGGGATGAATACCACCGGGATCGAGATCGATGCCCGGATCGCCTGTACGAGATCCCCTTTGTGAATGACGACCTCGGTGTGTTGGTCAAGGTCTGTTGCAACGCTTGCATACGTGCACGGGAGATGTTCTATTTTTTTCCTGCCCAGATTCTTATAGAGAAATTTTACAATGTCAGTGCCGTCTATAAAGCCCTGGAGCGAAAGTCTTAGGGGGAATAAGGAGTGTTTGGCTTTACGATCAATTGCGCACGCGAGATCCGTCAGTTCCTCAATTGTATAACCGGCAGCATAGAAGCCTCCGACCAGAGCCCCCATGCTGGCACCCACGATGAGGTCTGGTTTGAAATTCTGTTCCTCGAGGTATTGAATGACCCCGATATGAGCATACCCTTTTGCCGCGCCGCCTCCGAGAACCAGTGTGCGCATGGGCTATTATAAATAAAAATGTATGAAAAAGCAAGACTTTTTTCCGCAAATGGAGCATTTTTTCGGCATTCAGGATGTTCGATCATTGACAAATTTAGGAAAATGTGCATAATTACTTTCTATGACTCGAGACTATGCGATCAAGATATTACGCGAAAAATTGAAAAACAACAACCTTTTCAAACATTGCCTGGCAACCGAGGCATGTCTTAAAGAGCTTGCCGTGCATTTTGGCGAGGATCCCGCATCCTGGGCTCTTGCCGGGCTGCTTCATGACATCGATTACGAAGAGACCAATGCCCAACCCATGAAGCACGGTCTCGTAGGGGCTGAATATTTAAAAACGCTTGGAATTCAGGATGATATCCTTCAGGCCATTCGGGTTCATGCTGGTCATGAACAACCACGCGCAAAACTCGATTGGGCACTGTTTGCGACCGATCCATTGACCGGTTTGATCGTTGCGGCGGCTTTGATGCATCCGGACAAGAACCTGAAGGCACTTGATGCCGAATTCATCATGCGCCGGTTCAAAGAGAAGCGATTCGCCGCTGGCGCGAACCGCGAGCAGATCCAGATGTGCAGCAAGATCGGACTGGAGTTGGAGGATTTCATTACTATCTGCCTGCATGGCATGCAGCAGATATCCGATGAGCTTGGTTTATGAGAAAAGTCCAGACCTTTGAACGGATCGTTCTGGCGCTAAAGCAATACTGGCAGAAAAAAGGTTGCTTATTGTTCGAATCGTATAATTCAGAGGTCGGTGCCGGAACATTCAATCCGGCGACCTTTATCCGGGTACTCGATGAACAGCCATGGAATGTGTGCTATGTTGAGGTATCCAAGCGGCCGCGTGACGGCCGGTACGGGGAGAATCCGGACCGCGTGGAACAGCACCGCCAGATGCAGGTCATCATGAAACCAGCACCCAGAGATATCCAGAAGTACTATTTGCAATCCCTGGAATCGCTCGGGTTGAAACTCAATGAACATGAAGTGAGGTTTGTGGAAGGCGATTGGGAAGCCCCGACGCTTGGAGCCTGGGGTCTGGGCTGGGAAGTATGGCTTGATGGTTCTGAGATCACCCAGTTCACCTACTTTCAGCAGGCCGGCGGTATCGATCTGAAAATAACACCGGTCGAGATCACTTATGGACTGGAGCGGATCGCGACGATCGTCCAGGAAGTGCCGTCGATCTACGATATCAAGTGGAACAGGGATATTACATGGGGCGATGTTTTGAAAGCACGAGAAGTCCAGTTTTCCGCGTACAATTTCGAGATCGCGGATCCGAAGTTCTTAAAATCGGTGTTCGCCCTGTACGAGGAAGAAGCCCGGCGCGCCCTGGATAAAGGATCAGTACTGCCCGGGTACGACTACTGCGTTAAATGCTCGAATATATTCAATATTCTTGAAGCGCGGGGCGCGATCAGCATTTCAGAGCGGGCGAAAATGATCGGTCGCGTACGCGCGCTCGCGAATCAAGCAGCACGATCGTATATCGAACAAAACCAACCGGCGCGGGAGCCACAATGATCGATTTCCTGCTCGAGATCGGCTTTGAAGAGTTCCCGACGAAATTCATACAGCCGGCGGCCAAGGATATGACTGAGAGGCTTGAGGGGCTGTTCAAAGCGAACAAGATATTCTACCGTTCAGTCCGCACCATATATTCTTCGCGGCGCATCGGTACGATCATACTCGGCCTGCCGCGCAAGCAGAAATCGCAGGTCGTGGAGATCCAGGGACCGCCCAAAAAAGTCGCTTATGATGAGGAAGGCAAACCAACGAAAATGCTCGAAGGATTCATGCGTACACATGCCCTGAAACCAGAGCAGCTCATGGTGAGAAAGAAGAAAAAAGGTGAATATATCTATGCAAAAAAAGAGATTGCAGGGGCATCAACCGAACAATTGCTTGAAAAAAGTGTTCCTGAGCTCATTCAGAATATGGAATTCCCCAAGACCATGATCTGGCCCCAGTCTGATATCAGGTTTCCCCGACCCATACGGTGGATCATCGCGCTTCTTGACCGCAGACCCTTGCGGATCAAGATCGCCGGTGTCAAGGCGGACCGATACTCCATGCCGAATGTGCATTTTTCATTCAATCCAATACGTTTAGAAAAACCGCGGGAGTATCTGAACTTTCTGCGGCACGGCGGAGTAATTGCGGATCCGGCGGAACGTAAGAAATTGATCCTTAAGCGTCTTAAAATAGTCAGTGCGAAAATCGACGGCAAAGTGATCTTTACAGATGATATGATCGAAGACATCAACTGCCGCAGCGAATATCCAGAAGCAGTTGTCGGTGAGTTCGACGAAAAGTACCTCACGCTTCCTGAGGAACTGCTCATGGTCGTGCTCAGGAATCAGGGTGATCTGATATGGATAAAACCGACCAATAAATTTGTGTGTATATTCAGCGCCAAGAAGAAAGCCATGACCAATGTGGGGAAGGGGTATACGCATGTCATTTCAGCCAAGCTCTACGATGCACATTTCTATTATGAACAGGACCTCAAGATCGGTCTGGAAAAGATGTACCAGCAGACCAGGAGCATGGTGTGGCTCCACGGGCTTGGAAGTCTGTATGACAAGGCACAGCGCTTGATGCATGCGGTTGCTCTGTTCAAGGGCATTGAGGGTTTGGATATCAAGGAAGCACAGCGCGCAGCACAATTATGCAAAGCCGACCTGCTTTCGAATATGGTGCGGGAAAAGGATTTCACCTCGCTCCAGGGTATCATGGGCGGGTACTATGCGGCGATTGCACAGGAAAGCGAGAATGTGGTAACCGCGATTAAGGAGCACTACCTGCCGGATTTTGCCGGTGATGCGCTCCCGAGTACCAAAATTGGTGCTGCTGTCTCCATCGTCGACAAAATCGATCATGTGACCGGGGCGTTCCTAAGTGGAAATGTTCCCAGCGGTTCGGTGGATCCTCTGGGTATGCGCCGGAACGCCTACAGTGCGATAGTCGTGGCGGGTGAGCGCGCGATCCACGTGTCATTGTATAAGATCGTCGAATCGTTGTTGACGTTGTTCAATAAGGAGATCGATAAACATGTGATCTTCGGATTCGTCAAAGAGCGAACCGCCCGATACCTGCAGACCAAGAAATTTCGCTATGATGAGATTAATGCAGTGCTCGAAGTATGGGATGGGGATGTTCCGGATGCGGAACAACGGTGTCTGGCATTGAAAGGATTACGGAACACGCCGGAATTTACGAAACTCGTGATCGGTCAGAAGCGAGTGCGCAACATCCTCAAAGGTATTGCCGGTGTGGGCAAAGTAAATCCTGAGTTGTTCAAGGAAAAGGCCGAAAAGATTTTGTACGAACAAGGGTTATCGACCGAAGAGCGTGTTAAGGAGTTCTATTGTTCAAGAAATTACAGCGATGTCCTTACCCTGCTACTCGGGATGCGGGCGGATATCGATACGTTTTTCGATGATGTCATGGTGATGTGCGAGGATGTGGTATTACAGAAGAACCGCCTTGCCCTGGTCAATCAGATCAACAAGCTCTTCATTCAGTTCGCGGACCTTTCTCAGATTGTGATCGAGGGTGAAAAAAAATAGGAGCGTTTTATTAAGCAGGTCTTTTTAAATACGGTAACCGGCGATCGTATCGGAAAGCGGATCACTGCCTACGGCTGGATCGATCGCGTACGCAACTTCGGTGGGTTGATATTCATCGATCTCCGCGACCGGAGTGCCGCGCTCCAGATCGTGTGTGACCCGCAGAAGATACCCCTTGCCAGGCAGCTCGGCCTGCAGGATTGCATTCGTACCCAGGGTACGGTGCAGGAGCGTCCGGATGGTCAAAAGAACGCGAAGATGATCACGGGCAGCATCGAACTGGTCGTTGAGGAACTTACGATACTTGCCAAGTCGAAGGTGCCGCCGTTCGTGCTCGAGGATGACGTGAAGGCGAATGAGGATCTCCGTCTGAGGTACCGGTACCTTGATCTGCGCCGGGCGCCCATGCAGCGGCTCATCATGCTGCGCCATAAAGTGATTAGCGCGATCCGCGGATATTTGAACGGCAATGATTTTATCGAGATCGAGACACCGATGTTGACGCGATCCATGCCTGAGGGCGCGCGCGATTATCTCGTGCCGTCCCGTTTGTATCCTCAAAAATTCTATGCCCTGGCACAGTCGCCCCAGATGTATAAACAATTGCTCATGGTCGCGGGATTCGAGCGCTATTACCAGATCGCACGGTGCATGCGCGACGAGGACCCACGGCATGACCGCCAGCCCGAGCATACCCAGATCGATATCGAGATGTCTTTTGTCACTGAAGATGATGTGATGACCATGGTCGAAGGGATGTTCGCGCATATTTTTGAATCGGTGTTGCAGGAGAAACTCGCCACTCCGTTCCCCCGAATGTTGTATCAAGACGCCCTGGATAAATACGGGAGTGATAAGCCTGACCTGCGCTTTGGCATGGAGATACAGGACTGTAAGGAACTGCTCAGTGCCAAGGATTTTGCGCCTTTCAAGGAGGCGGATTATGTCCGGTGCCTGGTTGTAAAAGACGGTAATGCTTTATCCCGCAAGCGCATCGAAACCATGGGGGAAAAGGCGAAGGAAAGCGGTCTCAAAGGCGTTTTCTGGGCGAAGCAGGAGGAGAAATTCACCGGCAGCATAGCCAAGATACTCGATGGACCGATTGCGGAACGCCTGAGTTTTGAAAAGGGAGATGCGCTTCTTGTATGCGCCGGTGATAAAAAGATACTGCCGTTCCTTGGCCAACTCCGTGTCGAGATCGCGCGCGAACTCAACATGATCCAGAAGGGATACAAATTTTTATGGGTGTATGATTTCCCGGTGTTTGAAACCGACGAGAAGAGCGGGCGACTGATTGCAAGCCATCATATTTTTACCCATCCCAAGGATGAGGATATCCCTCTGCTGGATTCTGATCCGTTGCGCGTACGCGGGGAATTATACGACCTGGTATGTAACGGCAACGAACTTGCATCCGGGAGCATTCGTAATCATAACCGTGCGCTCCAGGAGAAATTGTTCTCGATCGTAGGTATGGATTCGAAAAAATATGCGATGTTGCTTGATGCGCTGGAGTACGGCGCGCCGCCCCACGGCGGGATCGCGCCGGGTATCGACCGTATCGTCATGATCCTTGCCGGCATGAAGTCGATCCGCGACGTGATCGCATTTCCAAAGACCACGACTGCCCAGGGATTGATGGAGAACATCCCGGATGAAGTGACGCCGGAGCAACTTAAAGATCTCAATTTGAAATTCGAAGAATAGTCCTGCCGGACTGTCATACATTGACATACCACTATCGGGGTTTATAATGAGGTAAGAGACTACGGAACCGGCATGACTAAATATACTATACATGTATTCTGCATTGTATTTCTGGTCCTCTCCTGCGAGGAGGAGGTTCCTGCTCACTACGTGATCGAGGTGATGAACGAGACCATCGATGCTGAGATAACCTTCATGATCGCCGGGGATACCGTGCTCACCGGGCCTGGCGTGCTGGAAGCGACACAGGCAGAGCCGGGATCGCAGAATTGGACCATGCATATTGAATTCCCGAATCCGCCATACATTGTCGACGAGGTCGGCACGGTCGAGGTCGATTCGCATAAACGCGTTACGATCTACGGCGAGCGGGGTGTCTACGAATACCGCTGGGACGAGATAGAGTAAAACGTTGATTTTTCATCAATCATCTATATAATCATTTATATCGCAACTTTAAGGGAGGTATTATGAAGAATTTTTTCTGCATTTGGGTATTATGTGCACTTATGCTTTCGGTTGAATCGGGCAATGCGCTTGTTGTGCGCAGCGATGATAAAGGAACGACCATTGCGGAAGATGAGGTCATTAACGACGATGTGTTCCTCTTTGGCGAGAAAATATCCATCAAAGGTACGATAAACGGAGATGTGGTTGCGTTTGGATCGAATATCACGATCGACGGGGCAGTCGACGGTACGATCCTCGCCGGAGGGAGCAATGTCACGGTGAATGCAGTGAAGGTACGTTCGATCTGGGCTGGTGGCAGCGATGTTGTCGTCGGCGCCGGGGTTCAGAACAACGTGGTGATTTTCGGTGGAAACATGACGGTTACCGAAGACGCAGTCATTGGACAGGACCTGAAAGGTTTTGGCGGCATATTTGAAGTACATGGTGATATCGGTGGCACCGTGAATGGAGGGGCTGGAACCTTCCTTTTTTCAGGGACAAGCGACGATTGTGCGATCAGTGCCGATAATATTACGATCCGAAAGACCGCCCATATTTATGGCGACCTCACGGTAAAGAGCGAGAAACCGGCGGATATCGAGCCCGGCGCGATCATCATTGGCGAGATCGTGTACAAAAAGACCGGTACGGATGAAGACCGAGACGGCCGTGATGCGTTCGCCATCGCCCCGGTGCTCGCGTTCCTGGTGACACTATGGAAAATCATCGGATTCATTGCCAAACTTATTGTCGGCATCGTGATCATCGCTGTTTTCCAGCGATTCATGCGCCGCGCCATGAACAGTTTAATCTCCAAACCATGGATTTCGTTGCTCGTTGGATTTCTTACTCTTATTATCCTGCCGATCGCGATCTTCATCGTATTGATGCTTATCATCGGGTTTCCATTTGCGGCGTTCGGGCTGTTCGTCTATGTTGCTTTATGGTATTTAGCCGCGGTCTTTATATCGTGCATAGTGGGCGAGAAGGTAATCCAACTTTTCAAAAAAGAAGGCGCGATCTCGCTGTTCCTCTCGTTCATTGTAGGCTTTGTGATCATTACGATCCTCGGGCTCATCCCGCTGTTCGGTTTCGTGCTGAAACTCGGGGTCTTGTTGTTCGGGATCGGTATGATCCTGATCGCACTATGGGAACTGCTAAAAGATATGCGATCAAAGGAACTGCTATAACATGCATATTCTGATCGTTGACGACGAACAAGCACAGCGTGATCTCCTTGCCGGGTATTTGAAAAAAAGGGGATATACAGTATCGATTGCTGCTTCGGGCAAGGAAGCGATCGAGCTGAACAGGACAACCGGATTCGACCTTGTGATTCTCGATCTTAAAATGCCTGAGATCGACGGCATCGAGACGATGTCCCGCATGAGGAAGGTCGACCCACAGGCGTTCTTCATTATCCTGACCGGGTACGGAACAGTCGAATCTGCAGTCGAGGCAATGAAGATCGGCGCCTATGACTATCTGGGCAAACCAATCAACCTCGACGAACTCGAAATGCTCATTGAACGGGCTCACGAGGATCAGAACACTAAGCGGGAAGTGGAGCTTTTACGGCAGGAGATCGATGAGGAATACGAAACCGGATCGGTCATTGCCGAGAGCCGCAAGATGAGGGAAGTCCTCGCGATGATCGCCCGGGTGGCAAAATCCGATTCCACGGTATTGATCCAGGGTGAGTCCGGGACCGGTAAAGAAGTGGTCGCGCGCTTGATCCACAAGACCGGTTTGCGAAAAAGCTGCCGGTTCATTCCCATTTCCTGCGCTGCGTTACCGGAAACACTGCTCGAAAGCGAATTGTTCGGGTATGAACGCGGCGCATTCACCGGTGCGGAAAAACGAAAGATAGGTAAATTTGAACTCGCAGACAAAGGTACCCTCTTTCTTGATGAAATAGGCGACCTCCCGCTCACGATCCAGGTGAAACTGCTCCGTGTGCTGCAGGAGTTTACGTTCGAGCGTCTTGGCGGGACAGCGATGATCAAGGTTAATGTTCGTTTGATCTCCGCCACGAATCAGGATCTCCATCAAAAAGTGAGTGAAGGGAGGTTCCGCGAGGACTTGCTGTACCGTCTTAACGTCATCACGATCGATCTGGCACCACTGCGCGAAAGGAAAGAGGATATCCGTCCCCTTGCTGAGCACTTCATACATAAGTTCAACAACAAGTGCAACAAGACGATCAAGGGATTTTCCAAAGAATCGTTTGAAAAACTGCTCCGGTACCGCTGGCCCGGCAATATTCGGGAATTGGAGAATGTCATCGAACGTGCTGTGGTTCTGTGCCGGAGTGACATGATCGCGGCACGGGATCTGCCCCTTGAAACCAGTGCAGGGTCAGCACCAGAGGAGCGAGAGGCCTTGCGGGACGTCGAAGCGGCCCATATCCAGCGCCTGCTCGAGCAGACTGACTGGAATTTGTCCGAGACCGCAAAGAAATTAGGCATTCACCGCAACACATTAAGGATGAAGATAAAAGAATACGACCTCAAGCGGGAGGATAAATAATCCCTCCCTCTTGAGTAAACTAGAAATCCTGAATACTAAATTCGAAACAAATCTCAACATCAAAATTCTAAAAATAAATATATGTTTGCGTTACATCGTATATATGTACTATCTGAGATTTAGAATTTCCAGTATTATAGTCTTGGATTTGTCCAGGATTTAGGAAATAGCATTGCCCGTAGGGATTTTCGTATGTCCTTGACACACGGGTGTAAGTCATTATACTAATCAACATGGAAACGAAATATATTTTTGTAACAGGAGGTGTAGTTTCATCATTGGGTAAAGGAGTCGCCACATCGTCCATCGGACTCTTGCTTAAATCATACGGCCTCAATGTAACACTCCAGAAGATCGATCCCTACATCAATGTTGATCCAGGAACCATGAATCCGTACCAGCACGGCGAGGTGTATGTGACTGAGGACGGTGCTGAGTGCGACCTTGATCTGGGGCACTATGAACGCTTTCTGAACTATTCCCTTGGCAGGGATAACAATATAACGTCCGGGCAGATCTACTATTCGGTGATCACCAAGGAACGGCGCGGGGAGTACCTTGGTAAGACCGTCCAGGTTGTGCCGCATATCACGGATGAGATCAAATCCCGGATCATGAACCTTGGGCAGAAGAATAGCGTTGATGTGGTGATCACCGAGATCGGAGGTACAGTCGGGGATATCGAAGGGCAGCCATTCCTCGAAGCAGTCCGCCAGATGCGCATTGATTGCGGGCGTAACAACGTCCTTTACGTGCATTTAACGCTCGTTCCTTATATCAAGGCTGCCCGTGAATTCAAAACCAAGCCGACGCAGCATTCGGTCCGTGAGTTACGGGCGATCGGAATCCAGCCTGATATTCTATTGTGCCGGAGCGATTCCTGGCTCACGGGTGACGAACGCAAGAAGATCTCTATGTTCTGTAATGTACCGGAAAATGCGGTTATCGACGCGATCGATGTGGAGTGTATCTATGAGATCCCCTTGATCTTCCACCAGCAAAAACTCGATGGACTGATTCTCAAGGGACTTGATATCGAACGCGATGATGCGGATCTGGCGGAATGGGAGTTGTTCGTGGAGCGTGCAAAGTCGCCATCGCGGGTCGTTGAGATAGCCGTATGCGGAAAGTACGTTGAACTCAGGGATGCCTACAAGAGCATTATGGAAGCGCTCTACCACGCTGCGGTTGCGAATGATGCCCGTCTCAAACTCAAATGGATCGATACCGACCGCATCGAGGACGAGGTGGCAATGGAGAACGCACTCGGTATGGTGAATGGGATACTTGTCCCCGGTGGATTCGGCATGCGGGGTGTCGAGGGAAAGATCCGTATCGTCCGCTACGCGCGGGAGAACAAAAAACCTTTTCTCGGGATCTGTCTCGGCATGCAGTGCATGGTGATCGAGTATGCACGGAACGTTGCCGGCATGAAGGGAGCCAACTCGACCGAATTTGATGATAGCACATCCTATCCAGTTATCGATCTGATGCCCGGGCAACGCAGTATCAAAAACATGGGCGGTACGATGCGGTTGGGCAACTGGCCGTGCTGTCTGGAATCGCGCTCCCTTGCCCGGAAGATCTATGCGACGAATAAGATCCAGGAGCGCCATCGTCATCGTTATGAAGTAAACCCTAAGTACATCAAGCCACTGACTGAAAAAGGAATGATCTTTTCTGGAGTCAGTCCGAACGGCAAATTAATGGAGATCGTCGAGATCTCGAATCATCCGTTCTTCGTGGGGACCCAGTTCCATCCCGAATTTACCTCAAGACCGCTTGCGCCGAATCCGGTCTTCTATAATTTCATAAAGTCCTCATTAGAAAAGATCTGATGCATGGTGTCGTAGAAGCCTCTCTACTTCTATTTTTTACCGCTCTATACTGGATGAACAGAGAACGGCGAAGGTATCTTTGCCGGCGGATCGGTCGTGCATCGCGACGAAATGTGAGAACAGTGGCGCGCAATATTGCCTACATGGTTTGCCGAAAACCCGTTCGGTTGCATGATGCAAAGAATCTTCTCCATCCCGGGTGTGTCCTTTATTCCATCCACTACGGGTTGTGGGAACTCATGCCCGATGTGTTGAGAAGGCACGGATATGATGTTGGCGTGCTGGTGAATCGGTATGCGCACGATCGCGATACGCTGCTCGCGCGTTGGGCTGATCGGATCCTTGTCTGGTACCGCCGACAGAATGGCGTGGAAATTTTTAGCAAGCACGAAACAGTGCGTATTGTCCGGTTCCTGCAACGGGGAGGAATATTGGGAGTACTGGTGGATGGCAACCAGTTTTACTCAAAGATGGCGAAGATACAAAAATTAGGCCGGATGTGTCGGACGTCAGTTATTCCCTTTGCCGCGTACCGCGGCAATGGGGAGGGGATCGTGCACATCGGGTGCGATCTTGACCGCCTCGTGCACGACCGGCCTCTTGACTATATGTGGTTTTACCGGTCGCGTACCACATGAAGCGCACGATCAAAAACGCCTTTGCGGTCATCGTGCTTATGTGCCATGTTGTAGTGATCGCATCGTGTGATCAGGGTGAGGACAAGGAAAGCCTTGGGGGGGAGATACCGCGTATCATTCTTGAAAAGTTCTCTCTTACCGAAACGCGGCAGGGAGAGAAAGTATGGGTGCTGCAAGCGTTCCATGCGCGTGTTTTCGATGACTTGATTCATGTCGACAGCGTTGAGGTTCGATTTTTCAATAAGGCAGGCGAGGAATTCTCGTTAATGCAGGCACCAGGCGGCATTCTTAACACTCGTACGCACAATGTCCTGGTGGGCGACAGCGTGGAAGTAGTGACCAATGACTCGATCCGGTTGTATACTGATTCGCTGTTCTGGATGAACGACTCTGAATTGATAATCACCAACCGTCCAGTTACGATAATCAAAGCCGATAGCACCATTATTCAAGGAACCGGCTTGCGCGCGGATCCCTATCTTGAAAAGATCGAAATCCTGGGGACCGCACAGGGCATTTCTCCGATCAAACTTCCTGATATAAACAGATGAGCAGAGGAGCCGAGGTGCAGAAGTGCGTGGGAGCAACCGGAGAGAATTGTAGGAGCGACTTCCCAGTCGCGATCGAGATTGGGGAAACCTCTCCTGTGCGAAATTTGATAGACAGAAGAGGGATCGAATGAACATACTGATTTTCGTTTGTTTTTGCCTCACGCCGTTCTCCGCAGATAAGGTGGAGATCATAAAGGAAAACGGCATGAGTGTAATTCATTTGATCGGGAATGTTGTGATCGAGGACGACGAAACCAGGATCGTATGCAAAGACGCGCGGCTGCATGAAGAAGAAGACCACGTTACGCTCAAAGACAGTGTTGTTATTTCAGACAAGGATGGGTTTATCACCGCGCATCATGCACAATACTATTTCAGCGATAATAAGGGATATCTTGGCGGCGGCGTAGAGCTGGTATCCAACGCCCAGATCATACGAGCGGATTCGCTTTTCTATGACGGCGCAAAGCACTACGTTGAAATGCACCGGAATGTCGTGATCGAGGACACCAGTAACAATATGATCGGATATGGCGGTATGGGATGGTACGATCTGCGGGACGATAAAGGGTATCTGGAGCGATCCCCGAGATTGGAACTTCTGCGGGAAGAAAAAGATCCAATAGACATCAGCGCGCTGCGCTTCGAGCTCCACGCCAAGGAAGAAATGTTTTATGGCTATGAGTCCGTTATCGCACGGATCGATAGCATAACTGTCCAGTGTGATACCTTTTCATTCGATCTTGTCTCAGACCGCGGTGCGATGATCCGTCCTCATGTCGTGGAGAAGCAGAACAGGCTCAATGGGGAGGCCGGGCGGTTCTCCATGAAATCCGAAGAGATAGAGTCATTCAGCGTGTACAATGGTGATTCTGAATATCGTTCAGAAGAAGGGAATATCAATAATGTAGAGGGCGATACGATTACTGTTTACTTTGAGAACGGCGAGGCCGTACGGATAATCGTGGAAGGTAGTCCGCACGGTGTGCTTCAGTTGAAGCGAGGGACAGATGATACTGAAGACTAAAGAGCTTACGAAATTCTACGGGCGCAGGATCGTCGTTAACCGGGTCGATCTTGAGATCAACCAGGGCGAGGTCGTTGGGCTCCTTGGACCGAATGGCGCGGGAAAGACAACGACGTTCAACATGATCGTTGGCCTGCTCGCGCCCAAAAGCGGCGATATTATGCTTGATGATACCGTCATCACCGAGCTGCCCATGTATAAACGGGCGCGCCAGGGGATCGCGTTCTTATGTCAGGAACCGAGTGTTTTCCGCAAACTGCGGGTCGACGAAAATCTTGTGGCGGTCTATGAGATCCTCGGTGTTGACCGCAAGGAGGCGCAACGCCTGGCAGAAGGCCAGCTCAAACAGTTCAATCTGACCCATGTGACGACACAAAAAGCGTATACGCTGTCAGGCGGTGAACGCCGCCGGGTCGAGATCGCGCGCGCGCTTATCAGTAAGCCGAAGTTCCTGCTGCTCGATGAGCCGTTCACCGGTATCGATCCGATCTCGCGTGCGGAACTCCAGGATTTGATCCTGAATTTAAAGGATCAGGGCATCGGCATTCTGATCTCGGATCACAATGTACGGGAGACCCTGGAGATCACGGACCGGGCATATTTGATCTATGATGCCCAGGTGCTCCTTTCCGGAGATGCCCAGACATTGATCAATGATCCCAAAGCCCGGCAATTGTATTTAGGCGAGAAATTCAAAATATAGAATGTTTGCGCCATGTAGCATGTTCGGTGAAGCGTGCGTATGAAAAATAAAGTGTACACGGAGAACAAAAGAATATTCCTTTTATATTCCGGTATTTTCCTCATACTGACACTATTACTCTTCAGCCCCCGGTTGTTCGTTGGAGGAGACAATGCTCAGTATATCGCCCTTGCGGAATCGATCGTTTCCGGGAAAGGTTATCGGACGGTGTATTTGCCTGATGAACCACCGAACACACATTTCCCGCCCGGGTTTCCGTTGTTACTTTGCCTACCCTATGTTATCTTTGGAAAAAACATCCTGATCTTCAAGTTCGTTGTTTTTTGTATCAGTGTAGGTGCGCTCTATTTTTTATACGCAATCGCCCGATACCTGTACGAGGGCAAGACCAAGTTCATCATGGCTTTTTTCTTGAGTCTGCCGATCATTGTCGTTTATAGCCACCGCGTGCTGTCCGAGATGCCGTACCTCTTTTTTACGCTCGGCGCCTTGTACTTTTTCTACATGGCCGAAGAAAAGAATCCTGTCATGTACTACCTTTCGTTCGGGATGGCGACGTTTGCCGTGTTCATCCGTACTACGGGCATGATCTTGATCATCAGTATGGCGATCATGCTTCTTTTGAAAAAGCGCTTCAAGTACCTTTTTATTCTGCTCATCGTGTTCGGTATCGCCTATATCCCTTGGCATATGCGCAACGCCGCGCTCAGCGCATCAGATACGTATTTCGATCAGTTATTCGCACGGGATGTATTCGATCAATCATCCGGGAAGATCGGCGCCATCGATTTCATCCGGAGAATAGGGGAGAATTTCGACGTGTATGCCTTCGGGTTCATACCAAAGACCTTGCTCCCGATACTGCAGTCAAAGGTACTGTTTGGTATCGCCGGAGGGTTCTTTGTCGGTCTTATTCTGTTAGGCTTCACCATCAGCAGTCGTAAATTCTCGGTACTCGATATCTATCTGATCGGAGGTGTTGCGATCATTCTTTCCTGGCCCAGGATCTGGGCGTCCGAGCGTTTCCTCCTGCCAATATTGCCGATCATGGTTTTCTATGTATTCACTGCGCTCTTCTGGATCAGTCGAAAAGTGAAATTCAAATATCTCATGATCACGGTCGTCGGAATACTCATCCTTTTGAACTCATTCGCTATGGGCCGGGCTGCCCGCGATATGATCAGGACCAACATCCATTATTTTAAGGGACAGAAATACGCGGGGTATGATGCGATCTGGCACCAGTATTTCGCATTGCTGAACTGGATCAAACACAACATCCCGCCGGGGCGGGTGATCATGGCGCGAAAACCCGAATTCGTATACCTGATTTCCGGTCATAAATCGGTCATCATTCCCCATACTGCGGATCATTACGAGATGATGGATGCGATACTGCAGTGTGATTATGTGATATTCGACGCGTTCTACGATGAAAAGACGCAAGAGCACCTTTTAACACCGGTCATCAAACGGGAACAAAATAAGTTCAAACTTGTTGGACAAACACCCGAACCTACATTCTTTCTCCTGCAGGTAGTAAAGTGATCGATTGTTTATTTCATGAGAACGATCTTGCGTGATCGTTCGGTTCCATCAATGGTACATTGTATGAAATAGACCCCTTTGGCAAGGTTACGTCCCTGGGTATCCCGTCCTGACCAGGTAAACGACGTGCCTGATCGGGTTACTGGCGCTGTTACCAGGAAGACCTGTCTTCCAGCTATATCATAGATCGCAATGATCGCTTCCTTGTCGATGGTCGTACCTGTGAGCTGGATGGTGCAGGATCCCCGGCATGGATTCGGACTAACCGTGAACTGCACGGCCCTTGTCAGAACAGATGTTTTTGTCTCATGCACCCCGGGATTCATGACACCGAAGAATTTCATGATCGAATCGAGCAGCGCAGCACGCGTTGAAGGGGGGATGCTGTCATGCATGAATCCTAACTCGAAGTCCGTGGCGACGGTCCGGTATGAGGCAGTCGCCTGAGCAATGCAGCAATTATAATAATTATCGACATCCCTGAAGATCGTGACCCCGTTCCCGATCGGCGTGAGGTGGTCCATATAGGCGTTCTCGCCGACGTAGGTGAAGTACATTCCCTGGCCAAACGTGCTCGTCTGACCAATGATCGGACCAAGGGTGCCATAGCTCCAGTCATTGGATTGTAACCCGAAGAGCGGGCCGAAATCATGTCCATTGAAATAGTGGGGATCGACAAACCATGTTGAACTGCCTTCAAGGTACGCATTCCCCCCGCCATTTATATAACCGGTGATCGTTATCGCCTCCGGGGCGTTGGTTTCGATCAAGTATCGGTTTGAATATACTCCCAGACAGATAAAGAGCGAACGATACAAGTCCATGTGGTCAGGAAGGGCGGTTCCACAATCGCCCTGATACCCGAGACTGGTGAGGATCGAATGGATATTCTCCCCGGACTGGGGTGATGGATCCGGATTCCAGAGATAGTAGCATTTTTCGCCGACTACCATGCTGAACATAAGCGTGTCATTCAGATAATTGGATGTGATCGGTACAAGAAAGTTCATGATCGTGCCCACTTGTGTGGCGGTATCGATAGCGATCGTGAACGGATCATTCGTGTTGATCTTGGAACTGTCAGCTCCGATATGATCGAACACTGCTATGCTGTCCAGGATCATAAGATCAGAGCTCTCGGAGATCAAAATTGAGGAGACACTATCCGCAGCGATCGATCCCGTGTTCGTCACCGTGATAAACACATCCAGCGTTTCACCGGGATCGATAATGGAATTATTATTCCCACCCTGAGTGGTCGCGCCATCGAAACGGAATGCCGGCGCATGCACTCTATGGATAAATGTTGATATCCAGGTGGAATCGTTGATGTCGTCGAGATGAAGTTCGAATGTGACTGCGTGCTGGTCTGGACAGGAGTGCATGACATTGAGGCGATAGCCATCAGTTCCGGTAAACGCTGAATCCTGGCCAGGAATATTCCCGAATGATCTGATCGAGTCGACTATCTCGATGAACGGGTCTGTAGTCCGGAGAACGCCGCTGATGTTCACTCCCGTACTTTCGCCGATATTCTCGATCCACAGGGGAAGTACTATGCTCTCGGTAGGATTCATCTTGCCATCATCGTTCCCGCCGATCGAATCATCGATCCAGGAGTTCAGGTAGCGCATGTAGCAGTATGACATCATTTTTACGATCAAAGACCCTTCGTAGGGCAGGATGTTGTGACCGGTCACCGTCACGTAGACCGTGTCGTCGATCACATGAGGTTCAATAGCCATGGTCACGGTTCCCTGTGTATCAGTGGTATCGACCACATACACTGTCGTGTCAGCGTCACCAGCCAGGCATACGATCGCGCCGGATATATAGAGATTGCCTGATGAGTCGGTTACCGTAATGGTTATTTCATCGTATTCATAGGCGGCAAAGTCCGGGTGTTCGACCGCGATCGAGAGCGGTGATGATGTCCAGATGTTCAGTTCCGGGTCGCCAAGGGTGGTGAACCCCAGGTATTCATACAGTCCGCCCTGGTATTGGTGCAGACGGTACACGTTGCAGCGGCCTGCTTCGCAGGCTTGCCCGAACGTATGCTTTCCCTCGGTAAAGAGCCCTGTATGAAATCCTTTGGCTACTGCGCTGCGCAGGTACGCCTGGTTAGACACGCACGTGGTCGTGGGGAAGAATCCGACTGCGCCCTTGGGCTGTGCGACCGTGCCGGTGAGGAGCCAGCGTTCAGCAGCCGCAGGGGTTGGTCCTGTGCCCATGGTCCGGCACGTGGTCGACAAGACGATCGGCAGTTTGTTCCCGTTCTGTGCTTGATCCGGGTAGACATCGAACGGGGGGCACCAGTTGTTCAACCCCTGTCCGCGGTACATGACAATGCCGACGCCGTTATTTACCGCGTCAATGACGTGCGATGATGAATGGCCGTAATAATCAGATAAGGTGTCGATATCAATGAATCCATACTGGACCATCAATCCGGCTGCATGGTGGGCATCCGACCAGTAGATAGAATCATCCGGATCATAATCGCAATTGACGATCAAGCAGGCATTGATCATCCATTCGGGATCCGTGCAATCCGTGTACCGTTCATACAGGAGCGTTTTGTTGATGACGTTCGCAGCCTCGGTGATGTCATGCACGGTCATTCTCCCGGACAGGATTTCGTTGAAAAAATCCCCGGTTATATCAGTATAAAAATTATCCGAATAAGTGCCGCTCACGGTCGGGAATGGGATCAAATTAGGAGCGCCGACCAGAAGCAGGTATTCCGGCTTAATATCCCATGTATTATGCGCATTTTGAATATAATTCTTTATTTCATTCATGCTGTAACCGACTTCCGACAGGCGCACGAGTTTTGATTTCATGCCTTTCCGGTATTTCCATTCGGCCAGGGGTTGGGTTATATCATAGAAATTGTCATAGGCGATGATAAGATACCGGGCACCGGTTTGTGCATACAGCAGTGATATGAAAGCCAGGAAAAGGAGATATTTTTTCATGGTAATCCTGTGTAATTATATGCGCTCTCTAGACTTAAGTCAAGAGGCATCTGTATTCATTGCTCAATGGCTAGCGACATTTACACTCCTGTCAGCAGTGAAAAAGACATCAAGTTTTCATTCAACGGGGAATTGAATGATCGTATCCGGTATGTGCTTGACACCTTTTGCATTCATGGTATAATACTGGATGCACGATCTTCACGAGAGTATCGAACAATTGAAAAAGGCATCGCGGGAGACCCGGAAGATCGTAAAATTGCTTGCCCTTTTTGCTGAAGATGCCGCATTGCCGGTCGAGAACGCTTATATTCTGGAAAAACAATGTACGGATATTGAAAAACACCTGGTAACCCTTCCTGAAAGCACCCTGAAAAATGAACTGCAGCAGTGGCTTGCAGCAGAGCGCGGTCGTATCGCTGAGAACAAAGAGGAATTCAAGATCCAGTTCGGACAGAAACTGCAGGCCCTGTTCGCACAAAAAAATACCACAGTGAAAGGTCAGTATCCTCTGCTCCGCATAGGGTTCTATACCTTAAAACTTGATTTTGAGTTCGGACAGGCGACACTGTTCTTCGGTCCCGAGATTGAGAAGATCATTTCCCGGATCACGCTTCATCCACAGGCAGTGTTTGGCTCGATCATTTCCTATGACAAAAAGCTGCGCGCCCTGGACCATTCGCCACAGGAATACCTGGAACGACTAAAAGAAGCCTACGCGCTTGTCATACGTTTTCACGGAAAGTCCCTGGGGGAAAAAGTACTGTTATCCGATGTTCTGCGGGAATTCGTTGTCAGGCAGCAAAACAAGCGGTTTTTCATCGATCCCCAAAAGAGCCATTTTACCGAGTTCCCGCGCGTGCGGTTGGCGTATATTCTCTATCAGATAAAGCAGGCTGGTATTGCCGAACACGGACTGCACTTCCACGTGGCTACCTTCGATGCGACAACAGACAAACTGCAGTCATTCTGGATCCTTGAGAACGAACAGGGGGAGGGTACGCATTACTCCCATATTTCCTTTGAAAAACGGGTTGATCCGCATTCACAATGAAACAGATCGATAAGCGACTGGCAAAAGCCATGATCCATAAACTGGGGAGTTTCGGGACGCCTCCTGAATTCGGCATCGAACATTTCAGCGTTGGCGTTGAGCCGTATCTGGGGGTGATCGAGAATGAATATTTGAAGGATATGCTTCGTTACAACCTTTCGTCTTTTAAACTTGTGACCGGTAATTACGGGGGCGGGAAAACACATTTTTTATATCTTATCCGCGAGCTTTCATGGCGGAACAATTTCATCACCAGTTATGTGAGCCTGAGCCCGACCGAGTGTCCGTTCGACCGCCTTGAACTCGTGTATAAACGTGTCGTGGCGAACATCACACCGCCGGTGATTCACGAGGATCCGACACAGAACATCCCGATCGGGATCGATGCCTTACTCAGGACGTGGTTCAAACATGGACGCAATGACCAGGCAATGAACGAACGGATCCGTTCCTGTGAAAGTTCCAGCTTCACGAATGCGATAAAGGGAGCGGTCATGGCGCTTGCGGCGGATGATGATGAAGAATTTGATGCGATCACACAATGGTTAAAGGCTGAGGATGTTGCGCGGGACCTGCGCCTGCGCTACCGGATATCAGAACGTATCGATCGCAGCACCGCGTTCCGTATGCTGCGCAGCCTCGTGCAGTTCATTAACAGCATTGGATATGCAGGATTGATCCTCCTGTTCGACGAGGCGGAACGCGGCATGAGCGTATCGTCGACCCGGGACAAGCGGCGCGCCCTGGATAATCTGCGGCAATTAGTCGATGAATGCGGCAATTCCCGTTTGCCGGGCGCAATGTTCTTTTATGCGGTACCGGACGAAAACTTGTTGCTCGAAGGGAGCGGCGGTGTATATGAGGCATTGAAGCAGCGGTTACGATCCAGTTTTACCCGGATAAATCCCATGGGCGTGAAGATCAACCTTGAAGAGATCGGGCTCAGCGCAAAGGAATTCTTGACACAATTGGGTATTAATCTTGCTCAAGTCTTCGAGCAGGCGTATGGTGTGACATTCGAACAACCGGTCCTTGCCGCTTCAATGGAAAATGTCATTCACGCGGCACTCGAGCTTCAGTCCCTTGATATCAGTTATCGCCGGATATTCGTGATCGGTATCATCGAAGCATTCCAGTACATCCGGGAGCACGGGCAGATCGTGAGCGCGGCGGATGCGCATACGATGCTGCGGTCCACGGTCAGGAAGCTCGCCGAGCAGGAGAAGGAAGACGTCGAGAAGGAAGAATTTTGAACGTAAGACGTACTGCGTAAGGCGCAGTGCGTAAAGCGCATAACGAAGAGATTCAATGAACCGATCCAACAATGAAACTGCTCCGCAGGTGAAGAAGATCGTCGCGCATCCGGTCTTTGGGGAGGGTGTGGTCGTTGCCACCAGGTGGGATGCAGGAGAATCGCAGGTGAAATTCCGCAGCGGACTCTGCTTGTGGTTGCCTTCAAAATGGCTGCGATTGATCGTCATGCCGGCCACCACTCTGGACCGTATATCATCCAAACGCCTGCTCGAAGCCTTTCGCCTCGGGGTAGTGCCTCACCAGGATATCGAACACTTCACGTTTGGTCGCGCCTTCGAGATCAACGAGCTTGAACAAGCCATGGACAAGTTACAAAAAGGGGCCGGGGGCGTCTGTCTGGTCGAGGGAACGTATGGATCAGGAAAGACCCATTTACTCGAATACGCACGCCACATGTCCTTAAAAAAAGGGTTGGTCACAGCATATTGTGAATTGAGCATGGCGGAAACGCCGCTGTACCGGCCCAAGCGCGTGTATCGTGAACTCATATATACTATGCGTTTCATAAAGGACGGATGCGAATATCATTTTCGAGATTTGCTGCGCATGTCTTCAAAGATTAAAATGGATGATCATGTATTCTTGTCCCCGGTCATTAAAAGGATGAAGGATGTCGAGAATATCGATCTTATGAGCGAAGTGTTCTGGCAATGGATCGAAGGGGAATCGACCAAGAACTACGCGCTCGATCCACGATCACCGTTCCGTGTGCGGGGAGGGCAGAGGATACCTGCTCTGTATGATTTTTCCACGGCGGGTGATTTCTATTCCTATCTCCTGACCGGTATCAGTTATCTTGCCCATGAGTTGGGATTTGGTGGTTTGGTATGTTTGTTCGATGAAATCGAGACCGTGACCCGGATCTGGGATTACGGTCACTATGACCGCGGATTGGGATTTCTGGAGGGTTTGATCATGTCCGCCCAGAACAAAGAGGAGATGAAAACGATCGATCGCCGGTTGATCCATAACAAGGTGCGTCCAACACCATACTGCTATCATGATCCGTATATATTTCTTGTGCTCGCCATGACCCCGTTACATGGATTTCGTGCGATCAGCCATGTTGTGGACGCGATACCTCAAAAAATGCTGCTCAGGAAATTCAGCAAGCCGGAACTTGAGGTGATCTTTGACCATCTTATAGAGGTCTATGCGTGTGCGTATCCTGGGCATCAGGTAGAAACGGCGCGTAAGGAAACGATATTCAACGCTGCATTGAGACAGGGAAGCGGGGAATTGCGGGAGTTCATTAAGTTCACGGTCGAAGCGCTGGACTGGCTGCGGCTGGGAACAGGGGAGCTGAGGAGCCCCTGAGCAGGGGAGCTGAGGTGCCGAGGGGAAATGGAAATACACCGACGCGGAAAGAAGATAACGCCAAAACACAGGAGCGGCTTTTCCCGGGGCAGGCGAGCCGCGAAATCTGTCGAGGTTAGGAAACCTCTCCTGCAGAATATAACAAGATGACCGGCGAGGAGATAAAGACCCATTTACAACATACCTGGGTTTCTTTTTTCAGCCGGTTCGGGCGGTTTCTGCCGATCCAGGAGATGACCATCCCGCATATCCTGGAAGGGCGGAACGTCGTTGTTATTTCACCATCCGCAAGCGGGAAAACCGAAGCGGTTGTCGCGCCGGTCATTGAGAATACTATAGCAGCTTTGGACAAAGACACTGCGCCTGCGGTACGAATATTATATATATCCCCGACCCGCGCGCTCGTGAATGACCTGTACCGCAGACTGGTCGATCCAATCGAATACACAGGGCTTACGATCGGGCGGAAAACCGGTGATCTGCCTCAACCGAATATCAAAAAGATGCCATCCGTTCTCCTGACCACACCAGAATCGTTCGATTCTCTCATAACAAGGCATCCAGAAGTGTTCATGTCGTTACAGCGGGTCATACTCGATGAGATCCACCTGCTCGACAACACGCCACGCGGCGATCAACTGCGCGTGCTGCTCAACCGGCTTCGTCGTATCAAAGACCGCCTGCAGTACTGCGCCCTGTCCGCGACTATCGATGATCTGGCAATAGGATCACGGTACTTTGACGATCCGCACGTGTGTCTGCTCGAAACGCCCCGGGAAGTGGGATTCGAACTGATCGGCAGCAAGCATTTTATTGAGAAGTTATTTTCGACAGCGCGGGAAAGGGGATTTAAAAAGATTCTCGTTTTTTTCAATGCCCGCAGTTTAACGGAAGTTTTCTCGCAGGAACTGAACCGTCCGCCGTTCCAGGATGCGGTTTTTGTGCACCATGCGAGTCTGGAAAAGAGCCGGCGTGAAGCGGTCGAACAGCAGATGATCCGCAGTGAACATGCGATCCTCTGCGCGACCAGTACTCTCGAACTGGGTATTGATGTCGGTGATATCGATTGTGTTGTTCTGTACCGCCCGCCGTTCAATATTTCTTCGCTGCTGCAGCGCATCGGACGGGGGAATCGCCGTACGAACCGCTTATACGCAATGGGCGTCTACACCAGCCGGTGGGAAGAGGTACTCTTTCACACGTTCATCGACAACGCGCGCGCCGGCCGGTTGTTCGAAAAAAAATACAAGCCATCGCTTTCAGTCATTCCCCAGCAGATATATTCATACCTTTTCCAGCGCCGGCGTATCGGCTCGACACTACAGAGTCTCTACCGCATAATGGAACCCGTGTACACGCAAGACCAGGTCAAAACCGTGTTCAAGGAATTGCTGGATAATGGGGCGCTAAAACAGGGCAGGCCAGGTATCTACTACAATTCCCCAAAATTGGAAAAAAAAATCAACTATGGGAAGATCCATTCGAACATCGCGGAGGTCGCTTTCGGGGAATACGATGTCATCGATACTGGCACGGGTCAGCGTATCGGCCGGATCTTTCATTTGAAACAGCAGTTCATGCTTGGCGGCCGGTGCTGGGAGATCGAACGGATCGATGATACGAATAAAAAAGTGTACGCGGTGTTCCGCGGTAATGCGCCCGCTATGGCAAAAGTATTTGAAGGCAAGGGTGATGGGAACTACTCTTTTCTGCTCGCGCCGGTTATAAAGAACCGGCTGTTCCCGGATCTTGATCCGCTGGTATTCCCGTATGCGCGCGATGGCCGGAGTATCTATATCGTACACTTCCTTGGCAATCTCTATGGATCTCTGCTTGCCGACAGCCTGGATCATGAAGGTATTGATGCACTTGACCTTGATGCAAAAATATTGATCCTGAACCGATATAAGGTCACCAATGAACAGTGTCCATGTCCGGACAGCGGGACGATCAGACATATCATCAGTAAAAACATCGCTCGGTTCGAGGATGCCTTAGGAAGCGGTGCCTACCTTTACGATCTTCCAAAACACTACCAGATCGAGGATCACTACTTGAATCTGGATATCGATGGTTTTCTTGAGTATCTTCGATCGATACGCTTACAAGAGATCTTGCTGCCGGATTTCCGGAAGGCCGTGCAGAAACTGAAGTGAACGATAAAAGGACGTTACTATCGTTGAGTTCGTTAATTGTGTTAATAACGTTAGCAATGTTTGGAACAGATAGGGCAATTCAGGGCATTTCAATATCCTGTAAGGCATGATAGGGTGAAAAGAAGGTGACGAGATGGCAGGAGAAGTCATAGAAAGCGAGGGCGTTGTAGTGGCAGAGATTGCTCTGTCAATGACCACTACATGACGGAATATGTGTCGAGTAAACTCGACCACTACAGTATCGGTTATTCTTTATTGGACATTCACTTGACATTGAGTTTTTTGAATTTGTCATTCGTAAACTTTCTAGTTCTTTCGTCCTTTTTTCTAGTAATAAGTATCTCAGCCTGGTGCTTACGGTATACGGTTCGCGGGGTCGTTCGTCCTTACGCATCAAAGGTCTTGACAAATTACGATATTTCATTATAATTCTATTACTTAAAAGTCCTATTAGGAAGGAGGTGATACGAGGACCATACAAGTGTGATCAGTGCATTTTTACTGTTTGCCTTGCAGTAGTGAATGCCCAGAATTCAATATAAAGGCAATATTTGTTAACCCTAACATTAAGGAGGAACAATGAAGAAGCTGATGTTTGTTGCTTTGTTAAGTGCTGCCATGTTCATTATCGGATGTGGCGGTGCAGTGGAACTGGATGCACCCGAGATCGATACCGTGATCATGGGTGATGATTATGTAACGGTCGGCTGGATAGTCGACACCGCCGTTGAAGACGACGCGGATTTCTCAGGGTACAATGTCTACGTGTATACGGATACGACCGATCTTATGAATGAGAACGGGGAGGACCTGAACAAGGATAATGCGACAGTTATCACCGGCAATACCTATACGATCGAGGATCTCGATGATACGCTCGTGTATTACATCCAGGTGAGAACCGTGAATGTCGACGACAAAGTCGGCAGTTACAATCTTGATGTGCCGTTCGTAGAGGCATCACCGAGACCGGAATTCACCGCGACGGTGAAATTCGAGTTGAACACACCAGGTGTAGATGATAGTTGTGCGATTAGATTCTCAGATGCCACAGTTATGTACGATTCTGCCATGGTAAGTGGTGGCGCCGACATGTTTGTTGATTATTGGACAGTAGTAGAAGACACTACTGCATTCGATTCTCCGTCACATAGTCTTGAGTGGGGAACAGGTGCACGCGTAACTGCTTTTGTGAATATGGGACAGATGGAGTTTGATGATCTATACGAAGTCACAACAGAACCGAATGATACTGCGTATGTCGGAATTACCATAGGTGATTTGGTGGTCGCAAAAACAGAGGACGGTAATTACGCTAAAATTCATGTTGACGCATTAGATGATAGTACAGACTATACCGTAACCATTACCTACGCCTACCAGAACATCCCTGATTATCCGTTCTTCTCAAAAGGCATAAACAAGAACGAAGACTAAGCCAACAGTTCGATTTGAAAAAGGGCGGCGCAAGCCGCCCTTTTTTTGTCACTGGTCACTAGTCACTCGTCATTGAGTAATGATTCGCATTACGCCTTACGCTGTACGCAGTATTCCTCGGCTTACTGCTTAGTGCCTACGGTTCGCGGTCTTTTAAGTAGCGTCTAGCGTCAATAGTTCCTGGTAAGTACAGCGAAGCGTAGGGCAGCGTCTAGCGAAGTAGCGTATTTACAACCGGTACAACAACCAAATCGTCACATTGAAGTAGATCAGGAGCGTGGTCGTGTCGAGGATCGTTGCGATAAGCGGTCCTGACATCAACGCCGGATCCACGCCCAATTTCTTAAAAAGGATAGGGAGGATGCCGCCGAGCGATGTTGCAATGATGATCGCCGCGATCATTGCGATCGCGACGGTCACGCCGAGCATGAAATCGCCGTTAAGGATGATCGCGCGCAGTGCGGTTATCCCGCCGGCAATGATCCCCATGAGGATACCGATGAAAAACTCTTTCTTGATTACCTTCCAGATATCGCGGATCTTGATCTCTCCGGTCGCCAGACCCCTGACTACGACCGTGGCGGCCTGTGTACCAGCGCTGCCGCTCGTGTTCATGAGTATCGGTATGAAGAAACTGAGGGTTACGATGCTCGACAGCAGGAACGAATAGTGCTCCAATACACTACCGGATATGAATCCGGCAAGCGCAAGAATGATGAGCCAGATCACCCTTTTCTGGGCAACATGGACCGGATTAGCAGCAAGGTATTCATCGGTCACCCCGGCCGCGCCGAAGTGGTAGATGTCTTCGCTGGCTTCCTCGTGGATAACATCGATCACATCATCAACCGTTATGACCCCTTTGATCCTGCCGACTTTATCGAGCACGGGCAGAGCGGTTTCGTCATATTTGCTGAACAATCGTGCGATCTCTTCCTGGTCCATATCGAGCGTTACACTGATAAAATGAGTATCCATCACCGTGCTCACTTTGCGCTGGGGAGTGGCGGTGAGAAGGTCTTTGAGCGGAATGATCCCCTGAAGCCGGTTCACTTTATCGACAACGTAGATATTTTCGATAAAATCGATCTCCTTGGCCTTGGCGCGCAGCTCCCGCATAACGAATCCGGTCTTCTCGTTCACGGATACCGTGATAAGATCGGTGGTCATAAGGCCGCCGGCTGTATTTTCCTTGTATGCGAGCAGTTCTCGGGCGCGTATCTGCTCATCCTCGTCGAGCAAGGGTATCAATTTAGAGGTCTCAGCCTCCGGCAGCATAGCGAAAAGGTCGGTCCGGTCGTCGGGCGACATTTCATTAATAATCTCTTTTTTGCGCACAAGCGAGAGGCTGTGCAGAAGCTCGATCATTTCCTCTTCGTTCAGCAATTCAAAGATGTCCGCGGCAAAGCGTGTCTCAAGCGCATTGAACAGCATGAGTTGTTCGTCGGTCTTCAGTTCTAACCAGATTTCCGCAATATCCGCCGGTTCAAAATAGGATGCTACCTTTTTGATCGTGCGTTTTTTCTTGCTCGCAATGAGCTCCCTTATTTCAGGTAAAATGAAGCGCATGCTATAGTGTAGGTAAAAAGATGCGCAAGTCAATGATCGAAACAGTTGACAGTAATTCAATGGTTATTATAATAGAGTATGCAATGGGTGAAAACAAAACGCGTTGATACATTTGCCAAAAAACCGTATTGCGGCAATCCGGCTTGGGTAGTGATCGGAGTGGATCCCAGTGAGAGCGAAGCCAAACTTATTAAATTCGCGAGCGAACTCAATCCGATCTCAGACACGGTATTTGTGTACATGGAAAAGGAGGCGGCGGAACTTTCACTCCGGTTTTTCAGCCATTCTGAAGAGATCAATTTCTCAGGCCACGGAACGATCGCGGCCTACCTGGCAATAGAAAATGAAGGATTGCTGAAATTCACGGAACCGATCACCCTGATACGGCAGAAGACCCGTACGGGCATGCAGCATATCGAACTGCGCGTGCGCGACAGGAAGATCGAACGCGTGACCGTATCCTTGTCGGTGCCGCAATTCTTGAGTATCGCGCTTGACAGCAAACAGATCGCACGCTGCCTGGGTATACCGCCAGTCGATATCATTGAATCGAAATATCCGCTTGGCGTTGTTGCTTTGTCCGGCTGTACGGATATCATTGTACCGGTCGCTGATTGCACGGCGATCGCCGCAGTCAAGCCGAATTTCCAGCTGATGAAGAATTACTGTGACCGGTATCATATAACCGGTATCGCGACGTTTTGTATGGCGACCATTGAAAAAGAGTACAATGCCCACATGCGCCATTTCGCGCCCAGTGTCGGGATCAACGAGGATCCGGTGTCCGGGCTTGCGAGCGCATCGCTGGGGTGTTATTTTGTGCATAACCAGATCGTCGATATTGAGGAGATGACCCGGATCGTGATCGAACAGGGATATTCAATGGGTCGTCCCGGGTGCGTTTATGTTCACGTGCATACTCATAAGAGCCAGATTATGAAAGTCACGTTCGGCGGTCAGGGTGTCATCACGTTCGAAGGAAGGACCGCAGTACCAGATGCTTTTTGTTAGTATCCGGTGGACCTTCCAGTTATCTTGACATATTGTAGTAAGTAAATATAATTCGCCATGCGAGATATCTGGGAGAGCAGGACATCATTCGTTTTAGCCTCGATCGGTTCTGCGATCGGTCTTGGCAATATATGGCGCTTCCCCTACGTATGCTATGCGAACGGGGGAGGTGCGTTCCTTATACCATACCTTGTAGCGTTACTGACCGCTGGGATCCCCCTTATGATCCTTGAATTCTCCCTGGGTCATCGGATCTCCAGACCGGCTCCGCTAGCCCTGGGTCACCTTAAAAAGGGCTTTGAGGTTTTGGGCTGGTTCGCCTTGCTCGTCGGATTCGGTATCGTTACGTACTACGCAGTGGTGATGGGGTGGTGCTTTAACTACCTGAAATTCTCGTTCAACCTGGCATGGGGTACGGATACCCAGGCGTTCTTTTTCAACGATTTCTTGAAACTGTCAGATTCACCCATGCAGATCGGCGGCATCCAGTGGTGGATCGCGCTCGCGCTCGTGCTGACATGGGTATGCGTGATCGCGGCGATCTGGAAGGGCGTGAAGACGGTCGGCAAGGTCGTTTATTTCACCGTTATTATTCCATGGGTCATTCTGATCGTGCTGGTGATCCGCGGTATTACGCTGCCAGGTGCGATCGAGGGAATCAAATTCTATCTGACCCCTGATTTCAGCGCATTATTGAATTATCAGGTATGGCTTGCCGCTTATTCACAGGTGTTCTTTTCTCTCACAATCGGATTCGGCGTGCAGATCACCTATGCGAGTTTTCTCCCGGAAAAAGCCGATGTTGTGAATAACGCGTTCCTTGTGAGTTTTGCGAATAACGCCACCTCTTTTATCGGAGGTTTTGCAGTCTTTTCCGCACTGGGCTACTATTCATCTCAAAGCGGCTTACCGGTTTCAGAAGTCGTGCAGTCGGGTCCGCAGCTCGCTTTTGTGACCTATCCCACGATCATCAGTATGCTGCCGATCGCAGCCCCGGTATTCGGTGTCCTTTTCTTCATCATGCTGCTTACCCTGGGCATTGATTCCGCGTTTTCCCTGGTCGAGGCGGGTGCTGCTTCGATCATCGATAAATTTAAGGTCAAACGCGTCCATGCAAATATCGGGTTCGGGATCCTCGCGCTCGTTATCGGTATTATCTATACAACCCGTGCCGGGTTGTACTGGCTCGATATCGTGGATTATTTCATGAATAATTTCGGACTGCTCGTTGTCGGTCTGATCCAGTGTTTCGCCGTTGGATACTTTTACAGCTTCGACGACATGAAGGATTTCCTGGCGCGTAAAGCAGGTGATCGGTCGATATTCTCTATCCCCGCCAAGATCGTAAAATTGCGTGAATATGCGAACAGCAAATCGGATTTTTCGATCGGTGTCTGGTGGGATTTTTGTGTGAAATACCTTACTCCCGTTGTTGTCGGTTCGCTTTTCATTATCAATGTCGCGGAACGTATCAAGAGCGCGTATGGCGGTTATTCCCGGATCGCGGAGTTCCTCGGCGGGTGGGTTGTGATCATTCTTTTTATTGCGGTCGCTGTCATACTCTATAAGAAAAAGGAGAAAGAATAATGCCGGTTGCAGCGTGGATCATGTTTGCGGTTTCAGTCTTTATTTTGTTCGGTGGTATCATTATCTGTTTATTCAAAATCAGGCGGAAATAGCGCGTTTTTTCAGTCATATCGTACAACGTATTCATGCCAAAACACCTGTTGGAAGCACTACACATATTGATTTTTTTCTCATTTTAGTTATTATTTACCACCCATAATGCGAGACGGTGGTAATTGATTAATAGTGAGGTTGTTGGAAAGGAGTTTGCATGAAGATCAAGTTCTTAGGCCACGCGGCATTTCTCATAACATCTGATACTGGTGTCAGGATCATCACGGATCCTTATAAGCCGGGATGTTTCGACGGTGGTATCGCGTACGAGGCGATCAACGAAGAGGCTGATATTGTAACGATCAGCCACGATCATGATGACCATAATGATACGAACATAAAAGGGGATCCGGTGTTCGTCCGCTGCGCGGAAGCACGCGCTATAAGAGATGTCACGATCCGCGGTCTGGATTGTTATCACGATACAAACGCAGGCAAGGACAGGGGTCGTAACGTGATATTCAAACTGTCTGTTGACGGCATGGATGTTGTGCATTGTGGCGATCTCGGACATGAGTTAAGCGAAGAAGAGATCAACGTGCTTGGCAATGTGGACGTGCTGCTTGTTCCAGTTGGAGGACATTTCACCATCGATACAGCGGGCGCGGACAAACTGGTGGATGCACTGAAACCAAAAGTAGTAATACCGATGCATTTCAAAACAGGTAAATGCGGGTTTCCGATCGCCCCGATCGAGGAATATATAGAGTCGAAAAAAGTAGAACGAATAACCGGGGAGTATAACGTGACAAAGGATACGCTTCCCGCACACACTAAGATCGTGGTCTTGGAACCAACAAAATGACGAAGTTTTCTCCTTGATACGATACGAAAAGAAAGGAGTAGCAATGAGAGAGATCGAAGGGAGTGTCGTAGCTGAGACGGTAGCCCGTTTATGCATGGAAGCAAACTACTACCTCGGCGAGGATGTTATCAATGCGATCAAGAAGGCGCTGGGACAGGAAGAATCCCCGACCGGGAAAGATATATTGAATCAGCTTCTCAAGAATGCCGAGATCGCCAGGACGGAAAAGATACCGTTGTGTCAGGACTGTGGATTCGCGGTCGTTTTCGTCGAACTCGGTGACGATGTCCATGTTAAGGGCGGGTTAGTGCCGGCGATCAACGAAGGTGTGCGACAGGGATACACGGATGGCTTTTTGAGGAAATCCATTCTAGTGGATCCGATCAAAGGAAAGAACACCGGTGATAATACGCCGGCAATCATCCATACTACATTCGTTCCGGGTGATAAGATCAAGATCACGGTCGCACCAAAAGGCGGCGGCAGCGAGAACATGAGCGAGGTGAAGATGGGCAAGCCCGCGGATGGCATCGAAGGTGTCAAAGAATTCGTGATTGACAAGGTGACCCGCTCCAGCGCGAATCCCTGTCCACCGGTCGTTGTCGGTGTTGGTATAGGCGGAACGTTCGAACACGTTGCATTTCTCGCCAAGAAGGCTTTGCTTCGGGATATCGGTCAAAGACATCCCGATCCTTTTTATGCTGATGTAGAGCGCGAACTTCTGGAAAAGATAAACAATCTTGGTATCGGACCCATGGGATTGGGCGGCAGGACTACGGCGCTGGATGTTTTTATTGAAGTTCATCCCCGTCACATCGCATCGTTTCCAGCAGCCGTTAATATGAACTGTCATGCTGCACGGCACAAGAGCGCCGTGCTATAAGGAGGCATACAATGGCAGAACCAATTAAATTGACGACACCGCTTTCTGATGAAGATGTCATGAAACTGAAGATCGGTGACAGTGTTCTTATTACGGGAAAGATCCTTACTGGACGTGATGCGGCCCATAAGCGCTTGTACGACCTGGCGAGCAAGGGTGAAGCACTCCCGGTGGATATCAAAGGACAGATCATATACTATGTTGGACCGGCACCAGCCAAGCCGGGGTATGTTATTGGTCCAGCCGGGCCGACGACTTCCTATCGTATGGACCCCTACGCGCCTCTGCTCATGGAACTCGGCATGAAAGGTATGATCGGCAAGGGCGTGCGCTCCATGAATGTCAAGGATGCGATGAAAAAAAACAAAGCAGTCTATTTTTCTGCTACCGGAGGAGCCGCTGCGCTGATCGCTAAGAACATCAAAGCCATGAAGATCATTGCCTATGACGATCTCGGCCCGGAAGCGATCCGCGAGCTGGATGTCGAGAATTTCCCGGTGATCGTGGCGATCGACGCACACGGCGGAGATCTTTACGAGGAAGGCATCAAGAAATACAAAAGATAAAGTTCAAATATCAAAGCTCGAATGACAAGTCAATATCCAATGCACAATACCAAATACTCTCTTATATTGGGATATTAGCATTCGTTTGACATTTGAGATTTGGCCTTTGTCATTCATCCGTGTCATCAAAAGGCGGCTGATCACCGTTGGTTTTCATGCAGTACATTGACTTGATGGTGATAATCATTAGAATAAGCCATGTCCTTACTCACGGACCTGATCGATAAATTGCAGTGGTTGCCCGGGGTCGGGCGGAAAACCGCCCAGCGTCTGGCTTTTTTCTTGCAGAAAATGGAAAAAACACGCGTCGAAGAATTAACTCAGGCGATCCTGCGGGCACGCACGCAGCTCAAGGAGTGTTCGCAATGCCACAATTTATCAGAACAAGATCCCTGTCCGATCTGTTCCGAATCGTCGCGCGACCACAAAATGTTGTGCATTGTTGAACAGCCATCCGACGTCATGGTGATCGAACGGACAATCGAATATCACGGTCTCTACCATGTGATCCATGGCGTGATTTCACCGATCGACAATATCGGCCCGGATGACCTGCGGATACAGTCGTTGATCCGACGGCTGCAGATAGAGGCAGTGGACGAGGTGATCATCGCCACGAATCCCACGACGGAAGGGGATGTCACCGCGATCTACATCGCGAAACTCCTGAAACCTTTGGGCATCAAAGTTACCCGCATCGCGCGCGGTCTGCCCATGGGCAGCGACCTCGACCTCGCAGACACTACGACCTTGAGCCGGGCGATAGAAGGAAGACGAGAGCTGTAGATACAGTGAATACCAGGAACCAGGAGAAAAAGTAAAGAGCGGCTTGTCAGCCGCTTTTTGTGTTAATTACTTAATTACGCAATTGCGAATAACTTTCCTGCGAAGCAGGATTCACCATGTTGCTTTGCGCACGCCCGGGAGTTCTCCCTTGAGTGCAAGCTCGCGCAGGCAGATGCGGCACAAGCCGAACTTACGGTAGTATGCTCGTGCTCGTCCACAGCGGAAACATCGATTGTATCTCCGTGTGGTGAACTTGGGTTTCTTTTGTGACTTGTTGATCAAACACAATTTTGCCATATGTCTCCCTGTTATTTCTTGCGTGTAAACGGCATGCCGAGGCCTTCGAGCAATGCGATGGCATCTTCATCTTTTTTTGCGGTTGTCACGATCGCAATATCCATACCGAATACTTTTTTGATCTTATCATATTCAATTTCTGGAAAGATCGTTTGTTCAGTAAGTCCAAGATTATAGCAGCCGCGTCCATCAAAGGAATTTCGCGAGAAACCACGGAAATCGCGGATCCGGGGGGAAGCAACATTAACAAAACGGTCGAAAAACTCATACATCCGTGCCCCGCGCAGGGTGATTTTCATGCCGATCGTCATTCCTTTGCGGATATGGAAATTCGATATCGGTCGTTTTGCTTTGGTCGGAACCGGTGCCTGACCAAATATCCTGGCCAGATCATCCCGTACGATATCAAGTACTTTGGTATCGTTCACGGCTTCACCGACCCCGACATTGACAACGATCTTC
>JAFGPO010000100.1 GCA_016936155.1 Caldifarciminota bacterium
AATGAGCACGACTGAGATCCTGCAAAAACTCCTGCAGAAGAGGAGCGCGCGCGACGAACAGGTGATTTGTTCAGTCTGTTTCCTGTCACTGGCAGAATTCAAGCGTACCGGTCGGTTCGGCTGCAGTCAATGTGTGACAACATTTGAACCCCATATAAAAAATCTTATCAAACAGATTCAGCAGAGCGACCGGCATGTGGGACGGCGCGCAGGCTTCGGTGAAAAAAGAGGCTTTGAAGTTTTCCGGCTCCGTGAGGAATTGAAAAAAGCGCTGGACCAGGAGGCGTACGAGGATGCCGCGAAGATCAGGGACAAACTGAAAGGATATGGGATCGATCATGATGAATAATATCCGGTGGCTCATCCCTCCTCAGGGATCGAAATCCACGAATTGCGACGATGAGATCGTAGTTTCCTCACGTATTCGCCTGGCCCGTAATTTCAGCGAGTTACCGTTTGAGATGAAAATGAAACCGAAGGATGCACAGCGTCTTCTTGGATTAGTCCGTTCGATCGTCGATGCAAACGATGGCGGTGAATTCATCATCATGAAGAGACTCTCGCTCCTGGAACGCGAATCGCTCCTGGAGTGCCATTTGATATCCCCCGATTTTCTTAAAGCCGACCGTCAGAGCGGTCTGTATGTAAACCACGCCGGTAACCTATCGGTTATGATCAACGAAGAAGACCACCTGCGAATTCAGTGTCTATCATATGGATTAGCGTTTGCCCGTCTCTCGACGCTTGCATTCGAACTGGAAGAGAGGATCGGTAACGAGGTACAGTATGCGTTCCACGATCAATACGGGTACATTACTTCCTGTCCCACGAACATCGGGACCGGGATGCGGGCATCAGTGCTGCTCCACCTTCCCGGATTGGTATTCACCAACGAGGTCGAGAAGGTGTTGAAAGGCGCGGTACAACTGGGTATGGCGGTGCGCGGTATCTATGGTGAGGGGAGTGAAATAAAAGGAAGCATGTTTCAGATTTCGAACCAGCATACCCTCGGACTCAAGGAAGAGGATATCATGGAGACAATCGTAAAACTCACCCACATGATAATGGATATCGAGAAAAAAGCACGTGATGTGATATTCGAGAAGGCACGCCATGAATTCGAGGACAAGATTTTCCGCAGTATTGCCGTGCTGCGTTCCGCACGCATCATCAGCACCGACGAAGTGCTTAATCTCCTGTCCGCGGTGCGTTTTGGTATCGGGGTTGGGGTGATCAAAGATATCGGTCTGGATGTTGTAAACGAGATCCTTCTTGTGTCGAGACCGGCCAATATTCAGCTGTATTTCAACGAAGTTTTTGAAGAGCATGAGCGTGATATCCGGCGCGCCGATTACATCCGGCAAAGACTCGGTGAGAAAACCGCAAACAGTAGGCAGTAAGCCAAGAGAAAAGACCGTAATGCGTAAAGCGTAATGCGAGCAGATGAGACACGCTGCGCTGTAATAAAAAGCCTTCGGCGGTAACAAAATGACGAAATAACATAACAGCTCATAAGGACATCCCACACACCTGATTTTTAGCATGTCTGGCATAGTAGTACACTTTATTCAAAGAACACAGATACATTGAAAGGGATACAACAGCTCTCGCTTCACAACCTATACCCATCTTCAATACGGCTAAGGGCGGAATTGTCTTGATTTGTTCCTTTTTTTCTGTATCATTGGCTGTGTCTTACTGTACTCGAGACAAAGATAATTGCGTAAGTAGACGTAATCACGATGTTTTTATCTGGCATGGATATTGCGCATAGCGTAAGCACATGGTGTATAACTCTCTTGTTGTGGAGAAATAGATAGGAAAATGGCGAACGCGATGAAGGTAATTTTACGGTTCATCCCGGTCTGTGTGATTCTGTTTGTCCAGTGTGCGGTCGAGCCACCTGAGGAACGTTTTGCTTCATGTTTTGATGCCATCCTTAGAAATGATCTTGTCCAGGTCCATGGCTATTTTGTGTTCATGGACCGGTCAACGATCGCGGCGGATGAATTCATATCCATGTATTCATTCACTCTGGATGAACATCGATTTGTTGAACAGCACCAGGACCGCATTGTCTTTCTGCTTGACCGTGTAGACATTGATGGCGATACTCTCCGTGCGCATCTTATTATACACGCTCCTCTGTTCATGGGGGAGATCCTCAACCTTCTATTTTTTACGATCGACACGATCGTTGACATGGATATCAGGGATGAAATGGATTCGGCTGCTGTTTGTCTACGATCGTATCAGGGTATGCTCACAATGGCAAATGAGGACCGTTCCTGGTATATATACGGTAACTGGGAAGAGCAGAGGCAGATCGAAACTGCACAGGCTCAGGATCGTTTAGATTATATGGCAGAACATATCAAGATCAGCGGTGTCAAGATGTACTATGCAAAAGATGGTAAGCCCCGTCTTTCAGCGTTACTGAAGAATCAGGGCGACCGGTCGCTTTCTGATGTTGAAGTGTATATTGTTGGATATACCACCGCGCATGAACCCTGTTTTACTGCGACGGCGCATCCGCTCGGATCCGAGCCACTCGGGTCAAAGAAAACACGATGGTTTTCAATCGACATCAGCCAGGCGCCTGCGAACTGGTCGGGAAAGGTCGAGACCCAGGTGTTGAACTGTGCGTTTACAAAGGGCCCGTAGCGGAACGATCCATGGGAGACCGGCTTCAATCCTATTTTAGCACGAATAACATGATATTCATCGGTATTCTGATTGCTGGACTCGCGATCATGTATGTGTGCGCCATCGCCTTTAAGGCGCTGCGGATAGTCTTTGCCGAAAAAAAGAAGCGTCTTCTTTGGCTTTTTGATGGGTGCTTTGGTCCACTCATGTTCTTTATCCTTGTCACTGGTTATGGCTGTGCGTATTCGTTCCTGCATCTGCCAGTGCTATCGCCGGATGCGCTGGAGCGGGCCTTCGGGATTCTGCTTTTCATCAATGCGGGATGGGTGATATTGAATGTCGGAAAAGGAGCTTTGATCGCGCTCTTCAGGGTCGTGAGTCGGAACGTAATGAGGATATATACGATCGCCTGTTTGATCGCGGCCAGTGCGGTGATCATCGCACTATATTCTCAATTCTACCCCGCGTTGATCGTGAGCGCGATCCTTGCGATCCTGTTCGTACTCCTGGTGAATAATATCACGCGGATCGCACCTGAGATCCGTCCTGGTCAGGATGAGACTTCGCCGCGGAGACTGATCATGACACATATATATATCGCGACGAGTGAAACCGATGAAGCGGTCAAGCGTGCGCTTCAGGCGATCAGGGAAGCGATCGAGGCGACCGAAGGTGCGGAAAAATGTCCTTATGCATCCTTAGCCGGTTTCACGCATGGTGCGTTCGACATCCTGATACGCTACTACATATCCATACCGGAAAGGCTCGATGAGGTCAGACAAGAGGTCAATCTTGCTATCATACGCAAACTCAGGGACATAAATATCAAAATGAGCGAGCGCTGAACTACCGGACGATCTGTATCCGGGTACTTTCTAATTTGTTTCCTAATTATCGCCGTAATGAAATACGTACCGGCCGGACCGGTATATCATCCGTATCATTGCCATCCCATTGAAGCTTATAGATACCTGATGTGTTGCAGGCATCAAGAATGGTTTTGATGCTGCGGCCGGCTACATCATGTACTCTAACCTTTACGGGCTTTTGATTTTCATCGCGGGGAACGGAGAAGCGGAATGAAACGGTATGTGTCGAGAGATTGGGTACGGTCGTGAGTTCATGAACAATCGTGGAGGAGGGATGATCACTCATCCCGGCGTCTGTGTACTGCGCATGGATAATCACGATACCCGCGTGTGATCACGACAATTGCGTTTCTCGCTATCAAATATTCCTCCTCACGGCGCTGTGTTCAGGTAGCAATACTGTTAGAATAGTATTCTATTTGTTTCTGAAGCGGCCGATCTTCAGAATTCTACCAAGATTTGCATTCTTGTCGATGACCGGCACGAGGAGAGGTTTGGAAGCGGTCATGAGCGTACTTACGCCCGGACCGTGACCAGCATACCGGCAGTCGCCATGGATCACGATACCGATCGTGACCGCGCCTTTGCGAAAGCTGCGTCCGTACAGGTTATCATGGTCCATGAGTGCGACAAGATCACCAAAGCGGATCTTGTCGATGCCGTTTTCAGCGATGAATTTACGGTCGGTCGTCATGATATCGTAGTCACCACCGGTCATCATCAGGCTCCCGGTTCCTGATCCCATGAGCTGGGCTGGTATTTTCGTGGTTACCGGTACGTAGAGTTTGTTACCGCGGGCCGTGATACTCATTTTATTGAGAACACGCGGATCGAGGTTGTAGACCGTGATATCCGCAAAATCGAGCAGTTGTAGTCCCTGGCCGTGTCCTTTAATCATGATCTTGTCGTCATGGGTCAGTTTTTCAAGTACGCTGTCCGGGAAATCGATCATTACGTGTTCAGCTCCGCCGTGGTGTCCGGTGACTACGCCTTTTTTCCCTTTTGCGTCACCGGTTTTGATTATTGCCTCGTTGCCCACGCAGGCATAGAACACGTAGCCGGAATTTGGCCCCTCATAGCGGTTCTTTTCATCCAATATGGACGAAACGCACGGCTCTATATGGTCAGCCGCCCAGCCGAATGCCGGATCGCCGATTTTGATATTGTAGACAATACCGCCGGTGCCGGGTAAATGGAATGGTTTACCGTCTGCATCGATGCCCGGGCTCCGACGCGCGCCAGGGTTACACACTTTTCCCTGAACTGACATCATCACCAGATTTTTCGCATTAGTTCTCAGCATACTTCCTCCTTCTGTCTTCAGTGTCGGTATTATAAGCACCCATGTTCATGTGTCAATGAGAGGGCACCATATTTCAGGAATTCCAGCAGTATCCCAGTTATGTTGTTTCTTGACAGAATACGAGAAACCCAGTATACTTCCATAAATTGACTGACTATGATGACACGAGCGAAGATCAAGCGTAGAACCAGGATGTGGTTCTTATTTATTATTGTGTGTGCCTTCATTCCAGTCAGCATGCACGCACAGGCTCAGATCATTGCGGTATATCCGGCGCAGAATGCGACCAATGTGCAGCATGGTGTCACCCTTGCCGTGACGTTTGATCGCGGGATGGAACCGACAACGATCAATGATACGACATTCATGGCATTTGGCAGCATGTCAGGATTTCATCCGGGTGTCATTACCTATAATACGATAACACATACTGCAACGTTGAATCCGTCGGTTGATTTTCTGTGCGGGGAATGCGTTGCCGTGTATTGTACGAACGCGATCCAGGATACACAGGGAGTGTTTTTTGCAGGATTTTCATGGAATTTTACAATCGTTGCGGCAGATGGATCGGGAAAATTGAAATCCGCAAAACGGTATGCCGCCCACGTGAATCCGCGCGGTGTCGCTGCGGCTGATCTTAACGGCGATGGCGCCCTTGATCTTATAGTTGCGAATCAAGGATCAAATGATTACTCTGTCCTCTTCGGGTACGGGAACGGTGCGTTCAATGCACCGGTGCATACATTTTCCGGTTCCGAGCCGGTCGATGTCGTATGTGGCGACCTTGATTGCGATAATGACCTTGACTGGATCATTGTCGCCCTGGGTAATAATGCGGTGTACGGCTATTTGAATAATGGCGCAGGGGGCGGGATTGGTACCGGGCAGTTCCCGGTCGGTACGTCGCCGCTTCAAGCTGTGCTTGCCGATTTCAACGGGGATGGATGCCTTGACTGCGCGACTGTCAACAACGGAACGAATGATATGGGTGTGTTGATCGGCAACGGCGATGGTACGTTCCAGTCAGTTACATCGTATGCGATCGGGCCTGACCCCAGAGGCATACACTGCGGTGATTTTAATGAAGACGGGTGGATAGATATTGTCGTTACCAGGACCGGGAATGCGCGTATCGTCCTGTTTACAAATGACCGGGACGGGACATTCACGAATGCCGGCAACGTGACGACCGGGAACAGCCCGTACCCGGTGCTGCTCGCGTCGCTCAATGCTGCGGATGATCATCTTGATCTGATCAGTGCGAATTCAGGGAGCAATAATATTTCAGTCGCGCTGGGTGACGGTGCCGGCGGTTTCGCAGGTGCAGTTCACTATGCCACGCCCGTGATGCCGCGGAATCTGGCGGTCTGTGATATGAATGCGGACAGCGCGCTGGATATCATCGTGAGTGCGATCGGGAATGATTCTCTCGCGATCATGTTGAATGATGCCAATGCTCAGTTCAATACGCATACCAGCTATTACGGAGGTGACAGTATCCTCCGGGTTTGTTCCGGCGATTTTAGCGGCAACGGCGCAATGGATATCGGCGTCGTGCTTTTTAACCAGGATAGCGTGGCCGTATTCCTGAACGCCTGTGATACGGTACCTCCTCATATCGTATCCACGGTGCCGGACAGCGGCGAGACGAATGTCGCGGTGAACAGCAGTATCTCTATCACATTCAGCGAACCGATGGACACAATGACCATGGATACGACCGGATTTTTCATCAGCGGGAGCATTTCACCGGTATATACGTATGCGATCGCATATGATACCCTGTTGAATACCGCGGTATTGGACCCTGATTCGATGTTTGCCGTATCTGAGACGATCTTTGTTGATGTCTCCGCTACGGTTGCCGATACCTCGGGCAATCAGATGGGAATACCGTATTCATTCTTTTTTATCACTGCCGCGACATCGGATACTGCCGGTCCAGTGGTCATCGCGATCGATGTGGTACCGGACACCAGCCAGGGTGCACATTACGCGACCGCGTCAGGGACAGTCTCGGACAGCACGACCGGCATGTCCGTGATCCATGCTGCAGAATTGTTCTTTGATTCCACTGCGCAGAATGGGACCGGTGTCCCCCTTGATCCGGTTGACGGCTCGTTCGATGAGATCATTGAAGATGTTACGGCATATGTGAGTATTGAAATGCTTGCGCTCGGGGATCATTGGATCTACATGCACGGTTTTGATGGGAGCCTCTGGGGGACCTATGACTCGGTTTTACTGGTCATTACTCCGGATGACGATACGATCGGTCCGAGTTTTACAGGATTCTATCCTGATTCCGCGCCTGATACATCTTCGTTCCACGTGACATGCGTGATCACTGATCCCTCGGGTGTATACGATGATTCAACCGGTTCGGGTGGACAGGGTGTATACCTGCTGTGGGACAATGATGGAGAGATCGTTATTTCATCACAGGAGATACAGCTGTCGTTGATTGCAGGGGATACGTTCCGGACCGACACGCCGATCCCGCAGCAGAGTAAAGATGCTGATGTCGTGTATGAGGTGTTTGCATATGATAATGATTTTGATTACAATGAACCCGAGGACCGGACACAGGGACAAAGCGGATTACGTTCGATCGTGATCTTTGACGCTCGAGGACCGGTAACATCTCAAGTGCAGGTTTCTCCGCCTTCTCCTCCTCCCGGGATATCTGAGGTGGTCGTGTACGCGAACGTTTCAGACAGCACGACCGGCTTGTCGATCATTGCCGGGGCAGAAGCGTTCCTTGATTCTGTCGGCGCCAATGGCAGCGGATTTTCCATGCAGGCACAGGACGGTGCGTACGATGAGATCTATGAACCTGTTTTCGATACGATACCGGTATCCGGATGGGCAGCCAGTGATACGCACACGTTCTATGTCCATGGACAGGATGAATGGGGAAGTTGGGGACGTTTGGATTCAGTAAAAGTTATTGTGAGCGGAGTCAATGATACGATCCCGCCGGAGATCGCGTTTACCGTGCCGGACAGCGGAGCATATGACATTCCTCAAAACAGCTGGATCTATGTAACCTTTTCCGAGAAGGTCGATCCCTTGACCGTGACCAGTGACAAAGTGTTGATCGAGGGTGACATCAATGGTGTCTACTCGTTCTGGATGTCGTACAATGAACTTGACAGTACTTTGAGCATCAATCCAACCGGGAATTTCGCCCTGGCCGAGTCGATCAATGTATTCATTGCGGCTGGAATCCAGGATCTCGTGGGGAATATCATGCCAACCGGATACTGGTGGTGGTTCCGCATTGAGGGTGGGAGCAGCGATACCCTTGGACCTGATTTTGCGGTCGCAACCACGCCTGCGCCCGCATTCATCGGTGATACGTTCTTTGTCAGTGCGGTTCCAAGCGAGCCATTGTGTCCGGATTCAGCGGTTACCTGTTCCGTATCGACGAGCGATACAGTCTTTACGTTACTGCTTGAACCGGATACCGCAGGATACTCGAATTTCTTCAGCACGATCGGCTATAGCCCGGGTGATTATTTTCTTACGATCTGCGGGTATGATCTTTCTTTAAATCTCGGCATAACCTATGATACATGTACGATCAGCCGGCAGGGAGAATTCCTGCCTGAGGCGCAGGTGTATGCTTGGCCCAATCCAGCGCCGGACAACATTGTCAATTTTCATTATTATGTGAATGCGAACGCGGATGTCACTCTTGATGTCTTCACGATCGGAGGGAAGAAGATCGTCACGCTTGAGGGAAGGGGACAGGGCGGCCGGCCCGCGCACCAGATCGATTCCAATGCGATCCAGTGGGATATCAGGAATATCGCAAGCGATGTGTATGTGTTCCGGCTGACCGCAGTCAGTGATGTTGATGGAGAAACACGGTCGGTCATTAAGAAATTCGCGATCGTACACTAGGAATGATGAAGATCCGTATTACCCGTGCTTTGATCTTGATCCTTATGATTAGCGTCTTTGTTCATGCTGATACAGGAGAGACCGGGGCAGGATTTTTGACCCTTGATGCGGGGGCTCAATCGATCGGGATGGGCGGCGCCGTGACCACATTGAGCAGTGGCGCAGATGCGTTATTCTGGAATCCGGGAAATTTAAGCTGGCTCAATAACACAGAGATATTGATTGCCCATAGCGAGCATTTTGAATCCATTCGTCATGAACACTTTGGCATCGCGCACCGGTTGCCGTTCATGCGAATGGGATTTTCACTAAAAGGATTTTTCGTATCAGGATTAGAAGAGCGTACTGGTCCCTCTCAAAATCCTATTTCTTCGTTTGGAGCCTATTCAGCGGCACCTGGCGTGACCGTTGCTTTCCCCGTAGGAAAGAAGCTTGGGTTTGGTGCGAATATTAAAGCAATACTTCAAAATATTGCTACAGAGAATGCTTTTTCGGTTGCTGGTGATATAGGTATGAGTACAATAGATATTGCCGGCGGTTTGCGGCTCGGGATAGTACTCAATGATATTGGTACCGGGGTGACGTTTGTCGACCAGACATTTTCCCTGCCCACACGTGTTAGCCTGGGTATTGGGTATGTTACCGCACACAACCGGTTGCTATGTGAGGCGGGTGCAGTTAAACCGTTCAAGGACGATATCGAGTTCCGGTGCGGCCTTGCTGCCATGCCGATCACGCCGATCACGCTGCGCGTCGGATATCGCAGCGGTCTTTCGGTGAATGGAGGCATGGCCGGATTTGCTGGAGGAGTTGGTTTCAGGGTCAGTGCTTTAGTGATCGACTACGCGACTGCGCTGTACGGTGATTTGGGGTTGACACATAATCTATCCTTGAAATATATAGTGGGGGCAGCGAGCACTCGAGGCGATGATGAAGAACGGATCGCGCAGGAACTGGCGAAAAGAGCAAAATTGACTGCCGAGACATTCTATAATCAGGGTGTAACGCAACAGAATGCCGGCAAATTCGAGGAGGCGCTTCAATATTATGACATGGCACTGATCTGGTACCCGGATTATGTCGAAGCAACACAGGCAGCGAAGAACATTGATAAGAGGATAAACGAGATCAAAATCAGCGAATATCTGGCCCGGGGGATCGCGGAATTCAGAAGCGCCCGGTATATTGAAGCGATACTGGAATTTGGCAACATACTGGCCATTGACAGCACTCATGCGCAGGCCAAGGAATGGATGAACGCGTCAACGAATGCCATGGTGAAAATGCATATGGAAAAGGTCCAGCATGAACAGACAGTGCAGAACAAGATCGCTCGTCACCTTGAACAAGGTCTCAGTTATTATGGGAAGGGTCAATTCAAGGAAGCTATTGGGGAATGGAATAAGATCATCATTCTTGATCCTGTGCATCAAGAGGCCCAAGCATATATCTCAAAAGCGCGCACACAAATTACTCAGGTCGTAAACAAGCATTTATCCAATGCTCAATCCCTCATGAAGCAGCAAAAGTGGATGGAAGCCTATAGGGCGGTTAATGAGGTTTTGTCGCTGGATCCTCAGAATCAAGATGCCCGCACCAAACTGGCAGCGATCCAAACGCAGTTGCGGGATCTGTCGATACGCCACACGCAGGATGGTATACAATACTACAAGCGGGGTGAGTACGCGGATGCAGAAACTGAATTCAAGATGGCGTTGTATTATGAAAGCAGCAATGTAACGGCAAAAAACTATCTGGAAAAAATGAAACCCCAGGGGAAGCCGGTATCCGGTGGAGATGTTAAGGAGTTGTATATGAAGGGGGTGAACGCGTATACGCAAGAGAAGTATCAGCTGGCAATACAGTATTGGAAACGTGTTCTAGAGATCGATCCGAACCATACCAATGCCCAGAGAAATATCAAACGGGCAGAGGAAAAACTCAAGATACAGTAAAGGAACTTTTATCACGTTCGTTTCACGATCACGAACGTGATATCATCCGATTGCGGAGCCAATCCCGTAAAATCCTGCAACGATCCCACGATCATCTTCTTCAATTTTTCCGGTGATGTTGCGCCGGGAGCTCTTACGATCCGCTCCAAACGGGATTCCGTGAACTGCTCTTTTTGTTTATTCATGGCTTCTGTAACGCCATCAGTATAGAGCAAGAGCATATCATCGGTTTTAAACACATGAGTTTCTTCTTTCAACTGTGCGGCATAGTCGTCTTCTTCGATAAAACTTATACCCAGCGGTCCGCCTTCGGGCTTCAACGTGTGCAAAATGTCATATTGCGGCCGTAAAAAATAAGCTGGATTATGCCCGGCGCAGGAATAGCGTATGATATCGTTGCTGTTATCAAATACAATGCAGAAGATCGTCATGAACATTCCCTCAGGAATGTCCTGTCTGAGCGATCGGTGGGCGAGCGTGATAAGACTCTTGGGAGATGGGGTGGAGGGAGCTTCGGCTCGTATCGTGCTGCGCACCATCGCCATGACCAGAGAACCGGCAACGCCCTTGCCCGCGACATCGCCGATAACAACCGCAAAACGGTTATCATCGATCGGCACGACGTCATAATAATCCCCTCCTACTTCTTGAGCGGCCTGGTAATACCCGATGATCTCGAATCCTTTGGTTTGCGGCAATGTGCGGGGTAAGAGGGACTGCTGGATCTCCTTGGCGATCTGCATTTCCCGTTTGATCCGTTCTTTCTCGATCAATTCGGCTTGAGCCTTTTTTAGTTTCTGCGCCATGGTCTTTACCGCAGAAGTGATCCTGCCGATCTCGTCTCCGCGTTTTGTCTCGATCGGACGGTCCAGGTCACCATTACCGATCGCAGCGATGTCCTGGGTTATTTTTCCGAGAGAACCGATGATAAAAGAAACAAGGAGAAGAATGCCTGCAATGCCGACGGCAAGGATACATGAGGCGACGACCGCGATACCTATCTGGGACTGGGCTACTGCCTTCTGGATGGATGCGCGTGATAGGCCAATGTGTACTTCCCCTATTTTCGTGGCGCTGACCTCAATGGGCATAGCGATCGCGAAAATCGGGATGCCGTTTGCCGTGGTATAATCCTGCACAAGCATTGAGCCCGAGCCAAGCCGGTGCAGTTCTTTTGGCGTTTCGTATAGCGTATTGACCATTGCAAGATCAGTATGAGCCCATATTCTGTTTTCCGCGTCAACGACAAAGCAGTAGACTATCCCTTTGTTTTTCTGCTCGGTATCATACACGAGTTTTGCCAACGCCAGATCATCCCGCATTATGAGAAGGTCTTCAGCGCTTGATACGAGGTTCTTGCATATCGTCTCGCCACGCAGTTTCACCTCTTCAGCGAGCACTCTGGTGACATGCTGGGAAAAGTACACATAGACGACGATCATGACCCCGATGATGAACAGGATCAGCCATATGAGGAATTTAGTCTTAAGGCTGAACTTCGGCTTAAATGTGCTTATGGTATTCAAGAAAACTTATGTTGTTGGTATCAGTGATTTTGTAAGTGTTACCTTGGTGCCCCTGCCAAGAACAAGCCCGTTCACCTTGTTTTTTGGAGCTTCCGAGATCTCCAGATTATTGAATATTTTGCTGAGCAGGTCCAGTCCCGCAGGCGGGAACGCATCCTCTTTTTTTTCTGTCATGCCCTTTCCATAATCAATGAATTCGATTGTCAGGTGCGACGCATCGATCGAATACTGTATTTCGATCACACCCTCTTTTTTATTGTCATAGCCGTGGATCACGGAATTCTGTATGAGTTCTTTGACGATCAGTTCGATCGTGTAATCGTCTATTTCATTCTTATCGAATTTCGCCACCTTTCTGAAGAGATTCTCCAGAAAATGGTAGGCGATGCAGGTATATTTTTTATCACTCGGGATGGTGATCTTCTTGTTTTTTTCAGCTTGCTTAATGTACGGCATCATGGTGTTGAGTTCTTCGAGGATCTGTTCGTTCGTCAGGTAATCGTGCAGGATCTTGAGCCATCGGTCCTTATAAGCAATTTCCTGTTGATTGTCGAATAGATCCTTGATCGTGTCGATAAAAGCCGACGGGAAGGTCATTTTTTCAGACAGTTCATCGTAGTTTTCAACATATTTAAACATTGGATGTATGCCAAGGATTCTAAGCGGCGTCGCAATACTCTTGGGAGGTTGCAGGACATATACCACGTTTTTTTTATGAGCCGCAATGAACATGAGCAGTCCCAGTGCAGTAGAACTCAGATACGTGACCTGAGAGAGATCGATGATGTAATCGTATCTTCGAAGGAGCAATTTTTCCCTGATCTGGGTGCGGAATTCGATCACCGCATCAGTATCCATTGAGCCGAACATCACCAGAGCGCATGCGTCGGCATCATCGTCCAGAAAAAGATGGACATTCAAATTGCGGTATTCGTATGTTTCCTTTTTCATTCGTCTATCCTTTCATAATTGTATCTACAGGTTTCTGTCTGTCAAGGACAGAATGGATATGTTCTACTTGAGTATCGCCCGGAGAAACAGGATGAAACCTTTCATCTCATTCTCAAGAAGCTCCAGGTTTTTCCTCGCTTCGTGATAATCCGGATTGATCTCGAGCGCTTTCCGGAACTGCTGGCGTGCCGCATTGAAGAGGGCACGTACTTTGATCAGATATGCTTTCCCGAGTGCGTTCCGCAAGTCAGGATAGCGGGGATATTTTTCGATCTTTGAATTCATGAGATCGACGTATTCCTCGATCGTGATCGGAGTGTCCTTAAGACCGCTCAGTTTCGAGAAGAGGTCAAAATCCGCAACGAATTCATGGATATCGATTTTCTTCATTTCTGCGTGAAACCGCTCGAATAATTGGAGGGCATCTGCATAATTATCCTGCCACAGGAATTCGAACGCCTCCCGGTACGTTGTATCCTGAAACCGTTCATCCATGATTGAAGCATTTTTGAAATAGAGTTTTGTTGAACTTATATCATTTTGGTCTGCGGTCTTCTTCTTTACGATCTTCTCTTTGAGGATAAGAAGTCCCAGGTTGAAATAGGCTTCAGCATAATCCTCGTTAATGTTGATCGCCTTTTTCAACTCGGTGAACGCTTCATCGTACATATCCTTTTCAAGGTAAGCGAGGGCAAGATCGAGGTAGTAGTCGGCGTTATTAGGAGCCAGGTACAGAGCTCGGGTCAACTGGGCGATCGCATGATCAGGATCGCCCAGTTTCATATAAACGGAGCCAAGATTCCGGTGTGCGTCGGTGAGCTTTTCATCGGCTTTGATCGCGGATTCGAATGATTTTTTCGCCTCTTTGTAAAAACCCTTTTTCAAAAACAAGATACCGATCTTGTTGAAGGTATTCGCCCGCAACTGCTCCTGCACAGATTCGGCAATGTGCAGGAGGTGGCTGAGTTCTGTGATCTGGTGGTTATGCGTGGTTTGAATGAGCTGGAGCATGCCCTTTTCCGTGATCTCGGGATCATATGCTTTGTCCGCGACACTGAGAATGCTCCCTGATTTGAACACCTGGCTGATTACTTTGAAATGTTTTGGCTCGGCAGAGGTCTCTATGTGGTAGACTTCCTCGCCGATTTTGAGCGCGCTGTCTAAACCGAATACCTTTTCCATAGGTCATTCACCCGTTTTACTTCTCTTTTCTTCTTGCCAAGCATAGTAGAGTTTTCCCGCGCGAGTATTGAGCCCCAGTTTTCGCAAGCGGAAATACACTTTGATAACAGAGAAACCGGTCAATCCATATTCCGGTAATTCCAGCACTTTTTTGATCCCTGACGAGTTTAGGAGCGGGTTCTTTCGAATGATGCGGCGCAATGCCTGGTCAAGGGTAAGGGGCCGTCGTGAAGGTTTGCTCACGACCTGAACCGGTTCCTGCACGTGCGGGATCACCGCTGCTGCTGCCGGTTTTTCCCCGAAGAATTCCAATGCTTCTTCAGTCGCTGTGAAATATTTGATCACCTTGTTGAGTTCCAGCAGATCATAAATCGAGTACACTTCCTTTTTCATGTTCACCAGGATGATATCGCCACCGTTCTGCCGGGTATCCCGGAGGCGCGAGAGGATCACGCCCCACCCAGCCGAAGAGACATAATCGACATTGCCAAAATCAAGGACATAACGATTCACGTGGTTGCTCAAAAAGAGCAGTTTTTCTTTCAGGATGATCGATGTATTCGTATCGATCGATCCGGTAAGGATGAATATGACGGTTTTTTTATCGCGGCCAATAAAAGACTCTGCTATGTTAAGTTCGTCATTATCAATCATAACCGTGACTCATTCAGATGTTTTTTCATGATCAGTTCATTGTAATTGCTGCGGCGCACGCGCTGCACTTTATCCATCAGTCGGTCGATCATGATGAGCCCGAGCCCATGGTCCTTTTTTTTCGCCACAAGATCCGTAGGCGCTTTTATCGGGCGGCGCGCAAGGGGTTCTCCCCAGTCTTTGATCGAGATCGTGAGAGTATTACCATGGTGTTTTACCTGCATTTTTATTTTTCCCTGTTTATTCCGGTATGCATGACGCACGACATTGGTTAATGCTTCGTCGATCACGGTTTTTATTTGATAAGCGGATTTCGTGGTGAGGCCCAGGCGTTCACACAGTATTCCAATGAAATCACGGATCTCGGAGGTGGGACAGAATCCGCTGTGGAGGGTGATATCGATCTTTTTCATCATGCTGCGCAATTTTTGAAGTATATCATATAGTCGTATTTGTGTCAATATTAATTTCATTGAGGAAAAAGGAAAAGGAGGAGTAATATCTGTGTACATCTTGTTGCATCCATCGCATCTATTTCACCGGCGGTGAAAAGAATTGACATTTACCATGTGCTAAATATAATAGATAGTATTTATCAATTGGATTTTGTCATTTGTAATTTCCGCCTCTGGCGGGCACGGGCCTGTAGCTCAGTTGGTTAGAGCAGCTGACTCATAATCAGCGGGTCGGGGGTTCAAGTCCCTCCGGGCCCATCTTCTGCAGAAATGTAGAAAAACCATTTGTTTCAATCCTTCGAAATACCGAGATAAATCAATATCCTGTTTTTACTATCCTTTTCCTTTGTACCGAGGAATACCGTCGAATACCGAAAAAATGGTGCCGATATGGCACAAA
>JAFGPO010000101.1 GCA_016936155.1 Caldifarciminota bacterium
CAGGGCGGTCCGAACGCGATCCAGGGTGAACCAGAATGTGACCCCGGTGATCACGAGAATCAACAGGAAGATCAACATAGCGAATTTCAAACGCACCGGGATCCTCATGAGTGTAGTATAGCGTGCATGGTAATAGTGTCAAGAGACGGTCTTGAAATGCCCATGTTGACACCTGATGTGATTTATATATACTATCTCCTGAGGCGGCGTAGCTCAGTCTGGCAGAGCAGGAGAATCATAATCTCTGTGTCAGGGGTTCGAATCCCTTCGCCGCTATTACTTGCCTATGCACAACTCGATGTCATATGTACACAATACCACTGAACTGAGTAAATGCGTTAATGACATTTCCCGGCATCTTACTAAACATAACAGCGACCTGAATGACCTTGCGCAGTTGCTTGAGGCGCTGTTTGAATTATTCTCCCGGGGCAATGAGTTGCTTAAAATTATGCAACAATATTCAATTTCTTTGCAGCGGGATATCACCAAGGTACGCACGGTGCATGCGGAGTATAAGAAAACCGTGGAATCCATTGCGCTTCATATGGAATCAATACAAGAACATCTGCAATCGATCACCCGTCTTCTTGGAGATCTTCATACCAATGCCAGTTCGTTTATTTCCTCAGCGGAAAAACTCGGCCATCTCGCAAAGAACACGGAAATACGGGCACATCATGCCCAACGTGAAGGAAAGGGACTCTGGATCATCGCCAAGGAATGTCTCGCATTGGCTAAACAGACTCAGCTTCCGTTTCATGACTTCAGCGACGTTCTCAAAAACCTCGAACAACTCGCGCAGCCGGTGCTTGAAGAACTCAAAACAGGTATCGATCTTTCAAACTGGTCCCGTCAGTTGTTTGAAAAATCCCATGCCACGCTTGAAACGATCGACAATGCAACCACGACGCTCAATATGATTGTCCGACGAATAGAAGAAAACAGTGCCCTGAGTAATACACTGCAGTCGAGCATCGACAAAGGAATAACCGCGCTTAAAAAACAAATGGCAATATCGCTTACAACAATTGATGATCTATCGATCCGGTGCTCGCACATCCGGTCCCAGGCAGAGATCCTCAGCGATATTCAAGATCTTTGCACACTGAAATCCAATGAAGGGACGAACGATATACCGGCCACGGTAGCGCTGCAGCATCAATTTGATTATTTCCTTAAGGAGAACATCCGGTCGTCACAGCGTTTCACGGATGCCAAAAAAATCCCGACGTTTTCTCAAGATGTTTATCAAAGCATCCTGTCCATGGATCAGCAGATTACAACGTTGAATACATCAGTTGCCAACATCTCCGAGTACCGGGATAGCGTGGGAACCGGCATGAATGAGGTACTTGGTTTTGCAAAACAGATCATAGAATTTCTCGACCAGGCGCAGTCCATGTATCAGCACCTTCATGATCTTGGCGACAACCTTGACGCAGAAGTGATGAAAATCGAAACCCTCCTCACTTCAACAACGAAAATCTTCAACAAAATGAAAACCCTGACTACATTCGCACGCATCGAGGAAGGGCGCAGCCAGGAATACCGAACAATCATCGGCCCGGTCGTGCAGAATTTCGTTGATCTCGAACATGAAACCGAAGGGGCTTTTGCCCGATTTGCCCCAAAACTCTCCGCAATCAAAAAGGACATCCAATTCCTCCGCACCCAACATGCGATAACGCAACCCGAGCCACTGAAATATCCTGATTATTCAAAGATCAAACTGTTTCTCGATGATATCGTGCGTGTATTCCATGACGAGAAGGAACAGATATCCCGTATTGTCCAAACTGCAGGGGTTTTATCGGAAAATAATTCGATATTGGAAAACGACTGGCAGCACTTCCAGTCAATCACCTCTACGATCCAGAACACCACCATGGTATTGGCAGGACAATCTACACAGCGCGCAGCAGGTCCTGCGATCCATCGCGCACGCAGCAAGGTGACACTTTGCCTCTCCAATAATCCGATCACGTTGCAGCCTGACATAAAAACCGATCTTACATCGCATCAAGTGATCGGCAATATGTGCTGCGGTCTGTTCCAGTTTGGAAAAGGAGTGGACGTGATCCCGGCGCTATGCGAGGATTATATGATATCAGACAATGGTCTCGAGTATACGCTCACTATACGCGATGGACTCAAATATCAGGATGGAAAACCTCTCCGGATCGACGCGCTCAAAGAAGCCTTTATTCTTGCTCTCCAGGGGCCGAATTTTGGATTATTTGATATGATCGCAGGAGCCCGTGAATTTATCGCCACCAAAAACCGCAGTATCCTTGGTATCCGGATACTCAATGACAGAAATATGCAGATACGCCTTGAATATCCGTTTCTGCCCTTTCTTGCCAACTGCGCCACGAATATCGCTGATCCCTATATTGCCGGTCCTTCCCCGATCGCAGCCGGTCCATTCCGCCTTGTGGAATATGAATCCGGTTCGCATATAACCATGACCGCAAACGAGCATTATCATGAGGGAAGACCTGCTGTTGATGAAGTCCGCTTTGTGATCATCGAAGATGAAGCAGCGCGGTATCCTGCTTTTCAAGATGGAACCGTCGACATCCTCCAGGCAACCGGGGATACCTTGAATGCGCTCCTGCGTGAACAACCTCGTGTACTGAGAAGTATTCCGGAACTGTCGATCCAGTACTTCATAATCAACTGCCAGAAAGAACCATTCACCAACGTTCTTGTGCGAAAAGCCGTCTGCCACGCAATTGATACCCAAACCATGGTGAAGCGGTTCAACCCGCACAATGCGATACCGGCCCGAGGGTTGTTCCCACCGATAATGGCCGTGGCGCAGACGAACATTGCCGGGTACACATACGATATTGAGGCGGCACGGGAACTTCTTGCCCGGGCCGGGTACAAAAAGGGACTCCCTGACATATATGACCTTGATGTACGGGACAACCCGTCCGTTCTGCGACGGGCGGAATTTGTAAAAGCAAGCTTGACAAAAGCTGGTATTAGAGTTAATATTACCCCTATGCCGTGGAATGAATTGCTCGCAAAACAGTATAGCAACGATTCCATACTGTCCTTTGGAGGATGGATCGGTGATAATGGAGATCCGGATAACTTCGTCTACCCGCTTTTCCACTCCAGTTCTCAGGGG
>JAFGPO010000102.1 GCA_016936155.1 Caldifarciminota bacterium
GGGTGATCTCCGGGAGTGACATATACTCCGGGATATCCGGCAATGTGGGGATCGGAACAACAAGTCCTACTACGAAACTGGATGTGAACGGTGACATCAACGTGGATGACATTGTGTGCACACACATGACTGCAACCGACGATATTGCTACCGCAAGTGATGCATACGTTGGTGGAGCTCTCAATGTCGATATGGACGGCATTTTCGATGGCTTTATATCTGCATCGGGAATTTCTACCTCCATACTCGATGTCAGTGGGTCCACCGGCTATGATCAAATCCGCATGAGAACCCCGTATACGCCGAGCGGAACCAGCGATCCGAACGGCGGCACCGGTGATATTGCCTGGGATGCTGATTACGTATATATCAAAACCAGCAGCGGGTGGAAACGGGCTCAACTCAGTACTTGGTGATCGATTTAGAACTTTTTTTGAGGTATCAACCTAATCTTTTAATGTTTTCTTGAGGTATTATCGTCCTCTCGTATCCTTGTTCTGTTTTATCAAAGAAGCATATCAGCGGATCAGAACATCAGCATGGAGGATATCAGCAACCAAGCAGATCAGGTTTATACATAGAAATCATACCTTCGCAAGTTCGTAACTTCATACCTTCGATGATTCAGGCCTCATGTTTTATTAATTGCGCCTTGTTGCGGTTTATTCCAAATACACGAACTTCCTGATCACCGTCTCCTCAGGCCGGGTGATTTTGACAAAGTAAATACCATTAGTAAGCCGATCGGGGTATGCATTCAGGATGCCGGCGCCGTTGAGCATGCCATCATACACGGTCATCACTGACCGGCCGGTCGCGTCGTACAGCTCAGCCGTAACACGTTGATACCCCGGTACGTTGTACTGGATGCCGATATTCCCGGACGTCGGGTTTGGGGAGATCGCAAATACCGGCTGCAGGTTCACATTCTGTTCTTCCTGTTCCAGCTTGCCCATGGCATTCTCCCACCAGGACTGGGCGCTGTCCGAATGGATGCGGGCGTACGACGTGTCATTGCCGCCGACCACCGCGTATACGACCCGCTCACTGCCGCCGGCCGGGATCGTGAACGGTCCGGCCGACACGCAGATCGACCAATTGTCGGTCCGGTTCGAGTTCGGCATGTTGATCCATCCCCGAAGCAGGCTGTCCTTGACCGCTTCGGTCATCATGGACGAGGGTTCGACGTACAACGCATGATCGATCGCGGTGAGGTTCGCCGCGCTCAATGGTTCGAGAAGCCGGATGCCGACCGTGGGATGACGCGAGGTGAGAGATCTGCACATGTACGTGAAGCGCCGGGTTGCGATCGTGCGTACGATGTTATTCGTGTAATTGATCATATCAAAATCGAACATCATGCCCGAGTAAAAATTGGTGAGCGGCGCACTTCCGTTGTTATGGTAATCGAAGCAAATGATGATAAAGTCAGCGTACGCCGGATCCGAGAGCATGAGACTCCATTGTTCGATCTCCAGGCCCTTGGGCGAGGAGTGGCCCGCATCGCTGTACCAGGTAACGTATTCCTCGTCGGCTTTGAGCGGCGGCAGGATCGGCGTTATTGTATCCATGATTTCGAAATCATGCTGGATATTCGACGCTGGATGGTCGTAGAATCGGTCAGCAATGTAGGCCGGCCCGGTGCCGCACACCATGCTCCCGTAGTACAGGCAGCCGTATGACGCGACAGTCGGGTATTTGAAGCCTGATCCTTCGCCGTACGGATACGTCGTGCCGAATCCGCCGAATGACGTGACCGAGAGCACGCAACACCCGGTGTCATGGTCAACCCAGACCGGTCTGAGTTGCGGGATCACGCCTGCGATTTCGGCAAAAAATGGATCCCAGGAACCCTGTGCCGACTGTGTGTGAACGATAAATTCTATTTCGGTCCCCTGTGGTGTCGCGGATGAAACCTGGATCTGAAAATGGTCGCCGACCGCGGAATCGCCGGCTGCAATCGTGCCGTAGTTGGATGTGGAATCAAGGAACGTTACATACGGGCAGTCGGTTCTCAATGTGCCTGCGACGCTGGTCGCGGACGTGCTTCCCCGATTCATCAGCCACACATCGAGGACGACGGTTTCGCCTGGATCAATGTGCTGGTTATTATTTCCGGTCGCATCGTCGATTATGCATGACCGGAATGTCAGGCAAGGCTGGTTTTGCGAACCGCTCACCGCGCACGTGCCTTCGTACACGCGACAGTCCGGCGCCGTGACCGTCACGAGCATGGTTCCGGATGTGGGATCAACAAACAGGTCGACCCAGCCCTGGGAATTGGTCAGACCGACCGAGTACACCTCAGTGCCCTTGATGCAGCACACGCGCGCATCCTTAAGCGGCGCGCTGTTCGCGCTGGCATTCACCCGGAACATCTGGGGAGCGCCTGGGATCGAGGACGCGTGGGTGACGGCAAGCGCCGCGGGATTCTTGCTGTACAGCGGCACAGTCGGGTCGCCGAACAGCGTGTTCTCGAACACGCACCAGCGCGTTGGCGATTGCGCGAGCGCCATGGCGCGGCAATCGTCTTTTGCCCGCGCATGCATGGCGCCAACCTCGTGGATCGACGACACGATGAGCGCCTTAAAGATCCCAAGGTCCAGGATCTCGGAGGGTCCCATTGCGGGCGGGTACCCGAGGCCGTAGCGTGAATTCAGGAGCGCGGCAATGCACCCGCCGTTCGGGTAATTGACCAGGCTTTCGGCAATGCAATCCCCACCGTCAAAACTGCCGCAGTCGCAATTGATGCCGTTTATGATGTCATACTTGATGCCGTTGTTCAAGCCCGGGATCTGGGACATGCCCAGGACGCCCAGGCTGGTTGGGCTGCCATGCGCGGCAACGTGGCAGAGCTGGAATCCGTGGTTGAGCGAATCGCGGGTCTGGGTATACCCCGGATCTTTAAGTTTGGCGATTTGCCATGTGCCAGGGAAATATGACGCGATGACATTATTGGGATTTTCGCCATGGTATGGCGGAAAAAGGTCTTCTGACGGGAGTAGCAGTTTTTTAAGGTAGGTAGTGTCCGGGTGTTTTTCGAACATCGTATCCTTGTACGTGAAAGTATTGATGTTCGTAGCATTGTCGATCGGCGCCCGGCCGATATACACATCATGGAACAGGTCAACCGTATCCTCCATTTCACCGAAGTAATTATTGTTGTTGCTGTCCCAGGACCACTGGAGGTCTGCGTAGTACATGTCAGTCGGGATGTTTCCCGTGATCGTGCTGTCCTCGATGATAAGTCGCGTCTTGCGGTCCGGAACAATGTTGTCATCGCCGCCCAGGAGCACGTATTTCAATCCTTTATTCTGCCACCAGTCCCGGATGAAGTTCCGAATTTTTTCCTGGTTATCCCGTCCAGAATACGCGGCATAGATAGAATCGGTCCGCACCACAACCGTGTTGATGCCCTTTTTGATCTTCCAGTTTCTGAACGCATTCCAGTTCGAGACCAGGCCTGCGCTCGTGATGATTGCGTAATCGATCTCGCCGTCACGCAGTTGCTTTGATGCCGGGGTCCAGTGCGCGAGCGCCTCAGGGTTGGCGACCAGGGCTTCGACCTCGCGGCTGAACAGGTCGATCTGCGACTGCGTGAGTGTCACTGGTTCGTGCCGGCTTTCCTCATATTGGACGCGGATCGTCATTTCCGTATGGATCTTCAAATGCTTGCTGTCCGGGAGATACTGGACCGGATGGACTACGACGCCCGCGATGCGGAAACCCGCAAGGCAGCCGCTCGGCACCGTGCTGATGATCTCGGCAGGGTACGGGGTGGATGATCCATAAACTGTTGGATCAGGAGCGACAAACGGTATATCTTTGTTCTGTGAGAATGGTCGGATCGGCTGGGCCGGGTACGGCGTGTAGATGTCCGGCAATTCAGCGGATTGGCTTGACACAATGTCTGCCCGGATGATTTCCGCGGAGGGGGGCAAGAGGAAATAGAGCACCTTTACAGGCAGGATCGGTGTTCCCGGTTCCGCGGTTGAAAAAGTGTTCGCAGAAAGGATGCAGTCATACCCGTTAAGCGAAATGATGTTCAACTCATCGGGTGAAAATGTCAGAGTATAGGTAAGGTGTGAACCAGGGGAAATGCTCGCGAAGAGCAAAGGCAGTAAAATAATAAATTTGGTCATGATGGCTCCTTTGTTATTACTACTGTTAATTATACAATGAGTGAAGGGATTGTCAATGAAGCATGTTAAAGCAGCATTGTGATCGGTTGTCATATTACTGCGTATAAGGCACCTGGGTAACCAGGTAATTCTTTCGCATTGCGTTTTCACACTACGTTCTCTTCGGTTTGTATATTCTGTTATTATTCATAGGTTACAAGGAATATGCGTATCTGCACTTAACATAGCACAGATGTCGTGGTCGCGTTTGCTCGATAAAGAGCGCTTGTGTGTCTTGATATATGCGTGCGGTAAGATAGAATCCTGTGGAATATCTACAAAAAGGAGGTTGTGATGAGCCCGAAAATAACAGTCATGCTTATGCTGTTGTGTACGTTCGCAATTACCTTCCGCCCAGAGGAAGAATGAGAATTTCAATCGTAGTACTTCTTGTTTTTTTGTCCTTGACAGTGCTCCACGCCCAGTGGGAACCTGCGCAGCGCCTTTCTGAAAACGGCAAGGCACAACCGGGAACTGCTCGGAGTGTTTCGTCTTCATTCGGCGGCATGGTTCACGTAGTCTGGAGTGATACCCGCGATGTAAATTCAGTAATTGACTATAAACGCTCCACGGATTATGGAAAAACATGGGAGGATGAAATACGGTTTGCCGACACAGAGAGCAATGCAGAAAATCCAGGCGTGTCTATTGCCGGGGTCATGAATCCGGTCGTCCACGTGGTCTGGGATGATGATCGCGATGGTAATAAGGAGATATATTACAAACGCTCCAGTGATTGGGGAATTACCTGGTCTGAGGATATTCCCATCACGGCGGACGGGTTCCTGCAGGAACCTCCGAATCTTTCGTTCTGCCGTGCTGATGTACAGGCCGTGTGGATCGACCATCGGAGCGGCAAAACCGAGATCTGGGGGAGTCACTCAACCGACTGCGGCGTGACCTGGTCGCCTGCTATATCAATCTCGCAACCGGAACATGCGTGGGCAGGATTCGCCACCATCGTTCATGTCGATTCGACGTATCACGTGGTGTGGACCGCCCGGATCGATCTTTCGAATCCACCGTTTTACAGTATCTATTACCGGAGCACAAATGATCTGGGACTTACATGGAACCCTATAAGGCGGATCGCCACGCATGAGACAGCGTATCCGCCTGTGGTATCGTGTGCCGCAATGAAAGAAAATGTTCATTTGACCTGGGGTATCCCCGGGCAGGGCCTTTTTTACCGACGCTCGACAAGCAGCGGTTTTACCTGGGAAGGAAATGTATGTCTCAAGGATGCAGCCGATGTATATGATCCGTGCATTGCGATCTCTGGTAAATATGTCCACGTTGTGTGGTATGAAAAGGTTGGAAAAACTGCGTATATCTACTATATGCGCAATCTAACGGGAAATCCCATCGGGCCGCCCGAGTGATCTTCCTGGCGGCTCTGTAACGCAATAACCAATAATACTATACAGCTCCGCACTGCGCAGCAAAAAAGTCTTTCGTGTTGCGGCCGTTCCTACCGCGCGATGATCACCTTGACCCGGGCATTTTGAGACAACCCCTGCACCGCAAGAACATACACGCCCGCAGGCAGGTCGTGAACCGGAATACTCAATTCATGGATACCCGCGCAATACATAGCGGCAGGTCGCTTCTGGACCACCTGTCCGAGTACATTGCATAATTCAAACCCGATATCGCCATGACAGGGAACATTGAGCCGTATATTTATCCTGTCATTCACAACAGGATTCTGCATGAGTTGTATACCGTGCAGCGCATGTATTGGTGCGTCGGTCTCTTTCACGCCGGTAAGGAGATTCTCATAGATCTGAACCCCGGAGTGATACGCCGCAAGGAACATGTGGACACCCGCCACTGCGACATTATGAGTGCTCGAGGGCGTGTCATAATATCCCACTTCATATGGGCTGGTTGGATTTGCGATATTGATCAAGCGCACTGATGAGCCGACCGCCGCATACATGATCGTGTCGATCATCGTGAGACCCTCGACCGCGCCAGTCGTTGACACGTACTCGCCGATCTCCTGGGGGTTTGCCGGATCAATCACATTGAACACGTACATCTGTCCGGAATTTGCCAGGTAGACCAGGGTGTCATGGACCACGACATCGCGCGCCCAGCCAGGCCAGCAATCATAACTGCTGACAAGATAGGGATTGGATTTGTCGGCGATATTTATGATCGCAAAACCCACGCTATGGCCATGTCCATCCGCCACATAGGCGAACGTATCCTGTATCGCGACATCTTCGGCATTGCCGTTCGTGTTGCAAAATCCGATCTCGTATATACTGTACGGATTCGCAACACTGAGAATGCGCACCGCTCCCCAGTCAACCACATAGCAGAATGTATCGTTAACGACCACGCCCTGCGCAGTTCCCGGCGTGCCGTATGCACCGATCTCGATAGGATTGGTCGGGTCAGTTACATTAAATAACAGGAGGGAATCAGCATCCGCGACATACACATACTGTTCATCATAGAATAGCGCCTGGGCATTGCCCGGCGTGTCATAAAAACCTACTTCATGCGGATTGGTCAGGTCGGTAATATTGAGGATGCGCAGTCCTTTACTGCCATCTGCCACATAGGCAAACGTGTCATTGAGTACGATATCAAGCGCGTAATGGGGCGTTTCAACGATCGCCATTTCCAGCGGATTGATCGGATCGCTGACATCGAGTATCAACCCTCCGCCCTGGTCATCCGCAACATAGGCATTTCCATCAAGTATTAAAATATCCCGTGCATACCCGTTTGTGAGATAATGACCTATTTCGATTGGAGTTGTTGGATTAGTGACATTGAAGATGCGCACTTCCTGCCAGTCCGCGACATACACAAGCGTGTCGATGACAAAGACGCCGTAAGAATAACCTGCCGTGTTATTGGAACCGACCAAGGTAGGGTTTGAAGGATTCGCGATATTGAGTATGCATAATCCCTCATAGCCGTCTGCCACATATGCAAGCGTGTCCTTGATAACGACGCCGCGGGACTGCCCGGGTGTGTCGTAGTAGCCGGTTTCATGGGGCACCGCGAAATTAGCGATATTGATGATGCGAAGGCCTGCATTTTCATCCGCCACGAACGCGAAGGTGTCGACGATCGCGGTATGGCGCGCGAGATGCGGCGTGTCATACGAACCGATCTCGTACGCATTGGCAGGATCAGCAACACTGATAATGCGCAAACCCGAGCTGTACGCGCAGACAAAGGCAACCGTATCGACGACCGTGACTCCGTAGGCATCTCCGGCTAGGTCTAATCCGCCCAGCAGAACGGGATTTGCGGGGGTCGTGATATTCCAGATCTCAAGCCCTGCGGCTTTGTCCGCGACATAAAGCCGCTGCAGGATAGTATCGTAAAATATGTCCTCGGCAATGCCGCGGGTGTGCAGGGATTCGGTTATCCTAGCCGGACTTGAAGGGTTCGCGATATCGAGGATGTAGACTCCGCCGCCGGCGGCGAGAAACGCCACATTTCGTGCGGAGTCACAGGCAACCGCGCTGGCGGTTGCAAACGGCCAGTTGCCGGTAAACGAGATATTCAGGGAATCAAACCAGAGAGAGGAGACCGGATCCACCCCAGGCAGCATTGCCGGCTCGGCCGGCGGTACACTGACAGCAAATATGCAAAACAATACGATCATCGTGATCTTCATACAACCTCCATGATCAATGATAATGACAAATCGATCACAGTCAATATAGGAAATTGCGCGCGCGAGCGGGATGGCGCGTTCATCATTTACAAGGACAAGGAGATCGAGATCGTGGGGTACACCACGTGCAACGGCTGTCCCGGCGGCAACATCGAGTACGCGCCCGAGGAAATGAAGAAGAACGGCGCGACCGTGATCCATCTTGCGACCGGCATGGTGGTCGGCTACCCGCCGTGCCCGCGCATCGGCCATTTCAAGAAATTTATCAGGGAAAAATACAGGATGGACATGGTCGTGGGCACGCACCCGATCCCGCAGAAGTATTACATCACGCACACCGCGCTTGGCACCTGGGAAACCCCGGAATGGCAAGAGCACATTAAACCCGCCCTTGCATACGAAAAGACCCGGCTGGCATACGACTGAGCAGGGAACCCGGAACAGCAAAATTTAACTTTTGGAATTTGGCACCAGAAGTTAAATTTTCACCAACGTAAACCAGGGTGATTTGGTAAGGTATGCCTTATCGGTTTTCGTTCCCGCACCTGTACTCTTTCTTGTTATCCTTGAATGCCCATGTTCAGGATTCATGTGATCATACTCTTCGAGCGAAGTCGAGAAGTTCCTCAAAGGTAGTTCTCGACGTACACCTTCGGCGTGTGCTCGAACAGAAATGATCTTTTTAGTATTTTTTGAGTGGTTTTTCAGAGGGATTCGGAATTCAAAATTAATTTTTCTTGGTAATTGTACTTATCCGTTTCTCTTACCCATCTGCAGCACAGGAAACCAAACACCACTTATTCTTCGAGTAAGTCCGCATTTTTTAAGGGGACGCATCGAAAAATCGTGTTATCAACGGTGCCCTTGTTATCGTCATTGACAGTGGAACATCCCGCAGTATAATACGATAATTCAGCTGTTGTAATTTCCAGAAGAAAAAAAGGAGGATGCATGTATAAATTTTTCCTCTTAGTAAGCATGTGTTGTCTGATGTTTGTGGCATGCGGCAGTGACACTGAACCACCGACCGTTGAAATGTATTACCCTCACGATGGTGATACGGTTTGGGCAACAGTGTATATCACTGCAAAGGCTCTGGACAATGATACGATACAATACGTGGAGTTTTTTATTAATGATTCGTTGGTCGGTGATGACGAGATCATTGTGCAAGATTCGCTCTTCCAATGGATGTGGATGACCTATTCAACCGGGGATACAACCTATAAATCTCTCCACGCGATTGCCTATGATGGCAATGAGAACAGCACAACCTCCAATACCATTACGGTGTATGTGGATAATGAAGGACATCCGCCCGGGGGTGATTAACAACGCAAGATAGGTTAGAACCTGGCAAGTAGAAACTATATCAAAGGACGGCAAACCATAAGCATTCCCGCATGCGGAGCGCGGGATTCGTCCCGCTGTTCTTCGAACCACGGGGCCTTTTGACTCATGTCAGGTTTTCAGCAGGATAGAGAGAGTAGTCTTCGGACCATTATAAAATCCCTCATGACGGGCAGTTGTCAGATCGCTCAGACGACGCGGGCGAGATTCAGTGACATCCTGGTCCCAGAGATGAAGGGAATAGTTGTAGGTGGGCGGGAGCTGAATTCTTGACACTGAAAGCAGACGCGGTATAATGATATCATGAATACGATAATCGTTGTTTTTATGATTCTGTTCTGCTTCTTCTCGTGCGGAGCAAATGAAAAAGTGACAAAAGCGGATGACCAGGGCGCGAGTATCGACGGTAGCGCGGCGATCATCCAGGCCAACAATGAATTCGCCTTTGACCTGTATTCCAAACTCAGCAAAGATGATCATGATAAGAACATCTTTTATTCGCCGTACAGCATCCTGGTTGCCCTGACCATGACGTATGAGGGCGCAAAAGGAAAAACTGCCGAGGAAATGCAGTCGGTTCTGCACATTCCGGAAGATGCAAATGTGAGGCGGCCGAACTTCGCGCGCATATACAACACGATTAACGAGGAGGGCAAGGAGTATGAGCTGTCTACGGCGAACGCACTTTGGGCGCAACGCGATTTTACATTTCTCAAGGACTATACCGGTAACATCGAGAAGTACTATGGGGGTAAGGTAACAAACTGCGATTTCGCCGGGGCAGCGGAAAAAGCGCGTCAGACCATCAACACGTGGGTTGCGGATCACACCAATCAGAAGATCAAAGACTTGATCCCTCCGGGAGCAGTCGGCGATGCCACCCGGCTGGTGCTCACGAATGCGATCTATTTCAAGGGCACATGGATCGTGCAATTTGACGAAGCGGACACCCGGGAAGAGGATTTCCGAATGAGGGCGGGAAATAGTGTGAAGGTCCCCATGATGCGACTGGTCGATTCTGAAGCGCGATTCAAATATGCGGCAACTGAGGAACTTCAGATAGTGGAGCTTCCCTATAAGGGCGGTGATCTTGCGATGCTCATTATCCTGCCCAGAGAGAGCGAACTATCTGGTGTCGAAGGTTCGATCAATCCCGATGCGCTATCAGCCTGGCAGGATATGCTTCGCGAGCAGGAAGTCCATATCTACATCCCGAAATTCAAATTCACGACCAAGTATTTCATGGTCAAAACATTGAGCGATATGGGCATGCCCACGCCGTTCACTTCAGGCGCGGATTTTTCCGGGATGAATGGTGCCAGGGATCTGTTTATCTCAAACGTTATCCATCAGGCGTATGTGGAAGTGAATGAAGAAGGCACAGAAGCCGCAGCCGCCACCGGAGTGGTTATGGAAATTACATCGGTCGGGCCCGAAACACCTGTTTTCCGGGCTGATCATCCATTCATTTTCATCATCCAGGAGACAAAGACAGGGAATATCCTGTTCCTGGGCAGGGTGTGCAACCCGGGCGAATAGCGCTGCCTCGCTATATACTTCAAAACAGTATACACTGAGCAAAAGGATAGTGCGTAGAGCGTATGCGGCACGCGAAATGCAAGGAATGAATATCACCGTTTTGTTGACGATGGAGCATATCCGCGCATAATGATATACAGGATCTAACATTGTGAGAGGGAAGAAAAAGAAAAAAACAAAAAAAAATAACTACGCATTCATCGACAGCCAGAATTTAAATCTGTCGATCCGGGACCAGAAATGGGATTTAGATTTCAAAAAGTTCCGTATATATTTAAAAGACAAATACACGATCACTAAAGCCTTTCTCTTTATCGGCTATGTTCCGGAAAATCAGTCACTATATACGAATCTGCAAAAAGACGGGTTCATCCTGATATTCAAGCCAACGCTGAAACTGCCGGCCGGAAAAGTCAAAGGCAATGTCGATGCGGAACTGGTTCTTCATGCCATGATCGAATATAACAACTATGACGGGGCGCTGATCGTGACCGGTGATGGTGACTTTTTCTGCCTGGTTGATTATCTCATAAAGAGAAAAAAGCTGTTAAAATTGATGGTACCTAACAGGAGTAGATATTCATGTTTCTTTAGAAAAATGATGTCATGTATTGTCTTTATGAATAACCTCAAAACCAAATTACACCGTTAGACCGGGCAACGAAAAAGAGGAGCATTGCCGCGGGACAAGCCCTTTGGATAGCTCCTCATCGTGATTCTATTATAGTATAATGCAAATAAACCCTGTGTCAAGGGATTAATTTCAGTCGGAAGGTGCTCATTGACAAAATACAGAGAAACAGTACCCTTAACCACAGGAGGCGGCAATGGCAAAAAGGAAGAATCTAAAAGAGATCCTCGTCTTACTGCGTGATTTCAGCCAGTTGATGGTGCAGCTCGGGTATGCGGCGATCATGGAGGACAGCATCGAGCTTGCCAAAGAAGCGCTGCGCATCAAATCGCATATACGGGATCTGGATTATGATTTGAGGAAAGAAGCGTTGATTGTGGCGCGGCTATCAAAATACAGCAAAGGCGATATTCCGCAGATCGCCAATATTCTGCAGATCGGCGTCGCGATAAAAGAGATGTCCGACGGCGTCGATGACCTGATCGACATCGCGATCAGGGAGGTCGGCGTCCATCCGGTTATTCAGATGGCATTCACCCGGAAAGAGATGAGGACCACGCGTTTCGAAGTGGAGCCAAATTCAAAAATTGACGACAAAACACTGCAGGATCTGGACATCGATCCAGCGGGTGAATGCCGTGTTATAGCAGTCAGGCGGAAGAGCGAATGGTTCCTTGACCCGCGTCCATCCATGAAGATCAGGGAGGGCGATGTATTGATCGTTGAAGGGAGGCATGAATCAATCAATAAGGTGAGGGCTTGTGTCGAGGGCAAGAACAAAGAGACGAAGAAGTAAAAGGATCATTCTTACCATATTACTTCAAGCGATGCCGGTCGTCATTGCAACCTCGGTCGGCGAGTTGTTCGCAGGATCGATCCTGGGCAAAATGCATGCCCGGCTCGATCTGATACCCGGGTTGATCATCCTTGTCCCGGCGATCATGGGGCTCAGAGGGAATATCGGCGCGGCTCTTGGCTCGCGTCTTTCCGCGTCACTCCATCTCGGGATCATCGGGAAAAAATTCGCATTTAACCGGTTTAATTTGCACAATGCCGGGGCAGGATTTTCGCTCTCCATTACCATTTCGATCGTCATCGGGATTTTGTCCAAGGTCGCCTGCCAGTTGTTCGGCCTGCCCAGCATACCCCTTGTCAATCTTCTGCTCATTGCGATACTCGCTTCGGTCATGGCGTCAACCATGCTCATACCCACGACCGTGGCACTCACCTACTTTGCGTATAATAAGAACCTTGATCCGGATAATATCGTTGCACCGATCATCGGCATGGTCGGGGACGTGATCACCGTGTTCGTGGTCTTTATCGCCGCGGACATTGTGCTGAGGATGAAGATCGATGACTCGGCAGCGTATCTGCTCATGCCGGTCATTCCATTGATCGTCAGAAAACTGCCGGCGCGCTACCGGTTGCTCGAGATACTCAGGCAGAGCCTGCCTGTGCTGGTGTTGTGCACGGTCTTTGGCGTTATTGCCGGCGTCTTTTTGCACTGGCAATATGAGAAGTTCCTGCTGATCCCGGGGCTTCTCATTCTGATCCCGCAGATCATTGCCAAGGCTGGAAGCATCGGGGGTATCTTTGGCGCCCGTTTCTCCACGGGACTTCATCTTGGATATTTAAAACCTTTTTGCATCAATGACTATGTCATTAAAAATTTCATGGGTGGTTTAGCCCTCGCATTTCTGATATCGCCGATCGTCGCTGTGATCACAAAATTTGGCGCTGATCTTTTCCGTATTCCCCTTGTGCCTTTCATACCTCTTCTTCTTATTAATTTTTTCGCGATCGTCATTATTACCCTGATCGTGTTTGTCCTTGATTTTGTCACGGCATCCCTTTCCTATCACATCCAGCTTGATCCGTCCAATTCCGTGATCCCGCTTGTTACGAGCCTTGGTGATATCATTGGAACGGTAATTCTGGTGTTGGCGATCTCGATGTTCATCTGATATGATGGATAGGATTTTCATAATCACATAGTGCCAGTGAAGATTGCTTAATAACAAATGACCAGTACACGTAAAGCGTCGAGCGTAATACGAAAAACAACCAATGACAGATGACGCAAAAACGTTTTATTCGGTCAACAGTATTTTTTGCGCAGCGCTAAGATCCCCTGCCGTTAATTCCATAAAATAGATACCCGCAGGAAGCCGCTCACCCTTCGCATTGTCGCCATACCATGTTATTGTATGGGAACCCTTAACAGCATTCTCGTCAACGATGGTTCTTACAAGCGTGCCGGTGATATCGTAGGCGCGGATCGACACCCATCCCGTGTTGTCGAGCGAGTACTGCACAGTGGTATTGTGCCGGAAAGGATTCGGCGCGGCCGTGAGCGTGACCAATTGAGCTTCAACGCCGTGTTCAGAGACTCCATGTGGCGGCGGAATAAAAATCTGGCAGTCGGTCGAGACTGGATTACCGCCAACAACGAGCACGTTGCCGTTATTCAACAGGGTCGTTGCCAGGTTCCCGCGGCCCGGGTTCAGGGCATCGGTATCTTCCCACTCTCCTGAATATACATTGTACAGTTCACAGTCTGACAGAGCGCCTTCGCCGCCGATCAGCATGACCCGGGGATCGCCGCTCTTCAGCGCAAGGCACGCATGTCCAATGCGACCTGGATCAATAGTATTGTTTGTAAGAGACCAGGTGCTGGTATTCACGTCGTAGATTTCACATTGAGGGATGTTGTAGTAGGTCTGGTCCTGCCCGCCTGCCACCAGCACGTTGCCGGTTATAAGCTTAACCGCAGACAGCTTCCATCTTCGATAGTTCAAGGGGTTGGTGGTCATCCAGGTGTCGGAAACCGGATCGAAGATGTGGCAGCCCGCCATGCTCGATCCAAAATCGCGGAAGCCACCCACCGACAAAACCCGTCCGTCGTTGAGACGGCACATGTCGTGTCCCCACTGCGGTTCTGGCAACGAATTGGTCAGGGTCCAGGTTTCAGTGGTTGGATCCCATAGTTCACATGCCGATATCAGTGTCATAATATCCAGGCCACCGGTGACGAGCACGCGACCGTCATCCAGCACAACCGCTTGCGCATATGCCCGCGCCGTGTTCAGGGTGTCGGTCATGGCCCAGGAATGGGTGACCGTATCATAGATTTCGCACGTGCCATGCCCGAGACCATAGGGGTATCCTCCCAATGACCATGACGCGCCCATCCTGGAGCAGGACCGCCTCGAGGTTCTGGCGACCGATCGTGAGACTGTCGGTGTATGACCAGGTTCCCGCTAGATCATCATAGATCTGGCAGACTTTTGATCCACCGCCGCCGATCGAGAGAACATTTCCATTACCGAGCGTGACCGCAACATGCTCGCTTTGCCCGGACAAAAGCGATCCGGTCGCGTTCCATTCCGCATACGCGCATATGGTGATCATCATCAACAGAATGACTGTTTTACGTAACATATAATCCTCCTTTTTTAACATAGTACACTATACGCGTGATTGTGCGCGGACAGCGGGCGATGTAAACTGGCAAACGATTGTGCGGCAAGGACACGGGCGCGCGGACCGGCGTCTTGACAAAAAGTCTTAAAATATATAGAATGTTTCTATAGAATGGTGAAATGAAGCATTATGACGCAGACATAAAACTTAAGGCCGTAAAGCACTACCTGGGCGGGAGCACCCTGGAAAAATGCGCAGGGCAGTATCGGATCCATCGCAATACGATATGGCGCTGGGTGAAGAAATATAGAAGCGGAGGAGCAGGCGCGTTGACGGATGATATCCCGTTGTACCGGCATTGGAAGAGACTACCGGAAGAAGTGGAGGAACGGGTTATCGCGTTGAAGGAAAAAACACCCGGTATGACAGTCCGAAAGGCTCGAAGATTATTAATGGAAAAAGGTGTGCAGATTTCTCTGAAAAGTATCTGGAGCGCCTGGCAGCGGTATGGGCTTACCGGATTTGCCCGGAAAGAACTCTCGCACTCATATGATGACTTTCTGGGCAGTGTAGTATCGCCTGCTTTGTTGAATGAAATCCGGGCGCTCATTGACCAAAATGAATTACAGCAGGCTGCTGATATCGTAAATGCGCTGCCCCTTTTTCCTTACAACAGCGTTATCCTTAAGATACCTTCACGTGTGCTGTCTCTGCGCAGGCAGGTCAACCGCATCCGGGCAGAGTTCGCGGCAATTCCGCTGGCTCAATACCGCAGGAAATCCCAAACTCTGCGCAGGAAACTGAAAGAACATGGCATGAATTATTCCTCGCTCTGGGTCATGCTCGGAGAGTGTTACGCGTTGATGTGGTCTGGACAGCCGGGTGAAGTGTTACCGATAGTAGCAGAAGCAAAAAATTTGATGAAGGGAATGCGCGACGCACGACTGCGGTTCTTTATGCTGCTGCTGGAAGGACAGGCTAATGGAGTTGAAATGAGGATCTGCAAAGCGCAGGCATGCGTCAATCAATGCAAGGTGATCGCGCGGACATCGAGAAATCCACATTTTTTCATCGGCGGCGTCGGGGCGATATATTCCACAATGGGATATTACCGGGAAGCGCTGCGCTGGACAGACAAAGCGCTTCAAGGCGCCGCGCCGAGTTTTCAGCGGCAGTTTAATGCAAATATCGCCCAGTTTTATGGAACGGCGGGTGATTACCGGGCCGCTTTCCGTGCATTAAAAAAGGCGCAGTTGGACGATTGGGGATTCAAATCCCGCGCTGGTCTCATCCAGCTATACGCGCACCTGGATCAGGGGGATTTTCAACAAGCGCAGGCATTCGCAGTCGAAACCCTCATGCGGGCTAAAAAAGAGGGTGTGCGCAGCATGATTCACCCGGTGACGCTCATCCTTGCAAGCTGCCACCGGGCGTCTGGAGATGTGAAAAAAGCGAAGCAGTTGATAAAAGAAATCGTTCCACTGCTTGATAAATACAATTTGAAACAGGAATACTGGCAACGAAATATCATCCTGGACGATATCCAGCTGCCGGAAGAGGTAGTGAACGTGCCGAGCCTGCAGCTCGCGTTTCTTTTGCGCCGGGCACAGCAGAGCCTTTTGGTAAGCGACTACCGGGCAGCCTACACCTATGCACAGAGAAAAAAGGTGCTCGGGATTTTCATGCGGTTGATCCCTTTCTTTCCAGAACCTATCCTGCGTATGCAGGGGCGCGGCCAGGATACTTGTCTGCCGCGAACATTCCTGGACATGCCCGTGTTCCGGATCGATGCCCCGGTATTCGACGTACGTTTTCTGGGAAAGATCCGCGTGCAGAGAAGGGGGGAGCCGGCGCGGCGCGTGGCATTGGGTCCGAAAGACAGTGCATTTCTCATTCACATGGCCTTGAACAAGAATAAACGCACGCCTTTGAAGGATCTTTATGATAATTTCTGGAGAAACAGCACGCAGCCGGCGCGTAACCTCTCTCATCTTTTAACGCGGCTGCGCAAAAACCTTGCCGTCCCATCGCATAGCGTGAGGATCCAGGCCGGGACACTCTATTGGGATATATATTTTTCAACGGACTATGAACATGTTAAGGAACATTTAGCCAAGGCGCGTTTTTATGAACAGGCAGGTGAACAGGAATATGCGCGGCGCGAATACAAGCGCGCTTTCCACTGGTACCGCGGTGATCCCTTTAAAGGCATGTACGATGACTGGTCAGAGCGTGTGCGCCGGTCGATACTGAATACCGTGGAGGTCGCCACAGTACGTTATGAGGAACTGAACTGCGTAAAGGTGTAGGGCGCAGTGCAGCGGTGTAGTCTATCAGCAGAAAAACGGGACGGTGAAACGGAAGTTGATACGGCGGATTCCTTCTTCCACGCCGAGGTGCAGCAATTGATTGAACGCCGTTGGGTTCAGCGTGTACACAAGCGCGAAACATGTCATAAAGATCACTACGGCAAGCCACTTCGTATATACACCTCGGGTGCGGACAAAGAGGATGATCGAAAGCACTGCCATTAATGCCGGTCCGACAACCTTGATGTCACCGAACAATACCCAGTATCCGGCAACGTATTTACCGGTAAGGCCGAAATAAGAAGCAAGATCAAAACGCACGTTCATCGCGATGAACAGGCATTCAAGTACAAGCGCCGCGAGGAGCACCCACGATGCCCATTTCGTGGATTTTCCTTCAGTGCGGTACACCTCGTAAACGACCGTGGGGAACAATCCGCTGAGCGTGATGAGCGGGTTTCGCAGCACGATCCCGAGGATGATCCCCAGGGCTGCGATGATCGTTAAAACAAAACATATTTTCCCTGCGTGTTTGTATTGTTTTGCCAAGGCAGCCTCCTGCCTTGAGTATATGACCAGTACTATGTTTGTCAAGAGACGCTGACCCACGGCAAAACGACAGTATCTATTTTTACCGTGCTGTCTTGACATTATTTTATATTTATCCATAATTAACAGAGAGGAGGAAGTACTGTGCTGTTGGTATTTTTATTGAGCATAACCTGGGAATATCGAACCTCAGCGCCGGGTGCTCGCACATACCCCGCGATCGGTGACATGACCGCTACGAATTCCAGCGGACATGCGTGTGTATACGCGATCGGGGGAGCCACCCTGTTAAACCAGGTCCGAACGAATTATGAATATGATTGCGTAACAAATATTTGGACAACTCGCACACAAATGCCTATACCCGTGCGCTATGACTTTGCCGGATGCCGCGCGTATCGCGCCGGGGTGGAGCGGCTGTATGTGATCGGCGGGTATCAAAGCGCATATATATACCTGACGGACGTGGATGAGTACACGCCATCCACGAATTCATGGACCTCGCAGACGGACATGCCGACCCAGAGAGAAGGTGTGCGCGCGGCAGTTATTGGCAACATGATCTACGCGATCGGCGGAGATTATTTTGATGATGTTCATTATATCGACTACGTGTATGATATTGTCGAGCGGTATGATCCGGAGAATGACCAATGGACTACAGGGTATGCATCTATGCCTACCGCACGCACCGACGCGTGCTGCGCAGTTGCCGTCAATGAGTTCGGCGATTCGTGCATTTACATGTTCGGAGGTTCGACATCGATCGTCGGGTATGTTGCCACCAACGCCGTGGAAGAGTATGACCCGGCAACTGATTCCTGGCGTGTTAGAAACAGCTCGGGGTTTACCGCGCGCGGCGGGGCAATGGCGGTCACAGACCGGAACAACCTTATCTATGTCATTGGCGGGACTACCGACGGCAGCGGCTCAGTGGGTTTGGTGCAGGTCTACGATCCGATAATCAATATCTGGTCATCAGACAATTCTATTCAAACGGCGCGCGATGGTGTGACCGGCGGTGTTGCCGGCGATATCGGAGGGAGGATACATGTTGTTGTCGGATCCACGGGCGCAACTCCGGTGAATACGAATGAGCGTTCCGCTGAGATCGTGAATGTTGATGAAGTCTGGGTGAAGGGGAAAAAGACCCGGCTATACATTAAAAATAACCCGTTCAGGTTATCAACAGAAATCATATTTTTCATACAAAATCCCGGCTTTGTTCGGTTGAAATTATTTGATGTGCAGGGAAACCATACTGTGACCATTGCAGACGGCACGATGCAGACAGGTGAACATAGCGCGTGTATCGACGGTGCGGGTCTCAGCAGCGGTGTGTATTTTCTCCGTCTTGAAACCAAAGACTATCAAGAGACGCGGAAAGTACTGTTGTTGAAATAAGAACACGGACGGGACGCTCTCCGGGAATTCTAAAGCGCGGCCATCAAGCCGAGGCTTCAGATCCAGCGTCGTACCTTTTTCTTATAAGCAAGATAGTGCTGTCCGAATGCCTTGCTAAGATTCTCTTCTTCAATGGGGATAAATACTCTTTCCATAATAATAATGAATATTGCCGGGGATAGAAATCCTGTTAACGATCCATGGAGGAAGGCTGCGCCCAATAACACGGAGGTCATGCCGAGATACATTGGATGGCGACTAATGCGAAAGGGTCCTGATGTTTCCAGAGATGTCGGCATAATGTGAGGTTTCACCGTTGTTTTCTGTTTTTTGAACTGGATATCTGTCCAGATATTTACGACACCACCAAAGAGTATGAGTAAATACCCGATATAAATATATGGAGGATATATAAACCGTATGATGGGAAATACGAAATGCAGAATAATTGACAAAACGAGTGCAATCAGAAAGTATGTTGTCGGCATTATTCGACGCAGCATATCCATTTCATGTCCATTATATATATAGAGAGAGGATCAACCGTCAATGTTCGTTGTACAAACGTCGTCCCTCATGTTAAGCACTGCTTCACCTATTAGATGGAGGAGCACCGGGGTAAGGGAGAAAGGGGATTACAGGAAGGCCGATCGAACCAGAAATGGTTAACTGGTATTTTTCTTACCAATTGCTCTTTTCTTTCTGTTTTTGTTTTCTTTCCTTCTTTGACAGCCGTTTCTTTTGGACCTTCACTTTCTTCTTTTCTCTATCACGTGGTTGTTTTGGCATAAAACCTCCCTTTTAAACGATCTTAACATAGTATATATCCGTTTTTACTCCAAAGTCAAGCACCAGGAGTTCCCACACGCGAAAATTGTATTGAACAAAAAAAAGGGAGTGTTACACTCCCCTTTTTGCAAGCATGCTTGTTTATGCATGCTCTATTTTTGTGGCTTTTTCCCCTTTGGGGGATTGAGTTATGTCGAATGATACCCGGTCACCTTCTAACAGCGTCCGGTAGCCTTCACCGATAATATCCTGATAATGGACAAATACGTCGCCACTACCGTCTTCCTTTTCGATGAAGCCGAATCCTTTTCGACTATCAAACCACTTTACTTTTCCGTAAAGCATTTGTCTCCTTTCAAGCGTTTATTTGAATTAAAGGTGAGAAGAAATTGAATTCTGCTTTCCTACAACATAAAACAAATAACTGTGCTTAATTAATTATACATATAATAATAGAAAAGTCAAGAGAAGAGATTGGATATGGCGCGTGTCGTTCTATGGTTTCCATTTCCGGAAGAACTTTGAGAAGATAGTGTAATACAGGGCAGACGCTACTTTTTTTGCAGGAACCAGGTACGCCACATCGCTCAACGCTAAGCGTTAGACGCTACTTCAAAACCGCGGACCAGAACTAAGAACACTGATTACTATCTTTGCTCAGTTCGGTCTGCTCGAGCAATTTTTCCACGTGCTCGACCTGCAGTGCGGCGTGCATTTTTTCGTAAATATTTTTTGCCTTTGTAAGATAATCCTTTGCCTGATCATGCCGTTTGTTGGCGATGAGGACTTCGCCCAGTATTACCAGGCAGTCAGCGTGTTTCTCGGTAAACCCGGCTGATTCCGCCGCCGCAACCGCATGTTTGATATTTTTTATTCCCTCGTCATATTTTCCCTCGATCAGGGCCAATGCCTTGCCAAGATATTTCATCCCGGAGATCTCACCAGTGGCGTCCTTTCGGGCGCGCGTGCGCGCAAGATGGGTTTTTATCAGTGGAATGGCACGAGGGTCTTTAGTATCCAGATATACTTCAGCAAAACTGAGGTCGAGTTCGTGGAGACTCAACTGATCCCCGGCTTCCAGGAGCAGCTGCTTCGCTTTTTCATAGAGTTCAAGGGCTTTGTCGCTGTCTCCAATACGGTAGTAAAAACTACCGTAGTAGTTGTACACACTTCCGAGCGCGCCCTTATCCTGGGTCGTTTCGGCTAAGGCAACGGCTTTTTCGTAGTACGCAGCCGCTTGTTCCCGGTCACCTTTACTGGCAAGATTGTACGCGAGGGTTGGATAGATCGTGACCATGTTGCGCACATCGTTTATTTTTTCAAAGAGCATGCGTGATTTTTCATAACACTTGATCGCTTCATCGAGTTCACCGATATGTTCATAAAGCAGGCCGAGGTTAAAAAGCACCACCCCCTGGCTTCGAACGTCCCCGAGCTTTGTGCGTTCCTCGAGATTTTTTTCATAGTAAGAGCGTGCGGTCTTAAAATCACCCTTGATCGCATTGTAGACACCAAGGTTGTTCAAAATTCTGGTTTCAGTGTTTTTGTCGCCGATCTTGGTGCATAGCTCGAAGGCCTTGTTTGTGTATTCTATTGCCTGGTCGATTTTGCCCGAGTAACGCCACACTGATCCGGCAAGCACGTAGGCTTCTACAAGTTGCTTTAGATCGTTTTGCGTTTCATATATTTTCATGGCCTGCTGTACCGGTTCAATTCCATGTTCCGGCTGCCCAGTGCGCCAGGCAAAATGCGCCTTCATTCTCAGTCCGAAGGCCTCGGAGCCGACATCGCCGATTTTCTTCGAGAGCGTGATGCCTTCGTTTATCAACCGTTCGGCTTCCTCTACCTCCAGTTTGAATTCCAGGAGAGCCCGGGCAAGGGAGTAGATGACGTCTGCGCAGAGCGCGCTTTCCGTGTCTTTTACAGAAGTGAGCGTGGTTTTCAGGATCGCGATCGCTTCATCGATCTGCGATTTTTGCACCAGCACCCTGGCATATTTCACGTTCAAACGGGCTTTTCCCAGAAGGTCAGTGTGTTTTTCCCGGGCTTCGCAGTAATGCGCGGCAGCAGTCTGGAACTCACCCTGCAGGTATTTTATATCCGCGATCTTTTCCAGAATATCCGCCTCTGTGCTGCCATTATCGGCGATAGAGCGGGCCTGATCGTAAAATGCGAGGGCTTCTTCATTCGCATACAGCGTAGCTGATGCATTTCCTGCCTGGATCGAATAGTGCAGTGCTTTTTCCTTATTCTCGCACTTGAAGTAGTGGTGCGCAAGCACAGAAAGGTAATCATCCATTTCTTCCTTGAAAGCACTTTCGATCGCTTCGGCAATGACTCGGTGATATATCAATCGTTCGCTTTTCAACAGGCTGTTATAGGCGACCTCCTGGAACAGGGCATGCCGGAAGGCATAGTATGGTTTCTTTTCCTGGATCATTTTGATGCAAAATTCAGAGGTTTCAAGTTCGTCAATATGCTGGCAGATATCCCGGTCCTTTATGACCATTTCAAGTAATGCCTGCGGAAAGGTGCGACCGATGATCGAGGCGATCTTCAAGATATATTTTGCTTCCTTGTTCAGGCTGTCGATGCGGGACGTAACCGCCGCCTCGATCGAACCGGGCAGCTGCAGATCAAATTCAGTGAGATCCTTTCCACTCTCAAGGATCTTTGATTCGCTCATACGCCGGACAATCTCTTCAATGAAAAACGGGTTACCGTCGCTCTTTTGGATGATGTATTCTTTCATGTTTGTTGGAAGCTGCTGGCCGACAAGATTGTCGATCAGCATAGCGCTATCATCCGGAGAGAGATTCTTAAGGTTCACGTCCGCCTGGAAAGACGCATAATCCGACGCGATCGTATCCAGCAGGGATTTGATCGGTTTGATGTTACCAAGCCGGTAACTTAAGAACAGCGCTGCTTTGTGATTCTTGACGATCGGCAGCAGAAAATGAAGCAGTTCGATCGAAGTCGCGTCAAGCCACTGGATGTCGTCCACCACAACAATTAGTCCTTTGGAATCGGCAAGCTTTTCGCATAAGGAGGTGATCGCAAGAAAGATCTGCAATTGCAAAGTGTGGCTGTCCAGATGGATTATTCTCTCCTTTTCCTTTTCGCCAAGCGGCAGGTTTAGGAGCTTATAGAGATAAGGCGCGACCTCTTCAGCCTCAACTTTCAAGATATCCTTTATTTTGTCTTTAATAATGTTCTCGGTTTGATCACTGGCAGTCCCATCGGCTACCAAAAACCGGTGGAGACAGTCACTGAAAGCCTTGAAAGGATTGGCGCTCTCGTATGAAACGCCCCGACCGTCGATCAAAATCTTATCCAGTGCCGCGATCGCGAGGTATTTTTTGAATTCATAGAGCAATCGGGACTTGCCCACCCCGATCTCACCCTTTATCACGTTGATTGAGGATGCATTGTTCTTCAGGTTTTCGACCGATCGCTTCAGTCGATCGATCTCCGGATCGCGTCCAATGAGATCTGAGTGCAAAGCGGTCAAACCGAATTCTGAACCCCACTTTTTTCCGATCACCTCATAGGGGGTTATCATGGTTGATTTGCCCTTAAGCTGTACTGGCTGCAATGCGATGCAGTCAAACGCGTGACGCGTGCGGTAGTACGTTTCGGGCCCGATGTAAATGCTGTTAATCGGACTGAGGTCCTTCAGCCGCTGGGCGACGTTCACGGTATCACCCATCACCGTATAATCCATCTGGAAGTCGGAACCGACTTTACCGGCAATGACCTGACCGGTGTTGATGCCTGAATGAATGTTGAGTTTTTTGAGGGATTTGTCCAGGGTTTTATTAACCTCATTGAGCGCGTGCTGCATCTCAGTGCACGCGAGGATCGCCCGTTCTGGATCGTCCTCATGCGCGACCGGCGCGCCGAAGATCGCCATTATGCAGTCGCCGATGAACTTATCAATAATGCCTTCATAGCGGTACACCATGATGCTGAGTTTGCGAAAACATTCATTCATGAGCAAAGTCAGTTCTTCGGGATCGAGCCGTTCTGACATGGAGGTGAAACCCGAGATGTCAACAAAAAGAACAGTTACGTCCCTTCTTTCTTTGGAAATTGAATCTTTTGTCATGAGGATCTTTTGTGCCAGTGACTTTGGGATATCCTGGCGCACCAGGTCCATGCGCGATTGCCCGGCAGGCGAGCGGAGATCATGGCCGCACTCCGGGCAGAATTTATTTTTCGGGAGAATATCAGCGCCGCACTTGGAACATTGCATTATCAGATAATAGCCAGAATACAGCGGCTTGCAAGGGGCACTAGACGTTGACTAAAACCGCAAACAGTAAGCACTAGGCAGAGAGAAAGGACCGTAATACGTAAGGCGAAAAATAACTTTTAACGTAATAACCAAATACGAATGACCAGTGACAAGTGATGAAATTCCGCAAAAAAGTTGATGGTGATGGAAGAGGATATTGGATAAAACAAAGGGGCTCGTGCGAGCCCCTTTGTTTGGTATTCATCGCTTATTTCAATCGTATGATCTTCTGAATGGTCGTTGCATCGTCAGTCACCAGCTTGCAGAAGTAAATGCCTGCCGGGACCGGCGCTCCATGCTCATCTTCTCCATACCAGGTAACTGAACGGCTGCCAGTTGAGCGCTGTTCATTCACCAGCGTCACAATTTTCCGGCCCTGGACATCATATATTGAAAGATCAGCGTGGAGTGGTCTGCTCATCGTGTACTGGATGGTCATGGCACCGTTGGTAGGGTTGGGGTGGCATACAAGGGCGCGCGCAATGTCGTGCTGGGTGTTTTCCTCTGCACCGACTGCGAGACTCCAGCGCCACATGCCCGCACCATCCGTGCCTGCGAACAGGTATATGCCGTGATTCAGCCCCAATGAGGTGACGTTCGTATTTAAAAGACCGGTATTCATGACGGTCCAGGATCCACCGCCATTGGTGCTGTAGTACACGCCGCCGCCAGTGCCTGCGTAGACCGTGTTTGTTGTATTATCGACGACAACCGCTTTCACGTTCGTGCATCCGGTGCTGCTCCAGTTCGTACCGCTGTTCGTTGATTTGTACACGCCGCTCGAGGTTCCCGCATAAAGGGTGGCGCTGTTATCCGGATCGACCGTGATATCATAGACCGTGCCGCTCAGGCCAGTGGTCGATACGAACCAGGTCGAACCTGCATTCGTGCTCTTGTACACACCGGCGTTGCCGCCAGCATAGATAATATTGGAGTTTGCAGGATCGAAGCAGAGCGCGTAGCACATAGCGTATACCGTGGTAAGCGTGTCCCGTTCCCAGGATGATCCGCTGTTCGTGCTTTTGGAAACCGCCATCACATACGTGGTCGTGTAGACATATCCGCCGCTGAACAGGGTGGAACTGCTGTTAGGATCGATGACTAACGAACCGCCATCAGTGTAGTAACTGTCAAGGGCTGAAGACCAGACGGACCCGCCGTCTGTGCTCCGGTAGAGCTCGGCATACCCTCAGCCCGTGCCCTCGAGCGCATAGATGAGGTTCGGATTCGTGTAGTCGATCGCGAACTCGCAGATATTGCCGCAGCTGACCGGCGTCGGCAGTTCAGTCCAGCTGGTCCCGTTGTTCGTGGTCTTGAATACCCCGATCTCTTCCAGGGATGTATAGACAGTGTTCTTTGCCGAGGGTGCGACCGCGAAGTTGAGGATCGCGGCCATGCTCAAATTGCCGGTGGAATTGACCCATGAACTGCCGCCGTTCGTGGTCTTGAAGAATCCGGCATTGTCACCGTTGTATGCTTTGGTGCCGCTGAGTGGGCTCATTGCCACGCCGTACATGTAGTAACCCGACATGCCGGTAGTCGCCGAGAACCACGTTACGCCGGCATTGGTTGTTTTGTAGATGTCACTATACCCGCCTGCGTATGCGACATCCGGGGCTGCCGGGCTCGTGGACATTGAATAGTTGTAGTAATGGGTTGACGCCTGGGCCCAGTTCGTACCGCCGTCGGTGGAGCGGTAGATGCCGGCCGTATAGGAGCCTGCATACACGATATTCGAGTTCGTGGGGTGCACTGCCACTGAGTAGAAGTAGTATCCGGACGTCGGTAAACCGTTTGTGAGCTGGGTGAAACTCGTGCCGCCATCGGTCGTCTTGTAGATCGTTGGGTAATAGGTTGAATTAATGTAATACCCTCCGACATACACATTGTTCGGATTGGTGCGATCCACGGCAATGCAGTAGCCGTTCCCCTGGTACGTGCCGAACGTAGTCGTTGTCCAGTTCGCGCCGCTGTTCGTGCTCTTAAAGAATGCCATGAGCCACACACTGCCGTTCCATGACATGCCGGACGCAAAAACCGTGGACGGGATCGATGGGTGCACAACCATGCCGTAGATGTATTTGTTCGACATCGACGTGCTGGTCCAGCTCGTGCCGCCGTTCGTAGATCGGTATATCGAATGCCCGCACCCGGCATAGAGTTTGTTATCATTCGTGGGATCGATCGCCATGCAGTATGCCTGAGTCGGGATCGAACCGACCGTGGTCCACGAAGCGCCGCCGTCGATCGTCTTGGCGAAACTGGTGGGGGACGAATTGGAGGAGACGTAGACGATATTGTCATTTGAGTACGAGACCACGACCGAACGCAGGTTTCCACTATACGGACCGATCGTTTCCCATGCGGCAAATCCCGAGCAGCAGATAACGCACATCAGGATGATGATTTTTATCCGCATGTATAACCTCCTTTATTGGATTGTACGATTATTCCTTCGATACACACCTCCCTTATTCCATCATTGTTTTGTTTATGTATATACAATTAGACTTTCTATACTTAAGTATAGTGACAAATAAAATCATGTCAAGGGTGAAATGCGTGTATTGATATTGACATATGAGTATATGTAAATATAATCATATAATGAACAAAAAAGCAATACATTTACAGGCGGATATCTTTGGAGCCCTGGCCCACCCCATGCGCTTGAAGATACTTGAAAAACTGCGCAGCGGCGCGTGCTGCGTGTGCAGGATCATCCCGTATGTCGGGGGCGAGCAGTCGAACGTGTCGCACCACCTGGCGATCCTGAAAAGGGCGGGCATTGTGCGACACGAGAAAAAGGGGCTCGAGGTTTGGTACGAGGTCACGGATCAAAAGGTCTTTGAAATCATCGATAGTATCAAAGCCTATTGTCTGGATTCATGCGAGAAGAGCGCTGTGTTGCTGCGAGAATTGCAGGATGAAGGATAGGACACGACTCATTCTTTTCATTGCGGTTTTCCTGCTCCTGTACCTGGTTCCTTTTCAGGGAGCGAATGTGGAGAAAGCGATACTCGAGGCGTTTCTCATGCTCCAGGAGTACGCGCGCGCGCACGTACTTTTCTGTTTGATCCCCGCCTTCTTCATTGCCGGTGCGATCAGCATTTTCATATCAAAGGACGCTGTGATCAAATACTTTGGCGCGAAGGCCAAAAAAGTACTCGCATACGGGGTCGCCTCAATATCCGGTACGATCCTCGCCGTGTGCTCGTGCACGGTGCTGCCGATGTTCGCAGGCATCTACACGCGCGGTGCAGGCATCGGCCCGGCGACCGCGTTCTTATACGCTGGGCCGGCGATCAATATCCTCGCTATCATCCTGACCGCGCGTATTCTCGGGTTTGAACTGGGCATTGCCCGGGCAGTAAGTGCGGTGTTCTTTTCGATCATTATCGGCCTTTTGATGTCCTTGTTCTTTCCGGACAAGGGAACAGGCAGGGGTGACATTTCACCGGGGCAGGATAATTCAGGTGCATCGCGGGCTTTATGGCAATACATCCTTTATTTTCTCGCGCTTCTGCTCATTCTGATATTTGCCGCCTGGGCTCGTCCCAGCAAACCGATCGGTTTCTACAATTTCGTCTATATGATCCACTGGTATCTTGCCGGCATCGCAGTCGCCGCATTGATCATTATGCTCTTCGCATGGTTCAAAAGAGAGGAGATAAGAGAATGGATCATCTCCACCTGGTTTTTTGCCAAACAGATCCTGCCGCTTTTATTCCTCGGCGTGTTCTTTGCCGGATTTCTGCTTGGCCGATCAGAAATGAATGCCGGGATTATTCCAACGCGCTACGTGGAGATGGTGGTCGGCGGGAATTCTCTGTTCGCAAATCTTTTCGCGTCGATCGCCGGCGCGCTTATGTACTTCGCGACGCTCACTGAAGTGCCGATCCTGCAGGGGTTGCTCAGCAGCGGTATGGGTAAGGGGCCGGCGCTCGCCCTTCTCCTTGCGGGGCCCGCATTGAGTTTGCCTAACATGCTCGTGATACGGAGCATTATGGGCACAAGAAAGACGATTGTGTTCGTGGGACTGGTGATCGTGCTGTCGACGATCGTCGGCTGGGTGTACGGTTTAATATTCGGATAAAAGGAGAGATCATGGAAATAAGAATTTTAGGTCCTGGATGCCCGCGCTGTGAGGAAGCGTTCAAGCGGACGATCGATGCTCTGGTTGCGCTCAATATTCCTGCGGACGTGCAGAAGGTTACCGATCTAAAAATGATCGCCGAGTTCGGTGTTTTCGCAACACCAGGGCTTGTGATCAACGGCAAGGTCGTGAGTTCGGGCAAAGTTCCATCCAGGGAAGAGATCGAAGCGTGGATACGGGACGCAGCGTCGTGATTAGTGCGCAATGCCAAAGATTACCAATAAGGTAGTAACCAATAACGTGATAACTAATTACGAACGACAAATAACCAATCTCGGCTGAAGATATCCAGCTTCCACACCCGAATCCATCTTCAGTCTCTTCTTCCACCCTCTATTGTATTTTTACGATCTTATAGACCTCTGCTCCGTCCACTTCAATGAAATAGATGCCTGGTCCGGCTTGTTGCGGTTGTGTCTCACGACCGGAAATGTCGAACAATACGCACTTTCTCCCGACCGGAAATTGTATGGGACCGCGCACGATGGTCGCTCCATACACACCGTGCCCGGGCAATTGAGATCGGTGTTCGCTCACGCCGGTGACCGGTGATGTGAGCCATGGGGAATAGGAGACATAATTGCTCACCTCATCACCTGAGCCCGGACCGACACCGCCTGGTCCGCTTGCATGACCCCACCAGTTGTACTGAGCTTCGATGTCAAAATTCGGGTCGCCGTTGCGCAATCCGTAGCCGGCGTTGTTCGTGATATTGCAGTAATGAACCTGCCCGTCACCGCCGCCAAAGTACATGCCGTCGCCGTAATTATCCGCGATCGTGCAACTGTCAATGATCGGGAAGCATCCATAAGCAATCGAGATACCGGCTCCAGGATCGCCGGTATTCGTCGTGACATTGCACGCATGGACGATCGGCGCCGAGTAATCATACACTAATATCCCGCCGCCCGGATACGTGGTACACGTGTTATCGTATATGATGCAGTGCGCGATCACCGGGTCTGAATGATTTACGCAGGCGATCGCTCCCCCGCCGGTCGTGCCGTGGGATTCATTCATCGTGAAATGACAGAAAGAAATGAATGGTGAAGCATTATTGCAGTATATCGCGCCACCATCATCACCGTACCCGTACTGGAAACTGAATCCATGAATATGGGTGCTGGTGTCGATGTTCACGTTGATCGTCATAATCCTGTCCATGCCGGCGCCGTCAAGGATAGTCACATCCGAGCCATAATGGCTGACCAGGAGGATATTCTGGACATTCGGCCAGAATATGTTTTCATAGTAGGTACCAGGAGCGACCACCACGGTGTCTCCAGTCGAGCAGGAATCCAAACCTTCCTGAATATACGCGAGCGCAGAATCCGGGTGAACGTACCAGATCGTTGCCTGAACACCACTAACGAGCAATAATAAAAGTGCAACCATACATATTTTTTGCATATATCCTCCTTTGTACAATTTATTATAAACATACCTGCATACCTGTCAATGAATAACGACCGTTTCAATCGTTGACAACGCTCATCGCACTATTTTAGTCTATTCTTCCCGCACTGAAAGTGCCTATACCGACACGAAGTGTCTTCAAACGATATGCGATTTCGTCATTCACTGGTTCTTGTAGTATTTTGGACCTGCGCGCTCTTGTTTCTATTGTTTCAGTTTTTTGATAAGGGATTTCGCATGTTTTATCCAGAGCTTGGCGTCCATGTTCTGATAGGCTTTCAATGCCTGGTCCAGGTATTCCAGCGCCTGTTTGTTGTCACCCTGTGCCGCATAGAATTCCCCGAGCGCGTATAGCCCGTGCGCGTATTGTTCGACCGCGTTACTTTCCACCGCGATCGCGATTGAGCGTTTGATATTTTTCAGCCCCTCGTCGATGTTGCCGGCAACGAACACCTGCGCTCGTCCCAGATTACGCATAGCGAACATCTCGTTGTTCTTGATTTTCGATTCGACCGCGTACTTGAGCGCTTTTTCCGCGCATTCGACTGCGCGCGGATCTTCTTTGCGGATATACAGATCGGCAAAATCCGAATACATGTCGGAAAAGATATGAATGTCCGCGCTGTCACTCAGGGCCTCCCGTGATTTATCCAGGTATTTTTCTGCCTTCTCCAGATCATCAGTATCCAGGTAATAATCGCCGAATCTGAAAAAAGCATCGGCAATGAGTGCTGGATCCCCGGTCTTTTTTGCCAGGTCATACCCTTTATTGTAAAGCTCATATGCTTTTTCCTTATTACCATGATTCACGTAAAAGCTGCCGATAAGGTGGTACGCGGTGATGGTCGACCGTATCTCATTGATGCTCTCGAACAAATCCAGGGCTTTCATGTATACGTCGAGTACTTTATCATGTTTGCCAAGGTATTTGTACATAAGCCCGATGTTCATGAGCCCGATACCCTCGCCTTTCTTGTCACCGAGCTTTTCCCGGATCACTACGTTCTTCTTAGTATAGTCGATCGCCAGCAAGTGTTCCCCCAGGTACGAGTAGTACGCGCCGATATTGTTATAGCACATCGCCAGGACACGTTTATTGCCGATCCGTTCGCTGCACTCGATCGCCTGCTTCACGTATTCTATCGCCGCGGTCATATTGCCGACCGCGCGGTGGATCGCTGCGACGAGCAGAAGAACAAAGGGCATGACCTTTACGTCGTTGAGCGCTTCATATATGACCTGGGATTCTTTTACCAGGTCAAGCGCCTCATTATTCTTTCCCTGTCTCCAGAGCGTGTGGGCTTTTGCGCGGAGCCCTTCAGCATAAAGCCTTCGGTCATTGATATTCTGGGCGATCGTAAGACCCTGGTCCACGAGTTCTACCGCCCGTTTGGTTTCAGCCTTTGATTCAAGGAGTATGTTCGACAACGTATAGAGCAGAGTAACGAGTCCGGGCGAATCCTTACCTCCCATTGTCCGAACGCCCTGTTCCATGAACGCGATGCTCTCATCAAGCCGTCCGGTCTGCTCGAGCACGCGTCCGATGCGCTCAATGAGAAGGGCACGGCCGGAAATATCCTCTTCCAGTTCAAGGGCGCGCGTGAAGTGATCGTGCGCGTTCTGGGTGCGGCCGATAAGCAGTTCGATATCCGCAATCTTCTGGAGGATTTCGGCACGTGTTTCATTGGTCTCAGCGGACGCAAGGGCCTGGTTATAGAATCCCAGCGCTTCTTCGTTCGCGAACAGACCCGCTGCTTCATCCCCGGCTTTGATCGAGTACTGCAGAGCTTTCTCGACATTGCCGGAGTGATGGTAGTGGTATGCCAGCGATGCCAGGTAGCCGTCGATCTGTTCGGTGAAGTCGTTCTCGATCGTCTCGGCGATGAGCTTATGGTAGATCATGCGTTCGCTTTTGAGCAATCCTTTGTACGCCACCTCCTGGAACATCGCGTGGCGGAACGCGTAGAACGGCGTGTTATCCTTTTTGATAGTAACGAGGAATTCCGATGCGACCAGATCATCGATGTGCTGGTATATCTCACGATCCTTGACCACATGCTCGAGCAGTTCCTGAGGGAAGGACCGGCCGATGATCGACGAGATACGCAGCAGGTATTTAGGCTCTTTGCCCAGGCTGTCGATACGCGAGGTGACTGCGGCATCGATCGAACCGGGTATCTGAATGCTATCGCTCGTTATATCCCGCTGTTTCAACACCCCGGATTCGATGATCCGGCGCACAATCTCTTCGATAAAGAAAGGATTGCCGCCGCTCTTGGCAATGATATATGCCTTCAATTGCTCGGGGATCTCCTGGCCGATAAGATTGTCAATGAGTTGCGCGCTATCCTCAGCGGACAGGTTCCTCACTTCTATCTCCTGGGTTTGATCCTTATATTCGCGGCTAATCGTCGCGAGCAGCTTTTTGATCGACAGGATCGTGCCGACCCTGTAGCAGAGGTAAATGCCAATCCGGTTCTGTCTGATGAGCGGCAGGAGGAAATTGAGCAGCTCAATGGTCGTTGTTTCGAGCCACTGGATGTCATCGATGATGAGAAGCATCGGTTTGTCCTTGGTGATGTTCTCGAACAATGATGTCACGGCGAGGAAGGTCTGGAGCTGCAGGGCATGGCTGTCCAGGTGCTCTATTTTTTCCCGGTACCGCGGCTCAAGGGTCAAATTCATCATCCGGTACAAATACGGGAGTATGTCACCAGCTTCTAGTTTATCAGGAAAGAGCGCGCGGAGTTTTTCCTTGACGATATCTTCGCGCAAATCGGCGATTGAAAGATCACCAGTAATAAAGTAGTGGCGGAGAGCGTCGGCAAACGTTTTAAGCGGGATCGAACTTTCGTATGAAACCCCCCGGCTGTCAATAAGCGCGATGTCGGGCGCGGATATCGTAATAAATTTCTTGAATTCAAACAGCAGGCGGGATTTACCGACACCGATCTCACCCTTGATGATGTAGATCGAGGACCGTCCTTTCTTGAGCTGCGCGTACCCGTTCTTAAGCTGAGAGAGCTCGCTATCCCGACCGATCAGGTCCGAGTGCACGGCACCGAGCCCGAATTCACTGCCCCATTTCCGGCCGATCACTTCATAGGGACGCACCTTTTCCACCTTCCCTTTTAACTGCATCGGCTCGAGCGCCATAAAATCAAATGCATGGCGGGAGCGATTGTATGTTTCCGTGCCCACAAGAATGCTGCTCGACGGTGCGACATCCTTGAGGCGCTGGGCAGTATTGACCGTATCACCCATGACCGTGTACTCCATTTGCAGGTCCGAGCCGATCCTTCCGGCAATGACCTCGCCGGTATTCACGCCCGAGTGAATAGTCAATTTTTTGAGCGCGGGATCGAGGTTCTCGTTGATCTCGCTGAGCGCGCTTTGCATGTCCAGGCACGCGAGGATCGCCCTTTCCGGGTCGTCCTCGTGCGTGACCGGGGCGCCGAATATCGCCATGATGCAATCGCCGATGAATTTGTCGATGATCCCCTCGTACCGGTACACCATCGCGCCGAGATTTCGGAAACATTCGTTCATGAGCAGGGTCAATTCTTCAGGATCAAGCCGTTCAGACATGGTTGTGAACCCGGAAATATCAGCGAACACGACCGTGACATCCCGGCGTTCTTTCTGGACCGTGTCCTTGGTCAGGCGGATCTTTTTAAGCAGGGATTCAGGGATGTCTTTTTTTACGATGTCCATGCGGTCTGCGGCAACGGACTGCATCTTGGTGCCGCATTCACCGCAGAATTTGTTCTTTGGAGGATTTTCCGCACCACACTTCGGGCAGCGCATTTCCTACTATATCCGTTTTTGAACGAAAAGCAACCTTTTAGGACTTGCTAAAACGCTGCTGTGGGAGAGCCCTTCCGGGCTCGATTTCTATTTCTGTTCCACCCTTTTTATCGTTACGATTGCCTTCAGGTCGTTGATCGCCAGTTCCGCTACCCTGTCACCCTGGCCGCTTCCCCTGGTCACCTCGACGGCGAGAGTTTCATTCTTGAGGTAGTTGATGTTCTTCTGTATCGCCTGGTGCAGTTTGTCCTCGCACTCATACATGATCGCGATGCGGTCTGTGAGATTGAAATCCGCTTCCTTACGCAGGAGTTGTATTTTATGGATAAGTTCGCGCACCAATCCTTCCTGTTCGAGCCCCGGTGTGATCTGTGTGCTCACCGCGACCCCGATCTCGCCTTCCATCATCACGCTCCAGCCGTCCTTTTCGACTTTGTTGATCTCGACATCATCTTTAGTGATTGCACAGGTCGTATCATTGACCACAAAATCGAACGCTCCGGTGTCGATTACCTGTTTTAGCTGCTCGTGAGACATGCCCTTGATCTTCTCGCCGACTGCATTCGCGGCTCTCCCGAACTTCGGTCCTAATTTTTCGAACACCGGCGTTGCTTTGAATATGTAGATTGCATCAAGGGCATCCGGTTGCGCATGGACGTTTTTTATATTAAGCTCGTCTTTGATGATCGTTGCATCCTCCTCCGCGAGCAGGACGTCAGGTGGCAATTTGATGCGCAGTTCGCTCAAGGGTTGGCGGATCTTGAGGTTCGCCTTGTTGCGGGCGGCACGACCAAGCGATACGATCGTGCGAATCAGCGCAGTGTCCTTTTCCAATCGATCGTCGACGCGTCCGGTTTCAGCAATCGGAAAATCACACAGGTGTATGCTTGACGGCGCCGCCGCATCGATCCTGACCACGATATTCTGGTACATCTCTTCAGTGAGGAAGGGAAGAATGGGAGCGATCGTTTTCAGCAGGTTCACCAGGCATTCGTAGAGCACAAGATAGGCGGTTTCTTTGTCCGTATCGCTTTCGGATTTCCAGAACCGCCTACGGCTGCGGCGCACGTACCAGTTCGAGAGGTCATCAAAAAATTTTTCGGCGATCTTGATTACGGTCATGAGATCGTAGTTATGATAAGCAGCGTCGCTGTGTACGATCACGGAATTCAACCGGGAGAGGATCCATTTATCCAATTTAGTAAGTGCCTTTTCGTCTACGGCCTTCCCGATCGGATTGAATTCATCGATAGTAGCATAGGTGATAAAGAAGGAATAGACATTCCAGAGCGTGAGCAGAATGCGCTTGATCTCTTTTGCCGGACCGTAGCCGAAGTTGAGGTTCTGGATGGGATTGTGCTTCGCGAACATCCAGCGCATGACATCAGCCCCGACCTTTTCTGCGGTCTCATCCGACCAGATCGCGTTCCCTTTGCTCTTATGCATCTCTTCGCCTTTTTCATCGCGCAGCGATGCATATCCTTGCAGAACCCTAAAGGGATTTGTCTGTTCGAGCACCGTGCTCATGGTCAGGATCGCGTAAAACCAATTCCTGAATTGTCCGGGGAGCGATTCGGATATGAAGTCAGCAGGGAACCATTTTTTCCAGTACGTCTTGTCAAAGGGATAACCATTTTCTATCGTGTACATGTCATCAGGCGGGCGTAATGTCGAGAATGGTACGATCCCGGCATCAAGCCAGGGATTGCCGACATCCGGGATCCGGATCATTGGGTTTCCGCATTTTTCGCATTGTATCTTGATTCCATCGATCCATGGTTTATGGGGACTCTTACCTTCGAATTTTTCCCAGCCTTCGATCGCTTTTTTCTTGAGCTCGTCCCTTGAACCAATGACCATGAAGTGTCCGCACTCGCATTTCCAGATCGGAAGCGCGAGCCCCCAGAAGCGCTTTTTTGAAATGCACCAGTCCGACATATTCTTGAGCCAGTCCAGTTCATGGGAAAGACCGTATGCTGGTATCCATCGTTCAACTTTTTTTGCGGCTTCTGCGATCTCGTTCCGTAGAATATCCATGGATATGAACCACTCATCGACAAGCCGGAAAATGAGCTCGCTGTTGCAGCGCCAGCATACTGGATAACGGTGCGAGTAATCGGACACGTCGTACAAAACACCACGTTTAGTAAGATCCTCGATGATCTGCAGGGCGACATCTTTGACATCCCTGCCGGACAGCCAATCGAATCCTTCGATGTATACGCCCAGTTCGTCAAGAGGTGCGATCGTGCTCAGATCGAATTCCTTGCCAAGCGCAAAATCCTCTTTTCCGCAGCCCGGTGCGATGTGCACGAGTCCCGTACCTTCGCTTTCGCTGATCTCCTCCCATGGAATGATCTTGTGCACGACCCCCTTTTGCACCGGGAGTTCATCAAACGGCCCATGATACGTCAGCCCGAGTAATTCTTTGCCGGGCAGCTCCTGGAGTACTTTATACGTACCTTTGAGCATGGGCGTGAGAGCCTTTGCCAGATAGTAGGTCCTGCCTTCGTTCTCGACTTTGGCGTAGGTGAGCCCGGGATGGACTGCGACGCCCGTGTTCGAGGTAAGAGTCCAGGGCGTTGTTGTCCAGACAAGCAGGTATTCGTTGGGGCGCTCCCTGAGCTCGAAGCGCAGGGTAACGGCTTTGTGGGTGAGCTGCTGGTACCCTTCAGTCGCAATCTCCATATCGCTGATCGCGGTACCGCAGCGCGCGCACCAGGGCATGACATCGACGCCTTCATAAATGAATCCCCGCTCGTGGCATTTTTTCAAGAAATGCCAGATCGTATAATTGTTAATCGGACTCATCGTGTAGTAGGAGTGGCTCTTTTGCATCCAATCAGGATCATCCATTGGGGTTTGCCACTCGCCCCAGTCCATCCACATTCCGATCCGGATCGATGATGCGGTCTGCACCATGCTGAATTTGTGAACACGGTCCTTGCATTTCTGGACGAATTTATCGATGCCATATTTTTCGATATCTTTTTTTGATGTAAACTTCAGCTCTTTTTCGACCTCGACTTCGACCCACAACCCCTGGCAGTCGTAGCCATTCTGGTAGCGCTGCTCAAAGCCTTTCATGGTTTTGTATCGCTGGAACATGTCCTTATAACTACGGCCCCATGCATGATGCACACCCATGGGGTTGTTCGCGGTGATCGGTCCATCCTGGAACGACCATTTCTTTTTTCCTTTATTTTTTACTAAATATTGTTCGACGATCCTCTTGTCTTTCCACAGCGCAAGGACCGCGGTCTCCATTGACGGAAAATGGAGTTCCTTTGGCACATCGTTAAATTTCATAAGTATCCTCCATTATAGGCAAAAGGTATTTCAAAGCAATGTATGGTTTGTTGTCGGTTGACAATGTTGATCTGTGATCTCCTGAGTGGATCAGCCACTCAGGCTGCGAATTTGGGATCGTATGCACCTGTTGCTTTTCGACATTCGTTATTATATTCAACACAGTTTGGATGTCAAGTCTGTCGAAATTAGGTGATTGGGTAATTACGTAATTAACAGCGAAGATTTTTCGCTCCGCTCAAAATGACGAAGAGATGAACTTCTCGATGCGTTCCGCTTACTCAAAGAGTAAATAGCTATTGTTCGAGCAAAGTCGAGAACTACCTGCGCCTTACGATAAATCTCTCGACCCACGGTGTATTCCATAATTGTTTGAGTCTTCGATTCAATTGCAATTTTGAGAATCCCGCGATATGTATGCGGGAGCGCTTACGGTTCGCGGTCTATTAGTAGCGTGTAGCGCTTATCGATGTAGCGTTTAGCGTGCAGCGGGGTAGCGTTTAGGGTATTAGTACGTCGCGTCGTATACTTGGTACTGGTCTGTCGTCTTCTTGAACCACGCCCGGACCGGCGCTGGTTTGACGATGCCGCCAAAAAGGAGCGTGCGCTCGCCCTGGTACCGGGCAAAAAGCCTGAGCCCCAGGCTGCAGGATGCAAAGATGGTCCCCTGGTTATCAGTTGAATCAATGAAGACCTTGAGCCCTGAGATGGATACGTTCATGGAATCGAATTCAGCTGCCAGGTTGTGGATGATTCTTGTAAATGCAGGATAATCCATGCCGTTCCCGTCGCGGTACACGGCGGAAATGTAGCGCAGGGCTTCAGATGTATTTTCGTGTTCGACCGCTTTTTGGAATGCTTTTATGTCCCGTTTGAAACGGCCTTTTTCTGTTGGGAGCAGGAAGATGAGAACAACAAAGACCACGGCGGCAATGATTACCATGATGAGGATTCTCTTTACCATGCTGATAGTAATAACAGTACACCTAAACCAAAGAAAAGCAAGGCAGTCAGAAATTTTACCGTCGCAATGCGCGTTTCCAGAAAAGAGGCTACCCTTTCCTTGTTGATCGCCACCATGAGGATGGCAATGACAATGAGGGGGAGGATGAACATCACATTGTACAGCACGAGCGCAATGATCGATCGCACCGCGAACCCGGTTTGTGAAACCATGAATGTAATGGTCGGGAGATATACCTGGCCGGTACAGCCGAATTCGAGGAATGACACAAGGAAGCCTGCAATGAACGCTCCGATAATGACTCCTCCCGATGCGGTCCGTCGTTTTATATTCTTGTGGATGCGCTGTTTGATGCCGAGCGGCAATTGCAGCAGCATTTTGCCCGAATCGCCTTTCCAAGCGAATTGCCAGTCGCGCAAGCTCAGTATCCCAAGAACGATCGCTACGATACCAAAGGTGAAGAAGAGAACCCTGGCAATAATATCGATACGCGCGAGCAGGGTAAGCAGGCCGAACGCGCCGATGCCGATGCCGAAGTACGTGATGAACACCGCGCCGACAAAAGCGATCGCCATGAGAATAATATCCTTGCGGCGCCTGCCAATAAACAAGAGGTAACTCACAAAGAAGACAAGGGTAGCAAACGCGCACGGGTTCACGCCGTCCAATACACCGGCGAGCATAATGCCGAAGATCGAGAATTTCGAGAATCGTTTTATGATATTCTGCTCTGCCGCAATAAGATCGAGCGTATCGAGCATCGGGCTTCCATCATGGTACACGATAAAAAGCGAGTCCAGTGTCATAAGCGTTATCTCTTCTTTCACGACATGAACAGTGTCAATCACCATGGTCGGCGCGATGAGGCGCTTATCTTCCGGGATATTCGCATACCGGGCGATGGCTTCGTAGAATATCTTGGAGGAATCGCCCGCGAGGTCGTATGTGTGGACCTCAACGTTACCATAGTGGGTTTTAATATTGTTAACGAGTATATCAGTACGACCGCATTCGCGGCAGTTGCTTTGAGTGAAGTAATACATATGTATCTTGCGGCGCGGCAAGGGCTTCACCGTATCGGGCTGAAGTTCCGATGTGTCAGGAGGTGTCATAGTATCCGGGGGCGGTTTGACGCTGCCGCAATAGTATTTAATGACATGCTCCAGGCGCGCGCGCGTTTCATCCGGTCCGTAAATGGCCGAATCACCCATGAACACGATCGGCAAATCCTCACCCGTAGAAGCATATTCCTGCTCCATTTTTTCAAGCAACCGGAAATTTTCCATGTCATTAATATCGTATTCCCTGAATGCAAACGCGTATTTACTCTGGAGGGCAGGGATATCGTCAAGAAGGATATCCATGCAGTGTCCGCAATCCGGGGTATAGAAGAAATGGACCGGGGGAGTGGCATGAAGGAAGGAAAGGAGCATGAGAGAAGCAATGATCATCACGCAATTATATCCTAAAATCAGGATAATTCAATATAGCAGAGGACTTTCAGAGGACTGCAAGAGGGCAGAAGTAAATTCCAAACAAACCCTGATATCGAAATCACAAATATCAAACATAGGCATACTTGCGAGCATAATATCAGATCATCCGAATATCTAATGTTCCTAACTTCGTTGTTTAAAATTTAGAATTTAGTATTTTGATATTGTATAGTATTTAGGATTTCGGATTTAGTATTTAAAGAAGGCGACGTACAGTGTCTGCTGGGTATCAGTGGGTCGTGCAGGATTCGAACCTGCGGCCACCGGATTAAAAATCCGATGCTCTGCCAGCTGAGCTAACGACCCTATTGCACCATTATACCTAGAGCGCCCTGCAAGTCAATATGCATCCTCAATTAACAAATCTTGAAGATGGAAGATGGGTTTGGGTGTGGAAGCGGGAATAAATCAAATTGCAGAGTGCGCATTTGTCTATTGTATATTTTTTCTGTTCCAAAATTCGCAATTCGTCCCGCTGTGTTCATAGTGTCTTTTAATTTTGAACGAAATCCCTTGATTTTATCGCAATACTTGAATCGGGAAAAACCGAAATTTCTGTTGGTAGTGCCCAGCGCTTAGCGTGTAGCGAGGTAGCGTTTAAGATCCGGAAAGTCCCAGCTTCGAGTAGTATTTTTTGTAGAACGACCGGTAGGCTCCGGTCTGTGTGTTCTTGAGCCAACCCGGGTTATTCGTATACCATTGGATAGTCTTCCTGAGCCCGGTGGCGAACGGGGTTCTCGGAGTCCATCCGATATCGCGCTTGATTTTGGTAATGGAGAGGGCATAGCGGCGGTCATGACCGGCACGGTCCCTGACGAACGCAATGAGCGACGCGGGTTTGCGCAATGCTTTTAGTATCCCGCGTATCACGGCGATGTTCTGGTATTCATTGTGCCCGCCGACATTATAGATCTCGCCGATCCTCCCTTTGTGCAAGACCATGTCGATCGCCTCGCAATTATCCTCGACATAGAGCCAGTCCCGGACATTTTTACCGTCGCCATAAAGGGGTATTTTTTTGGCGTGGAGGGCGTTGTGGATGATGAGCGGGATGAATTTCTCCGGGAATTGATACGGTCCATAATTATTCGATGACCGGGTAATGAGCGCGGGGAGTCCGTACGTTGTATGGTATGCCAGAACCAGCGCGTCCGCCGCTGCCTTGCTCGCCGAGTAAGGGCTGGATGGGTGGAGCATGCTGTTTTCCGTGAACTTCCCGCGCAGGATCGAGCCGTACACCTCATCGGTCGATATGTGGAGGAATTTCTCCACGCCAAACCCGATCGAGAGATCGAGCAATGTAGCGGCACCGAGCACGTTGGTCTTTAGAAATATCGCCGGACGCGAAATGCTCCGGTCGACATGGCTCTCGGCGGCGAAATTCACGACCGCCTCCGGTCGATATTTTTGGAATACTTTTTTCATGACTGGCTTGTCGCAGATATCAGCTTTGATGAACCAATAATCCTTTTTCTTGTTCAATCCTTTGAGGTTCCCGAGATTCCCCGCATAGGTAAGTTTGTCGATATTGATGATTTTATATGTCGGATGTTTACGCGCCAGGTAGTGAATGAAATTGGAACCGATGAATCCGCAACCGCCTGTTACTAATACCTTCATAAAATCTTAAATACTAAATACCAGATTCTAAACATGTTCCAAATCCAAAATAGTGTTTCAATCTTTGGAATTTAGATATTCGAATTTGTTTAAGATTTAGATATTCGAATTTCGAATTTATCGTACTATCCATCTTTCCGCGACCAATCGTAGGGGATATCCGAACCATGGGCCGGCTTGCGGTACTCGTCCGGGGTTTTGTAATTATAGCACTCGGTGACGATATTTACGATCAGGGCTTCTTGTTCGCTGATGCACTTGAAACCGTGCCAGACGAGTTTCGGAATATGGAGAAGCGCCCGGGTATGATCACCGAGAAAGAATTCATTGATGTTCCCCTTGGTCGGACTCGTTGCACGGTCATCGTACAGCACGATCTTCACCATGCCCTTGAGTACGGTCATATTGTCATCCTGGAGTTTATGAGAATGCCATGCCTTGACAACACCTGGATATGCGGTTGTCATGTATACTTGGCCGAATTTTTCAAACTGCTTGTCGTCGGCGCGCAGGATCTCCATGAGCCGGCCTCGTTCATCCGGAATGACTTTCAATGTTTTTACTAATACGCCGTCTATTAATGTATTTTTATTCATTTCCATCCTTTACTATTATTCCTATTATTCCCGCGGTTTTATTTATCTGTGCAGTCTGTGTCATTATTTCGCGATTTCAATATAACTCTGGTCACCAAGGATGAACTTATGCGTGCGCGGCGACTGGTCGATGACATTGATCACCGCATTTTTGCCGATGATCGAGCGGTCAATGCGTTTTTCCACGTTTCTGAGCGTTGCCCCCTCCATGATGACACTGCACTCGATCTCGGAATTTTCAATGACCGCATTATCTCCGATCGAGGAAAACGGTCCGATGTAAGAATGGACGATACGGGTGTTCTCACCGATCACGACCGGACCGCGAACCACGCTCTTGATGATCGCAGAGCCGTTGCCGGTACGTACGCGTCCGTTGAGAGTCGAGTCTTCCACGTGTCCGTTCTGAGCAGAAGAAATGCCTTCCAGAACGAGCAGGTTGGCTTCGATGATATCATCCGGTTTTCCTGTATCCTTCCACCAGCCCTTGACCATGTGGGATTCGACCTTGTAGTTATTGTCGAGCAGCCATTGGATCGCATCGGTTATTTCCAATTCGTTGCGCCACGATGGTTTGATGTTGTCGATCGCGGTATGTATATGCTGATCGAAAATGTACACGCCGACAAGCGCAAGATTGGACGGGGGTTCTTTGGGTTTTTCAATAAGTTTTCTGACCATACCGCAAGCATCAACAACCGCAACGCCGAATTCCTGGGGATTGGTCACTTCCGTGAGAAGGATCAAACTTTGGGGATGGTGTGCATCAAAATTCTTCACGAAATCGTTGATGCCATCGCGCAAAATATTGTCACCTAAATACATAACAAAAGAATCGTTACCAAGAAATCCCTTGGATATTTTGATCGCATGGGCGAGTCCCAGGGGCGCTTCCTGGCGGAGATACTGGATCGAAATATTCCAGCGGGATCCGTCACCGACTGCCTGCCGAACCTCTTCTGCGGTATTTCCAACGACGATCCCGAGTTCTTTGATCCCGGCGCCGGCAAGCGCCTCGATGCCGTAAAAAATTATCGGTTTATTGGCGACCGGGATGAGCTGCTTGGCGCCGGTAAAGGTGAGAGGGCGCAGCCGCGTTCCAAAACCGCCGGATAGGATCAATCCCTTCATGGTGCTTGTATTATAATGAGTTTGTCTGGGTAGTCAAGCGGACGGCTTCCACGTATGCTCTACTGCAGAGACTTGATGTACGCGCCAAGGGCATCATCCCATGTACGCATGGTCCGGTTGAAGAGGTATTGATAGTGACTTGACTCAAGGGGTGCATACCTCGGACGTGCCGCAGGCAGATTCAGCTCTTCTGTTTTTATCGGATTGAGCTCGGTTTTGAAATGCAGCAGGTCTTTTGCCTTGAGTGCGAAGTCGAGCCAGGACCCGCACTCCCGGTTCACGATGTGGTAGATCCCGTAGTTCTCGGATTTGATGATCGCCAGGATCGCTTCGGCAAGATCAACCGTGTAGGTGAAGGATGCGAATTGATCGCAGATCACGTTGATCGATGCGGGTTTGTTCTTTTCGCTCAAAAATGTCGATATATAGGTCTTTGAACGATCCCCGAACAGCCAGGACGTACGCACAATGAAATACTTGTCGCAGATCTCCCGGACGTGGCGTTCACCAAGCAGTTTGGTCCGTCCGTATTCGTTTATCGGGTTGAGGCATGCATATTCACTGTAAGGGATCTCCTGGGCACCGTCGAAAACGAAGTTCGTACTCACATAGAGGAATTTCGCATTGATCTTTCTTGATGCGATCGCCAGCCCCAGGGTGCCGAGGGCATTGACACGCATTGCCAGGTTTTTTTCACGTTCGCATGCATCGACATTACTGAGCGCGGCAAAATGGAGAATCACGTCAGGATGGTGATTGAGCATGGTCTCATTGACTTTCTTGATATCGGTGATATCCAGTTGATTGAGGTCAGTCGCAAAGAACTGGAGATGTTCCTGGCGCAAAGCATTTTGCATGGCAATGCCGAGCGCTCCGTCCGCACCCGTGATGAAGATTTTCATTCCTCTATTATAGTGTGATGGGAGCATTTGTCAATCAAGATTGCCAGGGAGTAAAGATATGTCAAATGCCGCGGCTTTACCAGTTACCATGCTCTTGACATTTCATTTTTTTTATAGATAATACACAGGTTTGTCCCTGTTTGGAATAATTGTAGAAACAATTACCCTGGATGGCATCAATTGACACAGGATGTGTCGCATTATTATATGGGCAGAGACGTTCACTAAAGGAGGTGAATAATGGCAGGGAAAGACAAGAAGGCTGATCTGGCAGGACCAGGGGTTAGTACGTATCCTGAAGTAGCTAAGATTCTCCCGGGCGACTATACGCCGCTTCTTTCGCCTAAAGAGCGGATGAAAGCGCTTTTTGAGATCAAAAAATATATTGAAGAAAATCTCTGTAAAGAATTGAATTTGTTCATGGTTCAGGTTCCTCTTATCGTGGATATTCGAAGCGGCGTAAATGACATGCTTGACCGCGACGGTTCCCGCACCCCAGTGGAATTCAACTGCGGCCTGGGTTTGAAAACCCCGATCCGCGCCCAGATCGTGCAGGCCGCGACAAAATGGAAGCGACCCGCGCTCAAAGAGTTTGATTGTAAGGTCGGTGAAGGGGTATGCACTGATATGCGCGCGGTCCGCAAGGACTATTTTCTTGATCATGATCACAGTTCGTATGTTGACCAGTGGGACTGGGAAAGGGTGATGACCGAGGATCAGAGGAACCTTGATTTCTTGAAGGATATCGTGAAGAAGATCTGGAAAGTCATCTATGGCGCCGGGAAACACGCGCAGGAGATGTTCCCGAAGTTGAAAACGGATAACTACCCGCCGATTCCTGAAGAACTCACCTTCCTGCATGCGGAAGAGATCCTGGATATGTTCCCGGACCTTCCGCGCAAGCAGCGTGAAACCGCGATCTTGCAGAAATACCCGGCAGTATTCATTATCGGTGTGGGCTACGTGCTCAAGGATGGATATCCGCACGAGATGCGCGCTGCCGACTACGACGACTGGATCACGCCGACCATAAAGAAGAATGGCGAACAGTACCATGGGCTCAATGGTGACATTCTAGTCTGGAACCCGGTGACAAAACGGCGCCATGAACTTACCTCCATGGGGATCCGGGTGACCAAAGAAACGCTCGTCAAACAGCTGGAGCTTGCGAATCAAATGGAAAGTCTGAAATTGCCGTACCACAAGGCGATCATGAACGATCAAATACCGTTGAGCATTGGCGGCGGCATCGGTCAGTCGCGGACCTATATGTACCTGCTCAGAACCGCGCATCTGGGTGAGGTGAGCGTGACCGTCTGGCCGGATGAACTGAAAGAGATATGCAAACCGCGCAATATCCACGTGCTTGAATAGAAACAGCACATTGAGCAATGCCAGTATATTCACGGGCGGGCCGCGGCCCGCCCGTGAAGCTTTCATGACAATCCTTGCCACGCTTTTAACATGGGTAGTGCTTGACAGGATTTTAATTATGGACTACAATAGACTGTTTTCAAGGAGGTATCATGTTCTTTTTAATCGGATTTACTGTATGCCAGTATTCAACACCTTTGCGGTATGTCGATCCCCTTGACCGCGTACCCGCGCATTATGAAGAATATGCGGCTTTTCATAGGACATCCCCGTTTTCATGCAACATTGTGTCGAGCCAGGATGGGGCGCGCGATGATCTTGTTGTGATAATCGTTAATGACAGTCTCTATCCGCGGATACAGGACGCGCTAACCCAGTACATCCAGGATCTGACGAATGAAACCTATTCAACGCTGCTCATAAGGGTGATGGGGGGCACGCCCGGGGATATCCGTGATCTTTTGATCGCCCAGCTCCCAAACAGCCTGGTCGGCGCGGTGATGATCGGCGATTTGCCGGTCGCGTGGTGGGAAGACAGCAATTACGGAGAGGATTATCCGGTCGATCTTTTTTTCGCCGACCTCAACGGTTCATGGACCGACAGCAACGGCAATGGTATTTACGATTATCATGGCGGGGCAGCAGCGCCTGATATCTGGGTCGGACGGCTCTATGCATCGCGCTTAACCTATGATCAGGAAGCCCGTTTGATAAATACCTATTTCAATGTCAACCATCAATACCGGACCGGCGTCCTGGTGTTGCCTGATAAGGGACTTGTGTATAATGAAGTCACCTGGTCGCCGAATGATCATGGCATGGGCAATCTGTACAGCGACGTAACAGTGGTGAACAATGAGAATACGACGACCGCGTATGATTATAAAAGCCGCCTTGATCAGGAATTTCAATTCGTTCACCTGGTCGCTCATTCGTCGTGCTGGGCGCATACCTTTTTCCTGCAGAATGATGTGCCAGGCGGCGGATCGGTCTTCAGTTTTGAAGTGCCTTTTGTCGATCCTAAGGCATTTTTCTTTTTCCTCAACTGTTGCATGGCAGCCCGGTTCACTGAGACCAATGATCTGGCGAATTGGTACTTATTTTCCCGTTCATATACCCAGGTGGTTATCGCCAGCAGTTCTTTGATGTACGGCATTAATAGCATGAGCGGGTTTTACAGCGCGCTCGCCAGTGGTTCGACATTAGGGGATGCCTTTAAGACATGGCACCAGGCGAACTACTACAGTTTCATGGGCACCCTCGTGCTCGGTGATCCTTCTCTCTCTGTGTTGACGTCACCCCGGAGATCGGTATCCGGAAAAGAACCGCAGTACGCAGGGTCCATGCGCGCTGATTGGACCACGTATCAGGTTGAGAGCAGTCAGTTCGTGAACGGTCATCCCAGTCTCGGTCATTGCCAGGGCGATGTGTGGGTTTTCTGGGACTCGGGTCGGATCGTCCGTTCGGATACGTATGGATCGCATTTTACCGGGTCAGGATTCGCTCCGGCAGAGTCTATTGCCTGGCATGAATACTATGATTTCTTCCCGGCGACGACCACGGATCATTCAGGACGGCAATGGGTTGCGTGGCAGAGTTTTCGTGATTACACACAATACTACGATCACTTTAATATTTACACGACGTACTACAATAATAACTCCTGGTCAGCGCCCCAGTATGTACGGCCAATGGGCGGCTGGCATGATGTACAACCTGCTCTCGCCTCAGGGAGCGATGATACGGTCTGGATCGCATTTAAGAGCTATCGGGAGGGCAATGCGAATATTTATGTTTCAAAGGCGACCTCAGGCAGTATTTGGATCAATTCCTATGCATTGACCACCACGAGTGAAGATGAGACCGATCCGGCGGTCGTCGTGGATATGAGCGATCATGTATGGGTCTTCTGGACCACCAACACTAGCGGTCACAGTCTTATATATGGAAGGCAATATACGGGTGTGTGGCATGATGCCTTTTTGGTCGACTCGAGTTGTGCTGATAATGCCGGACTCAACGCGGCAGTAGACAGCCTTAACCGCGTATGGCTGATCTGGCACCGCTGGATCAATGACCAGAGCGAGATATACTATTCCTACTTTGATGGGGCGTCATGGTTTCCCTCGGCTCCAGTCACGAGCGATCCGTCCGACGATATCCTTCCTTCGATCACCGTTGATGAGTTCGGAAAACCCTGGATCTGCTGGATGTCGGATCGTGATGGCGACTGGAATGTCTACTCTTCCTACTACGACAACGGCTGGATGACTCCAGGTATGGTGACAAACGATGTATGCAGTGATATCGATCCTGTGATTATGGGCGATGATCAGTCCAGGATCTGGATCGGCTGGGTATCGGACCGGAACGGTTACTGGAATGTATTTGCCGCATGTACGGATGTCACTGCGATCCAAGAACAAACACCGGTTGTGGCAAAGCGGTCAGGGATAAAGGCGGCACCGAATCCGTTCAAGGAAACGATTCTTTTTACATCTCCGACGCCGGTTGACATTGCAATATACAATTCCGCGGGCAGGTTAGTTGCAGAACTGACCGGCATCCCTGGCGTCCATCAGTGGGCACCAGAGGGCTTGAGTCCGGGCGCGTACTTCGCCCGGATCAAAACCGCGGACAGCGAGGAATATCGGAAGATCATCTACCTGAGGTAAAACGCGAAACACACGACGTTTCTCTGTACTTAAACGCAAAATAAAGGACATTTTGCTGTAACAAAAAGGGGCGGCACCCCTGTAATAAAATGCCTTCGGCTGTAACCAACAAAGAAACTACCCCTTACGCTCTACGCATTACGATATATCTTTCGGCTTACTGCTTGGTGCCGGCGGTCTGCACTTTTACGTAGTGTTTAGTGTTTAGCGTATAACGACGGAGCGTTACAACTTGTATCCTATCTTCCGCAGGAATTCATAGCGTATTTTTCGCGCGTTCCCGTCCTCGATCCCTTTTGAAGCATAGCCATCGATCACGCCGATGACGCCTTTGCCCTGCGTGCTTTCTACGATCAGGATCTCGACCGGATTAGCGGTCGCGCAGTAAATTTGGACGACTTCTGGACAGGTTTTAATACGGTCGAGAACATTGATCGGAAATGCGTTCTTGAGGAAGATGATGAAAAAGTGCCCGGCGCCCACCTCATACGCAATCGTTCTTGCCCGTTCAATGAGGTCATGGTCATTTCCCTCGTAACGCACCAGGCATTCCTGGGATGCTTCACAGAACGCGACGCCGAATTTAATGGCTGAGTGGGCATTGATCAGCGCTTCGTAGAGGTCTTCGGCGCTCTTTATGAAGTGGCTGTGGCCGCAGATCATGTTAATGCCTTCGATCGGTTCGATCAGGAGTTTTGTTATCTCCATGCTGTACCTCCATTTACAATCCTGCTTCCTTCAGAAATTTTTTATCTTTACGCCAGTCTTTTTTTACCTTTACCCACAGTTCAAGAAACACCGGTCTTCCGAGAAAGCGCTCGATCCCCCTTCTCGCTATTTCACCGATCTGTTTCAAAGCTTCTCCTCTCTTGCCGATCAGGATCCCTTTCTGGGATCTCCGTTCCACATAGATGATCGCGCGGATATAGTCTTTGGCTCCTTGACGCTCCGTAAATTCGTCGATCACCACGCACGTTGCATACGGGATCTCCTTTTCATACTTTTTGAAGATTGCTTCCCGGATCAATTCCGCTGCGAAAAAACGTTCGGGACCATCCGATAAATGATCCGGGGGATAAAGGAACGGACTATCAGGGAGCAGGTGGAAGAGGGACATTTTGAGTTCCTCGATACCATCACCATTACGGGCCGAGACGGGAATGATTTCGGTCACGCCAACAGCCTGAAGCTGTTTGATCACGGCGAGAAGTTCCGTTTTTTGGACAAGGTCGATTTTATTGATCGCGCAAATGATCGGGCGCACGCCGGCGGTCTTTTTCACATCATGTGCTAATGGATCATTTTTAAACCAGGGATCAACGACCCATACGATCACATCAGCGTCATCAAGCGAGCGCTTTATCTGGTTGACCATTGCCTTTTGCAATTCATAGGCCGGTTCGATCATGCCCGGGGTATCAATAAAATAGCACTGGTACTCACCCTCGGTCAGGATACCGAGGATGCGCTGGCGCGTTGTTTGAGGTTTGGATGTTACGATCGAGAGTCTGAAGCGCATGAGCCGGTTAAGGAGTGTGGATTTACCGACATTCGGTTTGCCGATGATCGCGATGAACCCTGCTTTCATAGAGAAAAGGGGGTGCTCAGCACCCCCTTGTACAGCATTGCCGGGATCATATTATGCGTCTTCAGATTCCTTTTTCTTGCGCGTACGTTTCGGTTTGCTTTCTTTTTCGGCTGTTTCTTGTTTGTCTTCTTTCTTCTCTCCGGATGGTTCAGTGGTTGCGACATCCTGGATTTCATCGAGCTTTTCCTCTTTGATCTCAAGCAGATTCTTATCGTCCTTTTTCTTGACCAGTACCGTGAAGATCAACGTATTGCCGGCCCAGTAGATCGCGCCTCCGAATGACACGACGAACAGTATGATGAAGTAGTAAATGATCCCCAGAATGAACGAGGAAATCGATCCAGCCCAGCTTTCGTATGCCGGTATATACTCGCCCGGGAACAGGATATTGACCATACCGATATTATCAAGATACTCGATCAGCATGGTATGAATGTTCTCTGGATAGATCGGTGGAAGTGCGATCTTAACATAATAAGCAGCGTTCATGAAAATGTTGTCGAGTTTTTCCAAGGGAACAATGATCGCGAAGACGTCATGACAAAGGAAGATCGCTTTCGCAGCGAATAATCCCAGGATCCCTATACCCAGACACACAAGGACATGCAGGATCACTTCATACGTGATAAAGCGCCACGGTTGGTCGTTGATCACAGAGAACGATTCAAAGAGGGTATCAAAGGTATCATTGCCAGTCGTTCCGACGATTGACGGACCGATCAAGAAACAAACGATCGTCACGATCACCAGGTAGAGGATGAACATACACACGGCGAATGTCGGGATCGCCATGACCGCAAAGAACAACTGACCTAAATAAGGTATCCATAGAATGAGTGCCAGTACGATACCCATGAAGATCAGGATAACCATAAAAAGGATGAGGACGAGCGGAGCAAGGATCGTCGATTTTCCACAACGGAGCGTGAACTTGATCGCTTCTTTGATCTCATAGAAATCATCGCCTTTTAGCTGTTCATACGTTATCTTAGAGACTGCAACTCCGGTGAAGAGCGATATACAGATCCACCAGAGAACGCCAACGATATAGATAAGCCAGCTGAACCAGGGCCATTCAACCGGGTACATTGGCACCAATCGGAATGTATCCCATATCTGGCCGATGTCGATACCTGCGACAAGATACGCAAGGTATGACAATATACCGTATCCGACAAATGCGCAGAGAAAACCGATAAAAGTAACCCATATTTTCTTGGCGCTGAAACCAAGGCGGGCTGCCCGAAAGACATCTTTGAAGTTGAAATGTAAATTAGTCACTGCGCCTCCTTTATATTTGTTGTATTATAATCATTATCTTTTTTTTGTCAATAGTACTACTTTTAAGGCAGCTTTGCCGAATGAAAATTTTTCTCACCTTTAGAGTTATTGGTTTCCATTCAGAAAATCAGCGGTTCGGTCCCTGTTGAGGATTA
>JAFGPO010000103.1 GCA_016936155.1 Caldifarciminota bacterium
ATATCCTTCACTATCAATGAACGGTCTAAAAGAAAATCATCTAAAATCTTAAAAATCTAGTGGCCTACTTTCATATGGCATATGACCACTAGGAACTAAGAACAAGGAACCGTCATGGCAGACGCCACTTTCAAACAGAGGAGCTGAGGTGCAAAGGAGCATGGGAGATTGCCCTCTGTTGCCTTGATTTCTCTGCTATTTAGAGTATACTAACGTATGAAAATAAGCGTTAAACAGCAGGATATTATCAAGTTTCAAGGCGATACGATCATCGTCAATCTCTTCGAAGGTATCACGAAGTGCGGCGGCGCAACCGGTGCAGTCGATAGAATGCTCAACGGCGTGATCCACAAACTTATCAGGCAGAAGGAATTCACCGGCACCCTGGGAGACACTGTTCTCATACATACGTTCGGCAAGATCCCGGCAGATCGGATCATTGTCGTGGGACTCGGCGCATCCAAGGACTTTTCCCTTGAAAAGGTCAGAAAAGCTGCTGGAGCAGCTGCTCAGGCAGCGTACCGGGTCAAAGCCCGCAAAATCGGCACGATCGTCCATGGAGCTGGTATCGGCAGGCTCGATCCTGGCCATGCGTGCCAGGCGCTTGTCGAAGGCACCCTGCTCGCCCTGTACACCTTTCCTCACTACAAAAAGAGCCCGAATCCCCAGATACAGGAATTGACGATCGTGGAAAAGGACAAACGCAAGGTCGGTCTGTACCGGACACGCAGCGCCCAAGGCGGGATAATCGCCCGCTGTCAGAATATCGCGCGCGATTTCATTAACGAACCGGCAAACAACCTTACACCAATCAAATTATACCGAAAACTGAAGACCACGATCCAGGACCTTGGAGTATCCAAAAAGATCACCTGTACGGTCCTCGACGCACGGGCCATGAAGAAAAAGCGCATGGGCGCCCTTTTATCAGTAGCGCAAGGCAGTGCCAATAGTCCCCAGTTCATTGTTCTTCATTATCAAAATTCCAAAAAACCCCTGTTCTGCCTGATCGGCAAAACCGTGACCTTTGATTCAGGGGGAATATCGATCAAGCCGTCAGCCGGGATGGAGCGGATGAAGGGTGACATGTCCGGCGGCGCGGCGGTCATCGGTGCGACACTCGCTGCCGCTTTGCTCGGTCTTAAGGTCAATCTCATGACCATCATCCCGGCGGTTGAGAATATGCCGTCTGGCGAGGCATCACGCCCCGGCGATATCGTACGGGCGATGAACGGCAAGACGATCGAGATCATTTCCACGGATGCCGAGGGAAGAATGACCCTGGCTGATGCCCTCTGTTATGCCGAGATCAAAAAGGCGCGCTCGATCGTCGACATTGCAACGCTCACTGGAGGCTGCGTGGTCGCACTCGGCGACATCACTGCAGCGGTCATGGGCAATGACCAACCATTCATCGATATGCTCCTGCACGCAGCAGAACATACCGGTGAAAAGTGCTGGCCGCTTCCCCTTTTTGATGAATACAAAGAACAGATCAATACTCCGATCGCAGATGTGAAGAACTCCGGAGGACGGAAAGCATCCGCGATCACAGCCGGGCTTTTTCTGAGTATGTTTGTTAATAGAGCACGCTGGATACACCTGGATATCGCGGGTAAGGAAATCGCAGAGAAGGCGCACTTCTACACCCCGATCGGCGGTACTGGATTCGGTGTCCGTACGCTCATCGAACTTCTGTCGCGGTCAACATGATCTCGTTGTTCGTACTTTCCCTTATCTGCGCTACTCATACCACAGCCTCCGTGCCGGTATCGTATTACACCCTCTCCAATCCCGCATTCACCGCGTACTACGGTAACTTCCATGTTTTTGTCGAACCGCGCGATGTCGGTGATATCTCTGTATTCAGCTGCAGCGGAAGATTCAATCCATGGGGTGTCGGAGTTTCAAATATACGCTCCGGGAACGGATATCCAGAGGAACGCCGTAACTGGGCGAGCGCTGCGTATCACTTCAAAAACTTTCCCCTCTCTCTCGGGATAAATGCCGGAATCGTCAAGATCCATGACCAGACCGATGCGCTTGCAGATCTTGGTGTCTGGTTGAAACGTCCGCTTTCTGTCGGGATCAACTTCTCCAACATTTTCAATGACGGCCGTATCCTGCGCGGCGGGGCAGCATACACATGGAAGTTTTTTATCCTTGTTGCCGAGATCGAAGATTCCCTGCGGTCAGGCGCGCTCGTTCCGCACGGATTACTGCAGTTCACCTATCCGGTTCAGAACTTTACCTTAACGCTCAGTGGCGGATTCTACTCCGGCACGGTGTCCGGAGGGATCGGGATCGAATACCGGCGCTTCATCACCGCCCAGTTCTTCTATGAGGACATACCTGACCACAACATCAAGGCGCTCATTGGTATTCACTTCCGGCCGCCGGTCGTAGTGCGGGAGATCGCAGTCGTGGAAACAATGACGATCAAGCAACCAGTGATCGTGGAAAAAACAGTCATTAAAAAGGAACCCGCCCCGCCTCCCGGGACTCCGCAAGAGCTGACCGCCGAACAACAGGCATACTGCGAGACGCACTACATGAAGGGTATTGAGTTCTATGTCAACAATCAGATCGACGCTGCGATACGGGAATGGAATCTGGTAACGAATGTCGATCCCGATTACAAGGATGTAAAACGAAACCTCGAGAATGCCCAGGCCAAGAAAGCCCTGCTCAAAGAAGAATAGGCCGCGATCATGACCGATAAACTCTATGAGTATGTGATCTGTGAAAAATGTGGCGCTGAATGTCCCAAGAACGCCACGAAGTGCATAAAGTGCAAGAACCCCCTTTCTAAAGATTATTATCGCGGATTATGGTTAAAAAATGCGATCATTACCCTGGCATTATTTCTCCTGCCGTGTTTTATACTGTTCTATATCATAAACTTTGAAATATCGACACATTTCGAAAGCCAGGTCATGAAGCAGCTGCAATATTCAATCGATGTCAACGGCCGTACAATCGGGGCATTTTTTGAAGAACGGCGAGCCGACCTCCTTTCTATATCCAAGCTGGATATCGAAGGAATCAGGGATATTATGACAAAACGAATCCTGCTGCAGCGGTTCGCACGGGAAAAGCCATGGTTCGATTTTATCGCGGTCGCTGATCCGGATGGCACTATCCTCTTTTCGACCAATCACATCCAGGCGAATGTAGAGAACGAACCCTATTTCGAGAATGCCCTTAAAGGTTCGTTCGAAAACAGCGGGATATTTTACTCTGCAATCCTTGATACGAATGCAATGGTCCTTGCCTCTCCACTTCTCAATCGGCATGACCGGATCGTAGGCGTGATCCTCGCATCGATCTGCCTGCGGACATTCTATGCCCGTATCCTTGATCTCCGGATCGGTGAAACGAGTGAGGTGTTCCTCGTTGATGAACAGGGAATCTTCCTCTCTCCCTCACGTCTTGGCGGTCAAGTACTTAAGGAAAAGGGTCATTTTCATAAGGATACCAATCCCCATACTGGTAATGGGGGTGTCATCGTACACCGTGATTACCGCGGGGAAAAAGTCATCTGTGCGTACAAGCGATTCGAAGAACTGAGCGGCTATCTTGTATCGGAAATTGACATGGACGAAGCGCTCGCGCCGGTCACGATTCTCAAGAGAATCATGTTCATCATCTTCCTGCTCTTTGCCTGCTTTGTCGTTGCTTCATCGTTCCTATTCTCACGCCGGGTCACGAACGTGGTCAAGAAACTGACGAGTACGCTCAAAACCGCTCTTGATGACATCAGTCACAAGAAAGACACGATCAATAATATCAACCGGGAATTAAGAAAACGTCTTTCTGATTGCGAAACCCTGAGTCACAAGATCCTCGTTTCTGAAGAATACATAAAGAACATCATCAACAGCATATCAAGCGGCTTTATTGCGATCGATCACAACCTGTCGATCACCTACTGCAATAGTTATGTTCAGGCCTACGCGGCGACGAAGGATGTCGTGATCCACACAAACCTCTACGAAGCGTTCCCCCTGCTCAAGCAAAACGATGTGCAACAACACGTCAAAGCAATTTTCAGCATGAAACAACCCTTTCGGCTGCGTCGAGTGCCCGTCACCAAAGGAAAGAACGAACTCATACTGAGTATTGCCGGTTTCCCGATGCAGGATAGAGACATTGTGGCGGGTGCAATCCTCGTGCTCAATAATGTCACGGAGCAGGAATTGCTCCACGCGCAGATGGCGGATTATGAAAAATTATCCGCCCTCAGCCAACTCGCACTCGGAGCAGCGCACGAGATAAATAACCCTTTACAGGGAATAACATCGTATATAGAATTGCTCCTTGAAGAAGAGCACGATGTCGAGAAAAAAAGACAGACCAAAGAGGTGCTCGACAATGCATATCGGATATCGGAAACCGTCCGCGGACTCCTCAGTTTTGCACGTCCCACACCGCCCAAATTCACCAAGATCAGCATTAATAAGCTGATCACTGAATCTCTATCCTTCCTGCAACACCAACCGCTCTTCCGGAAGATCGTGGCTGACAAGACGCTTTCTGAAAACGTCCCGCAGATCACCGCGGACGCTAACCAGATACGCCAGGTGTTCCTGAACATATTTATCAATGCTGCGCAAGCCATGCCTCAAGGAGGTTCGCTGCAAGTCATGACGACCAAAGTAAAGTTCCAGGAGATCGTGGAAATCACAATACGGGACACGGGAGTCGGCATTTCCCCCGAGTTCATTAAAAAGGTGTTCGATCCGTTCTTCACGACTAAAAAAGGCGAGGGCACTGGACTGGGCTTGAGTATCAGTTACAGTTATATCAAGAATCACGATGGAACGATCACGATCACGAGCGAAGTGAACAAGGGAACGGAAGTAACCATCCATCTGCCAATCCGGCAGGTTCGATCCTCCAACCAGGAGGTACTGGAATAATGGCCGGATCGATACTGATCATCGATGACGAAGTGCTCACCCTTAACAATTTGAAACGTGCTCTGGAAAAAGATGCCTATGAGATCCTCCTTGCAGATTCGGGCGAGGCAGGAATCGCGATATTCAAAAAGCACCGCCCGAATCTCGTCCTCGTCGATCTGATGCTCCCCGGGATAAATGGTATCGAGGTTCTCAAACAGATAAAAGCGATCGAAAGCAACACCGTGGTGATCATGATTACCGCTTACGAAATCCTGGAAAAAGCAGTGGAATCCATGAAACTCGGGGCGTACGACTATCTTCTTAAACCATTCAAGATCAGCGACCTGAAGGCGAGTGTGGTCCGGGCACTCGAACTGCAAGCGCTTAAAATAAGAGTGTCGGAAACCGTCGAGTATGAGAAAGGAAAATACTTTTTTGACAAGATAACTGCGTACAACAAGAAGATGATCGATATTCTCTTCACCGCTCGCAAAGTCGCAATGCTTGAGAAAACCACCGTGCTCATCACCGGAGAAAGCGGTGTAGGTAAAGGTATCCTCGCCCGGGCGATGCATTACAATAGTCCGCGCGCGGATGAGCCGTTCATCGAGATCAACTGCGCCGCCATCCCGGACAACCTGCTTGAGAGCGAATTGCTTGGCTATGAACCAGGCGCATTCACGGATGCCCGGCGCCGGAAGATCGGGCTCTTTGAGCGAGCGGACCATGGAACGATCTTTCTCGACGAGATCGCGGACATGCCGTTACCCCTCCAGGCGAAAGTATTGAAAGTTATCGAAGAACAAACCTTCACGCGACTCGGTGGAACGAACCAGATCAAGATCGACGTGCGCATCATAACCGCGTCCAACAAGAACCTCAAGCATGCGATCGAAACCGGAGAATTCCGGGAAGACCTCTACTACCGGTTGAACGTTGTACCGATACATATCCCGCCGCTCAGGGAGCGTCGTGAGGATATCGTGCCCATGACCCTGTCATTCATTCAGGATCTCAACCGCGAACTTCACCGGTCGTACCAGGGAGTGACGGAAGAGGCAGCGACCATCCTGCGTGAATACGAATGGCCCGGGAATGTGCGGGAACTCAAGAACATCATTGAACGGATCATGGCTTTGCACGATGCAGAGGAGATTGCAATTGACTATCTGCCCCAGGAGATCAAAACCGAACTTCACGCTTCTGCTCCCGAGGTCATAAAGGATACGGTCGGAAAAAACGAATTTATAACGCTCAGCGAGCTTGAAACAATGTATATCAAGCAGGTTCTGAAACACACAAATGGCAATAAGAGCCTCGCCGCCAAGATACTGGGCATCCATCCTACATCCCTGTTTCGAAAATTGAAGAACATCCAGTAAACTACCCCCTGGTATAGCATTTCAATACTATGTATAGTAAAATGCTATAGTTGCTGATAAAATTTCTCTAAATCACGTAACTTTTGACTGGCATACAATTTGCTTATTAAACAAGCAAATGGAGGCTATACATGGTTAAAATAAATGAGACCAAAATGAAGGGCAAAAAGTACGATCCATTTATTGAAGCGACGTTCCAGTATGAACGGGCCGCGAATAAATTGGATCTGGAGCCGTGGATATATAACCGTTTAAAGCACGCGGAAAGAGAACTAACCGTCCACATGACGATCACGCGGGATAATGGGAAGGTTGAAACCTTTACCGGCTATAGGGTGCAGCATTCGACATTAAGAGGACCTGGAAAGGGCGGCATCCGTTACAGCCCAGATGCCTCGTTGAGCGAGTGCAAGGCGCTTGCCGCATGGATGACATGGAAAACCGCGGTACTTGATTTACCATTGGGTGGAGCAAAGGGCGCGGTTATTTGTAATCCTCCGGAAATGAGTGAATGTGAACTGGAAAAACTCACAAAAGAGTATACCTATTCGATCAAAGATATTATCGGACCTCAAAAAGACATCCCGGCACCCGATGTCTGGACCAACGCGCAGACCATGGCATGGATCTGTGATGCATACAGTCGATATGTCGGGCACTTCGAGCCCGCGGTTGTTACCGGGAAACCAGTGTGCTTGGGCGGTTCCCTCGGTCGATCACAGGCAACCGGCTTAGGCATGTACTATACGCTCCTTGAAACATCAAAGCACCTGGAATTCCCGCTTGAAGGGAAGAAGGTCGCGATTATTGGATACGGGAACGTAGGAAGCTCGATCGCTCGATTGCTGCATGAATATGGGTGCAAGATCGTCGCGATCACGGATCTCTACGGCGGTATCCACAGCAAGAACGGTATTACTATACCAGAATTAGATGCATATGTAGCGCAGAGGAAAACCGTCAAAGGCTTCAACAAGCACGATTCGATCACGAACGACGAACTCCTGGAAATGAAATGTGATATTCTGCTTCCCTGTGCAATGGAAGGCATGATCCACGAAGGGAATGCGGATAAGATCAAGGCGTCGATCGTATGCGAAGGTGCAAACGGACCCACCACGACCGAAGCAGACGAGATCCTGGTCAACAAAAAAGTGTTCATTATCCCGGATATCCTCGCCAATGCAGGCGGTGTCACTGTATCCTACCTGGAATGGGTACAGGACGTGCAACGCATCTTCTACGAAGAAGAAGAAGTAAAGAACAGGTGCTGGAAAATGATGCAGAGATCATTTTGGGACGTCATCCGGGTCAGTGAAAAGCATAAGACTGATACCCGGAATGCCGCGTACATTCTCGCGGTCCAGCGGGTAGCGGATTCGGTCAGGTTATTCGGCAAGATCGGCAGAAACTGAAGACTGGCAACGGTTTGCAAAGGGCCGGGGTTTTCCCGGCCCTTTGTATTACATTTTGCATCAGTGCAAAATTCAATAGTTGACTTCACGCAATAAATCACTATAATTACCCATTTCGAAAGGAGATGCATGAAAATCAATGAAGAAACTGTCCTTGAGATCATTAGAAACAACCAGAACGATAAATGCAATCTTCTCGCAATATTGACGGATGTTCAGGCAGAGTACAATTGGCTCCCGCCCCAGGCGCTTAAGATCATTGCCAGTGAACTTGCCATGCCCTTGATCGATATCTACGGGGTGGCGTCGTTCTACCATGCATTCAGCCTCGCCCCACGGGGCAAACATGTGATCACTGTATGCCAGGGCACGGCGTGTCATGTGCGCGGTGCTCCTTATATACTGAGCAGGATACAGGGCCACCTGAATATTGAACCCGGGTGTACGACCAAGGATGAACAATTCACACTCGAGACCGTCAATTGTCTTGGTGCGTGTGCATTGGCTCCAGTGGTAGTCATTGACGGGGAATACCATGGACAAACCACCGTGCAAAAAATCGATGCGTTGCTGCTCCGTTATCTGGGGAAAAAGCCCAAAAACAAGGCACGGACCGGGACTGGGAAACACGCGAAACCAACCACAAAAGCGAAACGCGCAAGCTCCAGGACCGCGAAAAGAGAACCGGTTAGCAAGAAAAAAAGAACCGCCCATACCAAGCGCGCGGTAAAAAAGGCCGGGAAACGATCCAGATAACGTGACCCTAGAGAAGATCACTGAACTCCTTCAAGCCGAAGTACTCTGGAACGATATGGGGACCGATCTCGACATCACGGTCGCCAAGGCATCTGACCTCATGAGCGATGTACTGACGTTTTCCGGTCCGGGCAAACTCCTCATCACAGGACTCACGAATATGCACACTATACGCACGTGCGATATCGCCGGAATTCAGGCGATCATCTTTGTCCGCGGTAAGAAACCATCTCTCCAGACCATTGAAATGGGCAAGAAATGCGGCATTGCGCTTTACGCTTCTCGCTGTTCGATGTTCGATGCCTGTGGTATTCTCTATGCCAATGGAATGCAAGGGGTCCGCATCAAAACAACATCTCTATAAACTGCATAGTATGCGGTCAAAAGACAATTCCTTTCACCAGCAGTTCAAGATCAAGGGTGGAGATTTCATCAATGCGGGTGAATCGTCATGTGAAATACGGAATATACTGAAAGAACTCGGCATTGACGCAGATATCGTCAGGCGGACCGCGATCGCAACATACGAAGCAGAGATGAATGTCGTGATGTATGCACAAGATGGCACCATAGATTTTTCAGTCAATCCGAAGGAGATAACGATCATTATTGAAGACCATGGCTGCGGAATACCCGATATTGATTTGGCAATGCAGCCCGGATACTCTACCGCAACAAAAGAGATGCGGGAAATGGGATTTGGCGCTGGAATGGGATTGCCTAATATCAAAAAAAACACGGATGCGTTCACGATAACGAGCCACACTGGAAAAGGGACAAAGTTGCAGATCATTATCAGAATGAACGGGAAAAATGGCTGATACTTTCAAACACCATTCAATAAGGATCAACAAGGACAAGTGCATCGGGTGTGTCCGTTGTATGCGGGGCTGCCCGACCAAAGCGATCCGGGTCCGTAACGACAAGGCGGTCATCAACTACGAAAAGTGTATCGATTGCGGTGAATGCCTGAGAATGTGCCGATATGACGCGGTCGAACCGATAACAACCTCCCAAACCGACTTAAAGAAATTTACGTACAAAGTAGCCCTTCCTTCCCCCGTGCTCTATGCACAGTTTGGAGCACACGTTGCACCAGCGGAGATACTCCGAGTACTGCAGAGTCTGGGGTTTAACCATGTCTATGATGAAGCCATCATGTGCGAAATGATCTCCGCTTCGATCGAAGAGTACCTCGATGAGCATACAACTCCGCGCCCGATCATATCCTCAACATGTCCGGTCGTGGTGCGCCTTATCCAACGTTTGTTCCCGAGTCTCTGCAAATTCATAATACCGATCGAGCCCCCGCGTGAAATGGCGGCCAAAAATTTGCGCGAGGAAATATCGCAACACCACCGCATAAAGCCTGAGGAGATCGGTATTATCCATATAACGCCCTGCGCCGCGAAGATGGTCTCGATCGCGTATCCGGAAACAATGAATCGTTCGTACCTTGACGGCGCCATTTCGATCCGCGATATCTTCAATCCCGTCATGAAGGAGCTTAAAAAAGCAAAACATTCATACCTGCTCGACTCTGAAAGACCGGTGAGCGGTATCGGTATCGGGTGGTCAATGTCTGGAGGCGAAATACGTAGTTTAAAGTACCACCGTACAATAGCTGCATCCGGCGTTCTCGATACAATAAGGATCCTTGAAGATGTTGAACAGGGAAGGCTCAATGACATCGAGTATCTCGAATTACTCATATGCCCTGATGGCTGCATAGGCGGGCCACTCACGGTAGAAAACCGTTTCATCGCCCAGAGCAATATCAGCCGGTTGAAGCGTATCTATGGCGAGAAAAAAACGATCGACGCACAGACCGTGCACCGCCTCTATAAAGAGCACTTCTTCTCATTCGAGCGAAATATCGAACCGAAACCATTCCCGGGTCTTGATCACGATAAAGCAGCGGCAATCAGACTCCTCAAAATGAAGGAGGAGTATCTCCGTCAACTTCCAGGCAAAGACTGTGGCGCATGCGGAGCACCGGATTGCGCTACCCTGGCAGATGATATCGTACGCGGTGAAGCCTTTTTAAAAAACTGTATATATCACAAAAAAATACAAAAAGGAGACAACCATGGGTAATAAAGGATTCACCCTGGCACATGTTGTTGACGCCATGAACCTGAAAGTGATTTGCGGCAAGGAGAAACTCAACCGCCAAATTTGTGGCGGGTATGCGAGCGACTTACTCAGCGACGTCATGGCACACGCAAAACAGCATGATGTATGGATCACGCTTCAGGTCCACCCCAATATCGTAGCAGTGGCCGTGCTCAAAGAGATCGCAGGAGTGATAATGGTGAACGAACGCGAACCCGACATCGAAACAATGAAAAAAGCGGAGGCTGAAGGCATACCGCTGCTCACAAGCACTCTCCCGGCGTATGAACTTATTGGAAGGCTCTACGAACTTGGTATTCATCGATAATCGTAATGCTGCATTCCTATCGAGCGGATCTCCATATCCATACTTGTCTATCGCCGTGTGCAGAAGTGACGATGTCACCGCTCAGGATCGTTGAAAAGTGCCGTAGAATGAAACTGGACATCATTGGTGTCTGTGACCACAATTCAGCCGAGAACGCTCATGCAACAATACGCGCCGCCGCGCATACCCATCTGACGGTACTCCCGGGAATGGAAATAACGAGCGAAGAAGAAGTCCACATGATCGCACTCTTCGAAACGATCGATGGCGCGCTGCATATGCAGAATATCGTCTACGATCACCTTCCTGACATAATGAACAATCCTGACCTTTTTGGCGAACAGGTGGTCGCGAATGAACAGGATGACGTCATCGGTTTTCAGGAAAAAATGCTTATGACCGCGACTGATATTCCCCTGAATAACCTTGTACAAATGATCCACGACTTGGACGGGATCGCGATCGCTTCGCATGTTGACCGCACCAGTTTTGGTCTCTATGGCCACCTCGGTTTTGCGCCGCCGGGCCTTGAACTGGACGCCGTGGAACTCTCTTCTCACACGTCCGAAGCTGAAGCCCGTAGGCAGTTCCCGGACATTGAGCGGTTCACTATTATTGCGGCATCCGATGCACACCGGTTAGAGGAAATCGGGCAAACGGCCATTGACTGTATGCTTGAAGAACCAACATTTCAGGAACTGAGCATGGCTTTGAAGACTGTTGGAGGACGGCACATTGGATCGGACTGATCACAACGTGCTCCTTTCCCACGCTCCCCTCGGTATCGTTGCCGCAATCGGTCACGGGAATGTACAGGAGTACTGATGGACGACCTTTCTCTTCATATTCTCGACTGCGCCCAGAATTCAGTACGGGCTGGAGCCACGTCCATCGTGATCAGGATTGAAGAAGATCCCGATAAGAACGTACTGGTCATTGATATTGAAGATAATGGTTCTGGTATGGATACAGAGAGCAGCGCTAAGGCACTGGACCCATTCTACACAACAAAGCCGAACAAGCGGATCGGCATGGGCATACCGCTCCTTGCCCAGGCAGCACAGGAAGCCGGTGGTGCGATAACGGTGTCGTCGAAACCGGGTCAGGGAACCGCCATCCATGTGAGTTTCAAGTACGATAATATCGACCGGAAGCCACTCGGCAATATGGCGGATACGATCATCGCATTGATCGCCCATGACTGCGCTGCATTTGATATCAAATATACCCACATTTACTGTGGTAACAACTTTGAATTCGATACGCACAATATTAAGGCGGTATTGCAGGACGTTCCGATCAATGATCCTGCAGTATTGATGGATCTAAAAGATCAGATAGAGTGCGCGTTACAGGCATTGCGCGTACCATAAGAACGATCTGATTAATAAGTGAAAGGAGCCTTCATGAAAAAACTGAAGATCGGTGATTTAGCGAAGATCAGAGAAGACATTAAACGAACCGTTGATCTCCGCCAGGGAAAATCACGCGCTAAGATCACGGTCCATATGGGAACGTGCGGTATCGCAGCTGGAGCGCGCGAGATCTTATCATCTCTCCTTGCAGAAATTGATAAACAAAAACTGAAGGATGTCATCGTGACCACCTCAGGCTGTGCTGGTCTCTGCAGCCGTGAACCCATGGCTACCGTTGAATTGAAGGGCAAGGCCCCGGTGAAATATGTCGACCTCACACCAAAAAAGATCACGGAAATACTGAACAAGCACGTCGTGAAAGGAATAATTATCAAAGAGTACGCTCTCGCGGTCGGCAGTGAAAGGACTTACTAACAGTTGACAGATACCATATCACAGGTAACCGATGTCTGATACTCATCATTCACTGCCAGAGAGTGCTGGGGTACGTTCATTGTACGTCGTTCATCAAGGACCTGTAGTAAGGAGGTTATCTTGAAGCAATATCGAACACACGTGCTGGTCTGTGCTGGAACTGGATGCGTAGCAGCCGGTTCATATGAAATCATGAAGGCACTTGAAAAAGAGATCGTTAAGCACAAACTGCACAATGAAGTTTCGGTCATCTCAACTGGCTGTAATGGTTTTTGCGAACGCGGACCAATCGTTGTTGTACAGCCTGAAGGCATCTTTTATCAAAAACTTACCGTGGCTGATATCCCGCTGCTCGTGAAGGAACACCTGCTCAAGGGACGCCCGGTCGAGCGGCTGATGTACATACCGCCGGCAGAAGAAAAACCGATCCC
>JAFGPO010000104.1 GCA_016936155.1 Caldifarciminota bacterium
CGGGAACGTTCACGACGGGTATGTCATTCAGTTATACCCAGGAAGGAACCGAATACAATGATTACGGGAATGCGATCGGGACCGGGTATATAATCTTCAATGATGGGAGCTACCACGTTGCGTTTGCGAACGATGCGGGTACGTACCGGACCGTGGGGTCGAGTTTCCAGCTTGGGCGTTTGGTTGATGCGACGCCGCCGTCCACGCGTTCGGCGTTGCTCGATTCGATCATGAAGTTCTTTGGCATTGTGCTCAATCCGGGCGTAGAAGAACGTCCTCAGCATGAATCCGCACAAAATTCTGAATTCATATCCGTTTTTCCGAATCCATGTACCCATAAACTCGCACTATCCTATTCAATACATGCCTCCATGGATGTTCGACTTTCCGTGTATGATGCAACCGGGCGGCAGATCGCTACCCTTGTTGAACAGATTCTGCCCGCCGGAGTGCATACGGCAACCTGGCATGTTAGCGATAACCAGGGACGTTCTGTGCCGGCGGGGATCTATTTCATGAAACTGGAAGCGGGAACGAAATACGATATACAAAAGATCGTGGTCTTGAATTAATGACTGCATGAAACATCCTTTGCACGGCACCCGAAATGCAATGGTCCGATGACTAAAGGGGCAGGAATAACCTGCCCCTTTTTTATCAGGGAGAGGAGATGAAGCAAAGGCCAAATCATCAAAGGATCGGACAGATCCTGATACATCTCGGTGCTTCAAATGAAAAGTGCGTAAGTGAAGCCCGGCTCGTACAGTTGAAGAATACGGTCTTGCGTCGGATCGGCGAAATCATGATCGAATATGGGCATATAACAGAAGACGATCTGGAACGGGCATTGAGCATACAGCGCGATCTTGATTCCGTCGTAACGGAAGGATAGTACTTAAGGGCAAGAACCAAGCTCCAAACTCCAAAGCAATACAATATCGTTATTGGATTACTGGGTAATTGAAAAACTGTCGTAATTGGGTTATTAGGTAGTTGGGTAATTCAAAAAATACCGTTATTAGGTTATTCGTAATTAGGTAATTACCACCGGCGAAGCCGAGTGGCGTATTGCGTTTAGCGAGGTAGCGTAAGGCCGCGCTTGCGAGGTAGCGTCACTGGAACTTGGAATTTGGTTCTTGGGGTTTGTCCCGTTTCAAACGCAAAGAGTAAAATAAAAGAAACGGGAGATTTTGAACTTCGCTATTCGAATACGTCATATCCGATCTGCACGCCGGTCACGTAGAATACTTCACACGAATGTGCGCTTGTGTCGGTACGGGTACGGCTCGTCGTCCACCAGTAGGGATCATTCTTGTAGGTTCCTCGTACATCGACAAGATACCCCCAGAGCATCACTGCACGATTTTTTTTCACTGACCCGATCGCTTTTCGTATATTTTCGTTCGCCGGCACGATGTGGTTATTCGATGTATGCTCAATAATATACTGATTACTGACTGGACAGTCTCCGCTATACCGGTAGTGATACCAGCGTCCACTATGTGAGAAAGAGATGTGTTTACGCACATAATCCTCGGTTATCTTCCCCCAGCTGAAGGTAAGGTCGTATGGCGCGATCTCAGCAGCCCATCCGCCGGTGAACCGCTGTTTGCAGACCACGATCCCGGAAAGCCTGTACTCTGCGACCAGCGAGACTGTAAATTCACCATTTTTTACCTTGATGACCACTGACGTGTCGGTCGCAATCATCAACTGGTGAGGATCCGCGCTCACATCGATGTTCCCAGTCGCCTGACCGGTCGGCACCGGTCCTTTTTGACAGGACTGACTCACCAGGATACAGAGAAGGACGATCGAACCGGCACTCTTACTGAATAGTGTGCTCATAGGCTGTGAGTGCCTGGTCTTCCGCTACATAATCGTATTGTCGGGGATCGATATTCCCGGGTGCATGGGTGCGCTCCCAAGCAATGGTTCTGGTGAGGGCTTCATCGATGGAAACGATCTCCTCGTACCCGATGTCAGCCCGGATATATTCGGTGGACACGTTCAGGTGTTGTTTGGTGTTGAATCCAGGATCCAGGTGCGGCGGAAGCATTGAGCCAGCCAGAGTGATCACCGTGCCGTTCCAACCTGCGAAGCGCCCGATCTGTTTCACCCACTCCCCCCAGGTAAGATCCCCTTTGTCCGCAACGTTATATATTTTTTGTACAGCCGTATCGTTCGTAACAGCACAGGAGATCGCGTGCGCAACATTCTCGACATAGCCGAAAGAGGATCTCCATTCTGCTAATCCCTGATCAAGGATGATCGTCCGACGTCCATCATCGATCCGCTTCACATATTCAAACAAGCGATGCTGGTAATCACCTGGACCATACACCATGGGCAACCGGAGTATGCACCCCCTGATTTCCGGTGTTCCCATGAGAACCTTTTCAATCGGGATCTTATCATAGTCATCGAGGATCCGGCGCGGATCGTCATTGGATCGTGGAGTATCTCCCCGATATGGATAAAGAGTGCTGCGCAGAGCGGCATCCTCCCGCAGAGGGGTGGCCTGGACATCACACTGCTCCTTGCCGAGCATTATCCCGTACGCCCGATATACATCCTGGCTGCTGATGCCGATAATGCGATCAATCATGCCCTTGAACGTAGTGACCAGCATTTCCGCCTGATACCCGGTGATCAGTATCATGTCCACAACAACATCGAGATTGAGGTTTTTGAACGCATCCTGGAAATCCTCCAGATGATTGCGGTCACCGAGGATATGCTCCACATCCGCGGGCATTTCCGCCTTTGACAGCCCTCGGTGAAACACGGTTACGCGATGCCCTGCCTTTTTTAATTCACGCACAACATAAGGTCCAATGAACCGCGTGCCGCCGATTATCAAAATATGCATACTTTATAGTACATAATTTGTCCATCGTGTCTATATCAAAAATCTTGAATGCGAAATTTCAAGTTTTCAATACTACATATATGGTAACTGGGTAATTCGGTAATTAAAATATTCGTTATTGCGTTATTACATAATTGCGTAATTGTTCAGCCAAAACGTTTGAACCGTTAGGTTCGTTGATACATCCCCCTCACCCCACCCTCTCCCCCTTTTAAGGAAGAGAGGAGAAAGGTGAGGGGGTAGTTCTTGGTTCCCAGTAAGGAATGCCATGTTCCTCGGCTTACGGTCTACTGCCTTCGGTTTGCGGTTTTTCGCCTTACGCCCGACGCCCTACTCCTTGCGCGTATCAATGTACTCCTCCACCAACTCTTCCAGAATGTCGAGCGGTACGGATCCGTGTTCGAGTACGGCGGTGTGGAATGTTTTGATATCGAAAGCGTTCCCAATCTGGCGTTGGGCAATATCCCGCAGTGTAAGGAAGGTCAATTCTCCGATCTTGTAAGCACAGGCTTGTCCAGGCCAGGCAATGTACCGGTCAATCTCTCCGTATCCAGCCCAGCCAGTATTCTCCTGCATATATTCATACGCCTGTTCGCGCGGCCACTTTTTCCAATGGATGCCGGTGTCAACGACCAGCCGCACGGCCCGGAAAAGCTCGGACCGCAGATTACCGAGCTGCTCATGAACATCTGAATACATATGGTATTCTCGTACAAGTTTTTCCGCATATAAAGCCCAGCCCTCGGCGTAGCCGGTGATGAAAAAAAGACTCTTTACTGGATGATAGCCAGTGGATTCTTTCTCGATCGCGAATTGCAAGTGATGCCCCGGGATCGCTTCGTGATACGTAAGGGTCTTCATGTTCGGTCTGAAATGCGGGTATGATAAGTTAGCATAAAATATCCCTTCGCTTGCTGGATCGAACGACGCCGGTTGATAGTACGTACCGGCAGTTCTCTCCTTGTACATTGGCACCCGTTCCACATGTACTTTTTGATGAGGCACCGTTGCGAACATGGACGGTAATACCTCATACATATCGTCGATCACAGACTGGTAGTCCTGTATTGTCTGCTGCGCGCCCAGCTCGCCGGCTGGATAGACATATGGTTCCTTATAATACCGTTGCCAGTATTCGGCGGTCATTTCCGCATATAAACCACTGCCATTGATACCGAGTTCCCCATATAATTCCCTGATCTCTCCCTGGATACGCTCGACTTCCATCAAGCCGATATCATGGATCTCCTCCGGAGTCATACGAGTGGTGGTATGGTGTTGCAAACAGTACTCATAGTATTGAACACCATCCGGCATTTTCCAAACACCGGCTTTTTCATCAGTGAAGAACTTCACGTCCTTGATATACTGCATCATCTTCTTGTACGCAGGATACACGCTCAATTCGATCGCTCGCAGCGCGCTCTGCATCAATGCCGTGCGCTGTATTTCATCGAGGCCTTTGATTTCCGACACCTTCCGCTCGAATGTCGCGTACAACACATTCTCTTCAGCCGGCACGGCAATGAATGAATCGAGTTCGGCTACAAACGTTTCAATGATAAACCGGGGAGTCAGCATCCGTTTTTTCTTCCTGATCTCGATCTGTTCGATCAGTTGTTCGATCCGGGTTGGATACTGCTCAAGACGCTCGATATAATTTTCAGCATCCTGGATCCGGTGAAACGGGTGGTGCTCGGTCATGAGCGTGGTCAGCTGATTATGAAAACCGAACATGGGATTTATGATATAAACATGGTAACGGTATTTCTTGCCTGTGAGCTGATCATCCAGGAACCAAAGCAGTGTCGCGCGCGTCACGAGTTCCGACTGGGAAAGCCCTGATTCGTCATAGTGCTGCAGGACATCACGGTATTTTTCATAAAGCGCATAAAGCCGGTCTTCTGCTTCCACTGACACATCATCTAACTTTCCATGGTCGACCCGTATCCCCCACTCATCCGGGAGCTTCAGCTCGGTGCAGGTCTCAGGCTTCAACATCAGATATTCCCTGAAGAATTCAGTAAAGATATCCTGGATATCCGGTGCCTTCTTATTCCCTGATCCGACAACAGAACCTGATACGCAGAAAAGAATGAATACAACGATGCAAAAAGCGCTGATCGAGGTGAAATATTTCATATGACCTCCCTATCTATTATATATATAGATTTTTATATGAAAAGATCGTGAAAAACGGAGTACGATCAACTGACCATTGACTCATGATTGATTTCACATATGATATTTTTGCACAACGATTGACATATACCGATGATAAAGGAGTATACATGAAAAGAGTCAACCGAGGAATGTTGTTCATATTTATTGCTGGTTTTTCATACTTGGCAATTCCTGTATTAGCATCCTTTGGTATTAACGTAGAGCACCTCACCGGGGACAAAACATGGGATGGTATTCTTATGGTTTGTATTATTCTTATTCCCATCGCGGTTATCCTCTTTTTCACCGGCAAGACATTCATAAAACCGTTTCTTGCTTTCACGGGACGGGCTTCCAGGAAGATTCTCAGGGAAGGCCGGCCTGGCGCCGCGATCATCATGAGCATCGGCGAGAACAGTGAAGGCGGCACCGTGACGATCAATGATCAACCCTATCTCAATTTGAAATTGGAGATCCGGGACGGCAGTAAAGACCCGTACATGGTGAGCATCGACACGGTTATTCCGCGGGCTTCCCTGCCGCAATTCCAGCCCGGCGCAGTGATCCCGATTAAAATCCATCCCACGGATCCACAAAAGGTGGCGATCGACTGGCAGGCATCGTCAGTTCCGGACATACAAATGGAAAAACCAACATATGGCGGCGAGCACTATAGCGTCACTGATGACAATTTGATAAAACGCGAAGGAATAGACGGCTATGCAACGATCATGGATGTTCTGGATACCGGGAAGAGCAAGGACTTCAATCCTGTTGTCGAGGTTTACTATACCGTCGAACGCCCGGACACTGATCCGTACTCATTTGCCAAAGAAATGACGATTCCTACTGAGGTTGTTCATAAATTCAAGAAAGTGATCGGAAAAAAGTTCAAAGCCCGGATCCATCCGCACGATCGCACAAAAATGGTAATTGACGTAAAATTTATTTAAATGCAACCGTACAAAAATGGGAGAAAAAATAATGAAATGCATGACTGTTTTGACAAAAATGCATATTGTTTGTTTGATGTTCATCGTATTGGGCGCAGGTTCTCTCAAAGCTCAGGAAGCAATACTCCACTACCATAATGTGATCGTGCTCATCCCGGACGGATGCGGAGTGGCGCACATGACGATCGCACGCTGGTGCAAGGGAATGCCGCTTGCTCAGGATTCAATGGACGTCAGTCTTGTAAAAACATGCTCCGCGAATTCCATGATCACTGGATCCGCAGCCGCTGCCACGGCGCTCGCAACCGGGTATAAGACATGGGAAGCATCAGAAAAAGCCCGCTGCCTTTCCATGCGGCCGGATTCGCTGCTTATTCCCGCTGGACAGGCACTGCCTGAAGACCAGCAGTGGCGTCCTGTGGCAACCGTCCTGGAAGGAGCGCGATTATCAGGTAGGGCAGTCGGTCTCGTTGCGACATGCCGCGCCAGCCACGCTACGCCAGCCGCGTATGCGTGTCACTGGCACTCCCGGTACGACGATAACATTATTATGGAACAAATGGTCTATCAAGATATCGATGTTCTGTTTGCCGGCGGATTTCGATATTTGTTCGACAAAACCATGACGATCCCGGGAAGCGATTTGCCTGGAAAACGCGAGGATCACGAGGATCTCTATCAGGTACTAAAAAAACGAGGATACACCATTATTACTTCCCGGGACGAGTTACATAGCCTGGCTCATAGTACACAAAAAGTGTGGGGTCTGTTTGCCCACAATCACCTGGTCCACGATATCGACCGCAGTACTTTTGCTCCTGATGAGCCCTCACTCGCCGAGATGACCCAAAAAGCCATCGAAATACTGAGCAGTGACCCATACGGTTTCTTTCTTATGGTTGAAGGAAGCCAGGTTGACTGGTCAAGCCATGATAACGATCCAGTCGGCACGATCACCGACTACCTTGCATTTGACCGGGCGGTGCAGGTCGCGCTTGATTTTGCGCGGTCCCACCCGGAGCAGCATACTCTCATTCTGGTGCTTCCAGATCACGATAATGGTGGTATGTCGCTTGGCCACCGCGATAAGTACTCCTACATGTTTCATCCGAATGAAATGACGGGCATGATCAGCAATGCCCGGTTGACTGCTGACGGTGTGGCGCGCGTCATTCAGGACAAAATTGAACGATCCAATCCAGATCAATCCGCTCTGCAGGACATCATTGCCGAACACTATGGCATCGATTCTCTGAATAGTGAAGAAATGAACTTGATTTTGACCGAACTTGCTGATACACACTATTCCTATTTGCCGCCGGTGCTTGGACCGATACTGAGCGCGCGCGCCGGCATCGGCTGGACCACATTCGACCACACGGGCAATGACGTCCCGATGTTCAGTTACGGATGTGATGATGTGCCGCGGCTAATCGACAATACGGAC
>JAFGPO010000105.1 GCA_016936155.1 Caldifarciminota bacterium
CGAGATATTCTCTTTATCAGGTCGTTCTATACGGCGTTTTACCGGCAGTGATATCATCAATAAAACCGTTTTCTGGGATGGTAAAGATAGGTCTGGACAAGGGGTTGGTTCAGGATTATATTTCATCCTTGTGAAAGATGGTTTTTTTAAAAAAATCGGTAAAATCGCGAGGCAGCGGTGAAACACATGAAACCAGTTATCATTGCCCATGGCGGTGCCGGCGGGGTCAACCACCCGCTTCGGCGTGCTCGAGGACTGATCAGGGCATGCCGTATCGGCTACGGCATGCTCATGCAGGGGAGTTCCAGCCTGGATGCGGTTGAGCAGGCAATCATGGAATTGGAAGATGTGTCGATATTCAACGCCGGCCGGGGATCCTCGCTCAATCTCGAGGGCGTGCCGGAAATGGATGCATCGATCATGACGAGTGATATGAAGTTCGGAGCAGTTGCGGTTATCACGGATGTGCGTTATCCGATCCAGGTCGCGCGCCTGGTCATGGAAAAAACCGATCACCTGGTACTTGGCGGCAAGAACGCCGTGCGGTTCGCCCGCATCATGGGCATCCCAAAATATAACTGCGTAACGCAGGAAAAAAAGCGCGCCTGGCAGTGGATGCGAAAGAAACTGCGCAGCGCGTATTTTGAAAAATTACCCGACCTTGCCGAGTACTACGGGACAATCGGCGTGGTCGCGATCGACCGACACGGCTTCATCACTGCCGGTACATCGAGCGGTGGTATTACCATGCGCTTGCCCGGGCGCATTGGCGACACGCCGTCACCCGGCGCCGGTACCTACGCGGATAAGAATGGCGGCGTGGGCGCGACCGGCCACGGCGAGGAGATCTTGCGTCATCTTCTTTCCTTCCGCGCTGCGCAATTCATGGCGCGCGCTCCTGCGCCAATCGCCGGAGAAAAGGTCATCGCCTTCGCGAACAAATACAAATGCCGGTGCGGCCTTATCGGCATCGATAAAAAGGGACGCATTATGTGCGTGAACAACACCAGGGCAATGTCCTGGTGTTATATCAAGAACGGACGCATGCACATATTCAGGTGGTGATACTTGACCCTGCAGTTTCGGCCTCATTGACATTAGCAATGCCTTCATTATAATCAGCCATGGCCAAGATCGATAAGGTGCTGTGCCCTTTTTGTATTTTCACATCAAAGTATATTGACCTCACGATCACGGATGACGGGTACTACATATGTCCGAACTGCAATGCGACGTTCTCATATGAAGAGCTCATGCACCTGTATACCTTGAGCCAGTATTCGCTGGACATGAAGGACAACAAGTTCAATCCTACGATATAGAAGTCTGTGGCTGGGTGTAGATGCTTAAGAACACCCTCACCCAACCCTCTCCCTCGACAGGGAAAAGGATTTTTTTTGTTATGGGCAATAGAAGGGAGTAAGTATGAAGATGCTAAAGCTCTTTCGTCATTCTGAGCGGAGCGAAGAATCTCGGTCTTTAATTACGTATTGAACAATCCCGAAGCCTACCAGGATATCAGAATATCAGTTAGCAAGACATCAGAGTATCAGAACACCAGGTTTTCGTATCTGATATCCTGATAATCCGGTCTGCTGCCCGCGGATCTTCTGATATTCTGGTATACTTTTTCTATTATTTGTACATGTGAATTTTGATAGTAGGATTTGTTGAGGATTTATGATTTCGGATTTAGAATTTATTCTTTGAAAATGTCCTGCACTTCCCTCATCGAAGGTGTGCGGTTGTGTTTGTAAAAGAAAATCTTTTGATAGACCTCATCGTTCGTTTTATATACTTCTTCATTGACAAGATCAATCCTGATGATGTTGTTGCGTGCGATGAATCCCCCCAGCATGAATTCAAAGAGGACAATGGCAACGGTAATGACGATACCGATAGGGAGGGTAAGGAATTTGAGGGATACTAGTTTTACCTTGGGGCGCGCTTTTTTAATGGTCGGTTTTGCATATGCGATCTCGATCTGACCGGTTGAGAGCAATTTATAAAGCGTGGAGTACGTATTGAATTTACCCAGTCCGTCGATCTCGATCAGGTCGTCAATGCTTCGGTGGCCGTCGAGGACCGCCAGAAGACGTGCCTCGCTTTCCGAAGGGGTGAATTTCAACTCTGGCCGCTCGACTTTTTTGAGCACGATATCCCCGGACGGCAGCGTATCCTGAATCCTCGGCCACTCATCGATACGGCGCGCGGCTTCAAGGATCAATCCCTGGGTCTTCATGCGTATTTTGATCAGGCTCTTCGGATAGATGATCGAACCCTGTTCGAATTTGAAAGCGCCTTCCTTCCACATGAACAGCTCGTCAAACACCTCTTGAATTTTGAATCGGATGACCCGTTCTACTTCTTCTCTGGCCAGATAGCGGTCCTCAAGGATAATGTTCATGATCGGACGTTTGGTCTCATTATGGATCTCTTCGACAAGTTCATAGACATTCCTGCCAAGCATGCCCGAACGCACAAGGTACGCTTCGAGTCGGTCCACATTGTCACCGCGTTCATAGAACGCGCCCGTGACCTCACCTTCAGCGAATCCGATATCAGCAAGTTCATTCCGCTTTTTGATCTTAAGCACACCGGTCAGGCGTTCCTGTCCAACGAGCTGCAATACGCTCGCAAGATTAAGGCTCTTCAGATCTCCCTCAATCGGCATTGGTCTCCCTCAGTAAAGCGAATGACAGCAGGTAGCAGATCGCTCCGACGATGATTCCAGCCGTGACGAATACGGGTTTCAAAGGTAATGCGATATACCCTGCCGGTTGCACGAAGAGCGACGGCATAATAAGGGGCACGTATATGAGCATCATCGGGACAATAAAGAACATGCCGGCAAAGTGACGGTTCGAATAGATAAGGCCCGCGCCCGGGAGTACCAAATTCACCACGAACATGATGATACGCCGGGTACGTTTGCGGCTGCGGTTCACGGATATTCGCAGATCCTCTTCGATCTCGGCTTGCTTTGTTGATTTGAACTTGGTAAAACAATTGGAACACAATATTTCATCCCCGATCTCTTTTACACAGCGTTTGCACACTGGTCGACCACAGGTGGTACAGAAAAAAGGTTCTGAAAAACGAATTGGGATGAAGGTCAGAATAAGTATGATAAGCACTGGTATGATAAAGATGAAATCGATGATCCCGTCAAAATTGACTTTTTCGGAGAACAAAAGTTTGTAGAATTCCCTGTTAGACGGTGCGATATCGACGGGCTCCTTGCGTAGACTGCTGAATCCGTGTTGCCGGGCTTCTTCCATATAGTGGGATGACTCAGAGTACTCGATATTCCGCAATTTCAGTAATCCCATGTTAAAGAATGGTTCACCCTGGTCGCTGATCATGGTTGCCTTCAGGTACAAGGATTCCGCGAGTGAATTCTCCTCATACGCATAGTAAATATTTGCCAGATTGTTGATTACCGCTACATCACGGTTCCCCGCGTAGTAGAGATTCTCATAAAGACTCAGTGCTTCTTCAAGCCGGCCCTGTTTTTTCCTTCCGTAGGCGACGAACTGCTGTTGATAGGGGTCATCAGGGTTCGGGGTGAGATCCAAGGCTGTATCATAGTGAACGATCTCATACAGTTGGTGGTTTGAATTACTATGGGTCAAGAACGAAATACAGTTGTTCAATGGAAGCGAGAGGATATACAGTATCAGGAGCGCGATGAGCGAGAGCCGTAACCAGTTTTTCTCGCGATGGTCCATAACAAAGATGAGCAGTATCGAATAGCAGATAAAGGCGATGTACAGGTTACGCAGCACCAATAGAGGGATGAGCAGAATGAGCGTTTTTACCGTATCTATCCATTGAATGGGCTGGCGAGGACCGATGCGGTGGCTGATGACCGGCAGGTAATGGATCGTTTTTACCAGCACGTAGACGACGGTCGAAAGGAATAACGCGGCAATGATAAGGATCGCTATGTTCGTAATGAAGAACAATTGGCTTTTGAAATCCGTGAGAACCGGCAAGGATAGCGCTGTTCGTACCAGATTGACATCGCGTTTTTTGACACCCAGTGCGAGCAGGGATACGAAATTTTCAATGCCGCTCGAATCGAAATGGATCGCTAAATTGAGCCTGCGCACTGTTTCCGCGTTGTCTTCAGCGTCCAATGCTTCCCACCGCAGTACTGAAGAAAGGTAAAAATTTCTGCCCATGTCAAGCAATGCGAGAAGTGAATCAGCCTCCTGACTCTGGGTATTGACACGCCAGAACCATAGAACAACAGGGTTTTCGCGATAATTGGTTATTTTTGTTGTGCCGCGGGTGAGACTAACGAATATCGAATCGCTTCTGGGCGTATTGACAAAATTCTCGTAGCGCAGACTGAATTGACTGAACAGTATGAGCACAGTGAGCAACATACATAGGATTATAGGGTAATTTAGCGTCGTGTCAACAACAGAATAACTGACCTTATCATAGGGACGGATTTTGTGCACTTTGTATGAAAATTCCATTGACTTTGCTATATGCATGGATATAATAATGATTAGGAAGTTGGGAACTAAAACTACAATTGCAAATATACCGAAATTTAGAATATTTGAGGATTTCTCCTCACGTGAAAGGAGGATAAATGCCTACGGTTAAGATTCTGGAAGAAGTGTGCAAGGGGTGCGGACTATGCTGCGATAGCGTTTGTCCTGTAAACATCCTTATGCTTGATCCAGATAACATTAATTCCAATGGATATCACCCTGCAAAAGTGACGGCTATGGAAAAATGCATTGCGTGTGGATACTGTTATATGGTATGTCCAGAACCAGCGATCGAAGTCTACAAATAGGGGGATGACAATGGCCGAAAAAAAACTCATGTACGGTAACCATGCAATGGTCGAGGGTGTACTGGCAGCAGGATGCCGCTTCTTTGCCGGGTATCCTATTACGCCGCAAAATGAGATCCCGGAATTCATGTCGATCAGGATGAACGAAGAAGGTGGAGTATTTGTGCAGACGGAAAGCGAAATCGCCGCGATCAACATGTTGTTCGGCGCAGCCGCTGCCGGGAAGCGCGCGATGACTTCTTCATCCTCACCAGGCATTAGTCTGATGCAGGAAGGCATTTCTTATGTCGCAGGGGCAGATCTCCCCGTGCTTGTTGTGAATGTCGTCCGCGGCGGTCCTGGGCTCGGGAATATCGCACCTGCCCAGTCAGATTACTACCAGGCGACACGGGGTGGCGGACACGGTGATTACTTCACTATTACCCTGGCGCCGCATTCTGCGCAGGACCTGTACGAATTCCCTAAACTTGCATTCGAATTAGGCGAAAAGTACCGCAATCCCGCGTTGATTCTTGCCGATGGGCTGCTCGGACAAATGATGGAACCGGTCGAATTCAGCATGACCCCGGTCGATCCTCAGAACCTCCTCGAACCGGAATGGGCATTATCCGGGTGCAAGGGACGGGAACGACGGGTCGTGCGCTCGTACGATCTAAAACCGGGCAGGCTTGAGGAAATGAACATCGAACGGGCGAAAAAATACGATGTTATCCGGGAAAAAGAACAACGGTATGACGCCACGAACTGCGACAATGCGGATTGTATTATCGTTGCCTACGGAACTGCCGCCAGGGTAGGGTATGCGGCAATGCGGTTGGCGCGCGATAAGGGTATGAAAGTCGGCTTGCTGCGACCGGTCACGCTCTGGCCATTCCCCATGGATATCCTGGGGGATATGGCAAAAACAACCGAAAATTTTCTCGTCGTAGAAATGAATTGCGGACAGATGATCGATGACGTGCGGTTGGCGACCAATTGCCGTGCAAAGATCGCGTTTCACGGTCGACCCGGCGGAGGCGTTCCAACACCACCCGAAATATATGAGAAGATCACACAGGTACTGGGAGGTGCGAAATGAAGAAACTCTTCAGTCGGCCTGATGGTCTTACCCCTACGCTGATGAGATATTGCCCTGGGTGCGGGCATGGTATCGTGCACCGGATGATCGGGGAGCTTCTGGTGGAACTGGATATACGTGAACGTGCGGTCGGTATCGCACCGGTCGGCTGTTCTGTATTCGCGGATGAGTATTTCAATTGTGATATGATCCAACCCCCCCATGGACGGGGACCTGCCGTATCGACGGGGATCAAACGTTCGCGACCAGATTGTATCGTGTTCAGTTACCAGGGTGACGGTGACCTGGCTGCTATCGGGACCGCAGAGATCGTCCATGCCGCGGCCCGGAATGAAAATATTACGGTTATCTTCATCAACAATGCAATATTCGGCATGACCGGTGGTCAGATGGCGCCAACGACCTTACCGGGAATGAAGTCAACTACCTCGGTTAAGGGACGGGACATCAAGAAACAAGGGTATCCCATGAAAATATGTGAGATGCTGGCGAGTCTTGACGGACCATACTATCTGGAACGATGCTCAGTGCATACCCCAAAAAACGTCATAAAAACCAAAAAAGCCCTGAAGATTGCGTTCCTGAATCAGGTGAATGAAAAGGGATTTTCCTTGATCGAGATCCTCAGTATGTGTCCGACCGGTTGGGGTATCACGCCAGTCGAGGCGAAGAAATATATCGAGGAAGCAATGAAGCCGTACTATCCTCTGGGAGTATTCCGCGACCGATCAAAGGAGGATGCATGACCAAGGAGATAATCATCGCTGGCTTTGGCGGGCAGGGGATCGTATCATCCGGGATTATTCTTGCGTATGGCGGATTGATCGAAGATAAACATGTTACGTTTTTTCCTTCCTATGGAGCGGAAATGCGGGGCGGGACAGCGAACTGTTCGGTCGTTATATCGAACGAACCGGTTGCATCCCCGATCGTCGCGAATCCTGATATAGTCATCATTATGAATGAACCGTCGCTCGCACGTTTTGAACCTCTGTTGAAGCCAAAAGGCATGTTATTCTACAACAGGACATTGATCAAATCGCAGCCGAAACGCAATGATCTTTTGATTGTTCCGGTTGAAGCGAATGCGATCGCCGAAGAGCTTGGGCAGGGGAGGATCGCGAATATGGTCATGCTCGGCACAATGGCAAAGAAGACCGGAGTGATAGAACTCGAAACTCTAAAAAAGGCACAACGCAAGCGCTATACAAAGGCGGACGATAAGCAACTGGTTCTGAACGACCAGGCGCTGGAACGTGGTTTCGATCTCGAATGAATTAGTACTACGGAGTTGAAGAGAACGTTGAGGGAAAAGAATTTAAGAAAAAGATTCTGAACAATTTCGATCTTTACACAATACATATAAGGGTGTCGATCAAGTCACCCCGTAATTGTTTGGAATCGAGTGATGTATTACTATGCTCGATACGATTTTACCACTGGTAAAGAAACCAATACGGTATACCGGCGGTGAATACAACATAATAATCAAAAAGGACGCCACCGTACATGTTGGCGTCGTATTCCCCGAGGTGTATGAGATCGGTATGTCGAATCTCGGGATCAAAATCATTTACCATTTATTCAACGCAGTCAAAGACATCCATTGCGAACGTATTTTTGCTCCGTGGCCTGATTTTGGCGGATACCTCAAGGATGGATCTTTATCCCTGTACGGGCTTGAAACGAAGAGGCCGGCCGTTGATTTTGATCTACTCGGCTTCTCACTCCAGAGCGAACTATGTTACACGACCGTGCTGTACATGCTTGGTATCTGTGGGATGCCTTTTCGCAGCAGCGAGCGGGATAGCCGCCATCCATTGCTCATCGCGGGCGGACCTGCGGTCTTGAATCCATGCCCGTTGTCACCGGTATTCGATGCCTTTGTGATCGGTGATGGTGAGGAGGTGATCGGAGAGATCGCGGAGGTATTGAAGACTGTCCCAAGGTCGTTAAAGGAGCAGCGCCTGGCGCGCCTTGCAATGATACCCGGCGTGTGGGTACCGGCGCTGCACGAATATGGCACACCAGTACAGCGGCGTATTGTTTCTCAGTTGGATGATCGCTCATTGCCGTCACCCCACATCCTTCCAATATGCGAGATAACCCATGATCGGCTGCCAATCGAGGTCATGCGTGGATGTACGTGGGGCTGCAGGTTCTGCCAGGCTGGATACGTAAACCGACCAGTGCGTATCAGGCCGGCAGACGAGATAGTTCGAGCGATCGAAAAGGGAACCCGGGAGACCGGGTGGGAGGAAGTGTCACTTCTGTCCTTTTCTATCCTCGATTATCCGCAGCTTTTGACTTTACTACGGCGCATCAACGCTAGTTTACGTAAGAAGATGATCAATGTATCGTTACCAGCGATGCGGGGCGAACTTTTCAGCGAGGATCTTGCCATCCTGCTGAAGGAGATCAAAAAAACGGGACTGACATTCGCTCCTGAAACAGCGAGTGATCGCCTGCGCAGTCGTCTCAATAAATCTTTTTCCAACGACCGGCTTATCCATTCGATCCATACCGCATATCAACTCGGATGGAAGCAGGTAAAACTTTACTTTATGATCGGTCTGCCCTTTGAACAAGATTCAGATATCGATGAGATCGGCATATTGATTGATGAGATCCTGCGCGCATGTCCAAAGGGTGGGCTCAAGTGTGCGGTCAATGCATTCGTTCCTAAGCCGCATACACCGTTCGAAAATGTACAATTTGCCGGACTGGATCAACTGCACCAGAAGATCAGGAAGATCCGGGCTCTGAAAAAAAAACGCGTGGTGGTTAAATATCAGGAACCAGGAGTATCATTCATCGAAACTGTGCTTTCCCGGGCAGATGCGGATATCTTTCCGGTCATTAAAAAGGTGTATGAAACAGGCGGTCGATTTGAGGAGTGGAGGGAAGGATTCGATCTTGATCGGTGGGAGCATGCCTTCGTAGAATGCGGTGTTGATCCGCAGCGCTATCTACAACCGTACGGGAAGAATCCCTGGGACTTCATCGATGTTGGTGTTTCCAAAGATTTCTTGAAAAAGGAGTTCCAGCGAGCCCAGGAGAGTATTCCCACGGGAAATTGCATGCATAACAGCTGCTCTCAGTGCGGAGCGTGCGATGGGTCACTATCAAGATCGCATCAAGATAGAGAGACGCCGTACAATGTGTATGGCCGGTATCCAAAGAGGAAAGGCGTTTCGATCGGCTATCGGGTAAAATATTCAATCGGAGAACCGTATCGGTATGCATCTCATCTTGATACCACGAGAACGATCTATCGGGCATTACGCCGTTCAGACCTTCCGATACAGTTCACGCAGGGATTCTCGCCGATCCCCAAGGTTTCTTTCTGCCCGCCAAAGAGCGTTGGTCAGATCACAAAAGGAGATTACTTTGATTTCTGGCTGAGCGCCGAACACTACGGTAATATTTCGATCGAACTCAATATGTGTTTTCCTCATGGGATCCGGATACTGGAAGTCCGGGCGATACATCCCGCGGCTCCGTCACTATCGAGCATGATCAATCTCATATTTTATGAGGTTGAAATACCGCAAGAAGATATCGTCCACCCGGTTGATCCGGACGCTTCGCAACCCGTGTATCTCGAGGCACGATCGGGTATGAAGAATATGACCGAAAGCCTGGAATCATTCGCATACCAGAATAAGATACTGACGTGCGGTCTGTTTTTCGGCGGGAAAAAAGTGACGGTTTATGAATTGTTATCCCACATAACCGGTAAGATGGTTGATGAAGTCAAGATGTACAAAGTTACACGAACATCAATGTTCGTGAAGAGGGATGGTGTGCTATTATCCCCGATGGAGGTAATGTGAAAAAAAAGGACATCGTCATTAGCGTATCCAACATCGAAACAAGGATCGCGGTCTGTGAGGACGGTGTTTTGTTCGAATACTACCTTGAACGACCCGAACACAACAGTCTGGTGGGATGTATTTATAAGGCAAAAGTGTTGAATCTGATCTCGGGTCTGAAGGCTGCTTTTGTGGATATCGGTAGTGACCGTAACGGGTTTCTGCCATTGAATGAGATCCCGTTCGAGGATTTCTCCGAATTGTTCGAAAGCGAGATCGAGCTTGAGCAGGAATATCGTCCCGAAGAGATCAAACTGAAGAAGAACCAGGAGATCATCGTACAGGTAACAAAGGATTCCTATGGAATAAAGGGACCACGGGTTACATCGTTCATATCGATCCCGGGGCGGTACGTTGTTCTGCTTGTCAATGCCAAGAATATCGGTGTTTCCCGGAAGATCCGGCACCGGCGCGATCGGGATATGCTCTTCAAGATCGGGAAACAAATCAAACCGGAGGGTATGGGATTGATCATCCGGACCGCGGCCGCGCGCGCTAAACCGGACGAGATCAGACGGGAAGTGGAAATGCTCAGGAATGCATATGATAAAAGCATGAAACAGACTCGGGATCCGGCTCCCGCGCTCGTGTACAACGAGCCGAACGTAGTCATTAAAACGGTTCGAGACTTGTTCAACAATGAAACCAGGAACTTATTCATCGATTCCGAAGAAGAATACCGTAAAGTACAGAACTACCTGAGTATTGTATCCCCGCGTATGCGTTCCCGCGTCAAGCTGTACCGCGATCCGCAGCCGATCTTTCACAAATTCAATATTGAGGAGCAGCTCAAAGATATCCAGGAGCGTAAAATATGGCTCCGAAGCGGCGGGTACATCGTCATTGATCAGACCGAGGCACTGGTTGCGATCGATGTGAACACCGGGAAATCATCAAAGGAAAAACAAGCGGAGAAACTAGCTTTGTCGACAAACATGGAAGCGCTGAAAGAAATTGCTCGTCAATTACGGCTTCGGGATATCGGCGGTCTCGTGATCGTTGATCTCATCGACCTGGAAAAACGCGATAATAACAAGAAAATGCTCCGGGAGTTCCGGACTCTGATCCGTGATGATAAAGCACGGTACCGCGTCGGCGGCATCAGTGAATTCGGGTTACTTGAGTTCACCCGGGAACGATCCCGGGCAAGCGTTTCGCAGACACTCTCAGAACCCTGTCCTTTATGTAAAGGCCGGGGTCGCATCGGGAGCCGTCAGAGTACGGTGGGTTATATCGAACGCTGGTTCATCACGAATGGCGAAACCATACGAGACAAGATGGTGGAACTGAGAGCATCGCCGCGTCTTGCTGACTTTCTCTCGCTGCAGCATACCGACACCCTGGCCCGGATCTCCAAGAAGTACAATTTGATCCTCCGTGTAAAGGGCGATTACGCGGTGAGCGATGGTGATTTCAAGGTGGTGGTCATATGAATAAACGGCTTTCACGGATCGCACGATTGGAGGCGCTGTCCAAGCAATGCCGCGGTGATATATTGAAGATGACGACGATCGCGGGTTCGGGTCATCCAGCCGGGTCTATGTCCTCGATCGACATCTACCTGGCAGTGTACACGATCGCCAATATCACACCAAAAATTTGGGATGATCCACTACGCGACCGGGTGGTCATAAGCCACGGGCATACATCACCCGGTGTGTATGCCTGTCTTGCGAGGTTGAAGTACTTTGACATAGAGGATGTTTTAACAACATTTCGGCGCATTGACAGCCCTTATGAAGGACATGTCGAACGGCATGTCCCGGGCATAGAATGGTCGACCGGGAATTTAGGTCAGGGATTATCAGCTGGATGCGGGCATGCGCTTGCGTCACGACTGCGCAACTATAACTTCCACACCTATGTTATTATGGGTGATGCAGAACAGGCTAAGGGCCAGGTTGCCGAAGCACGCCGGCTTGCTTACAAGTACGGTCTGACTGACCTCACGGTTGTGATCGACCGCAACCACTTCCAGATCAGCGGTCGTTCTGAACAAGTGATGCCGGTGAATATCAAGGAGAACTACGAAGCAGACGGCTGGAAAGTTTTGGAAGTGAGCGGCCACGATCTCCGGATGCTCATCAATGCGCTGGAAACCGCAAAAATCGATCGCAAACATTCCTATGCGATCATTGCCCAAACCACGATGGGACATGGTGTGTCGTTCATGGAGAACAAAGAGGACTACCATGGGAAAGTATTATCTCATGCGGAATGTACCCGGGCCCTCGCAGAATTGGGCATTGAGGATGATATTGAACGGTTGCTCGGATTGCGGGAAACCAGACAGGTAAAACCCTTCGATCGTACACTAATACCCTATCCCTCGATTAAGGTCAATGCGCCGACCGTATACGACAAGACAACTCATCCGCGTTCAGTATTTGGAAAGGTATTAATGGATATCGCGGCGTTGAACGCTCCAGGGACCTTTGCGGTCTTTGATTGCGATCTGGCAGGATCCGTGAAAGTAGATGGTTTTGCTGAAGGGTACCCTGAGAGTTTTTTTGAGTGCGGAGTGAGTGAGCACAACACCGCAACAATGGCCGGTGCGCTCTCGATCAATGGCGTGGTGTCAATCTGGGCAGATTTTGGTGTTTTCGCGCTCGATGAAGTGTATAATCAAATGCGCCTCAATGATATCAATGGGACACACCTTAAGGTCATTGCCACGCACCTGGGGTACAATGTCGGACCGGACGGCAAGACGCACCAGTGTATAGACTATATCGGGCTTCTCCAGAACCTATTTGATTTCAAACTGATCATCCCCGCGGATCCGAACCAGACCGACCATGTCACGCGTTACATACTCAAGCAGCCGGGCAGCTATGTACTTGGGCTAACACGGAGCACATTGCCGGTGATCAGGAGCGAGGATGGATCGCCTCTCTTTGATGATCAGTACCAGTATACATACGGTACAATCGACCTCATCCGGGAGGGCTCAGACGGTGTCGTGTTCACCTATGGTCCGATGGTCCATGAGGCGATTAAGGCGTGGGAAACGTTGAGAACGCAGGGTATTACCATCCGTATTTATAACGTGTGTTCACCGCTTCACCTCGCCAAAGAAATCATTATGGAAGCGGCTGAGACCGGATGTATCATTACCTATGAGGATCATGCCATTCAATCCGGTCTGGGCAGTATTCTCGCTGATATCATCGCCGAGAACAACGTGTCAGTGAAATTCAAAAAGTTCGGCATTCAGCAATTCGGGGGATCAGCAAACGCATCCGACCTGTACAAGAGGGCGAATATTGATGCCCAGGCCCTTATGAGTATTATCAAGGATCTTGTCAGGAGATCCTGATCCGAAAGGCTCGTGATAAAGGAGACCGTATGGAGAATAAAAAACAGTTGAACGTCTATGAAAATGTATGTCGGCAATTCAACCAGGCCGCGGACAGAATGAATCTTGATTTTGAAATTCGCAAGATCCTTTCCAAAACAATGAATGAGATCAGTGTAAATTTCCCGGTGAAAATGGATGATGGCCGTATCGAGATGTTCACCGGGTACAGGGTGCAGCATAATAATGTTTTAGGTCCTTTTAAGGGTGGCTTGCGATTTCACCCTGCCGTGGATATCCATGAAGTTCGCGCACTCGCAACCTGGATGACCTGGAAAAGTGCGATCATGGATATTCCGTTCGGCGGCGCAAAAGGTGGCATTCAGTTCGATCCACGCAAATACTCTAGGAACGAATTAGAACGCATTACCAGGCGTTTTACCTTTGCGCTGGGGTGCAATATTGGTCCCGAGTATGATATCCCGGCGCCCGACGTGAACACGAATGCCCAAATAATGGCATGGATGCTCGATACATACGCGTCAACCATGCCGGCACACGTACGGCAGGCATGTACCCATGTGGTCACCGGAAAGCCGGTTGAAGCGGGCGGGAGCATTGGACGGGATAAAGCAACAGGTCAGGGTGTGGTCTTTACGATAGTCCAGTGGGCGAAAGATACCAGGTTTGATCTGAATGGCGCGACTTATAGTGTGCAGGGGTTCGGTAATGTCGGTTCCTGGGCATCACGTTTACTGAAATCATATGGCGCCACATTGATCGCAGTCGAGGATGCCACCGGCGCGATCCAGTCCAATGATGGTCTTGACCCCGATATACTGACTTCGTATGTGAACGATACGGGTGGTGTAAAAGATTTCCCGGGTTCCAAAAAGGTCGAACACGCGGAGTTTTTCACAACCAGCGTTGATATTTTTATCCCTGCGGCTTTGGAAAATCAGATCACTGCGGCGACCGCACCGGGTTTGAACGTGAAACTCATTGCCGAAGGCGCTAACGGACCGACGGATCCGGACGGTGACCGTATTTTACAGGAAAAAGGTATTAATGTACTCCCGGATATCCTGTGTAATGCAGGGGGCGTGATCGTAAGCTACTTTGAGTGGCTTCAGAATAAGAGGAGTGAGTTCTGGGATCTTGTGGAAGTAGATGGCAAATTGTACAAGAAGATTATCAGTGGTTATCACCGTGTTCGTGAAACCGCACAGGAATTCAAAATGGACTGGCGCACTGCCGCGTATATTGTCGCGTTGCGGAGGTTGGAAAAAGTATACAAAGACCGCGGTATTTTCCCGTAGAGATCCTATGATGATAATTACTTTTTGTATGATAATGCAAACCCAGGGTTTTCTTGAAGTGACGGCGGATCAGGACAGCCTGCCCGTATACGTGGACAACGATCAGGTCGGGATCACGCCGTTGATCAACTATGCACTGCCCCCGGACGAGTACAATGTCGGATTCTTCCCGCAGGACAGCATCGAAGATGCATCCTGGCGTTTCAAGGAGGGCGCAGTCAGTGCTCTATGGGAAATCGCGCGATACAGCGCAGGTATCGTGAAGGTGAGGATCGCGCCCGACTCCCTTACAAAAGTCGAATTGAGATATGATGATGTCAAGAACGCACCGCGGAGCGCCAAATTGAAAGTTACCGGTTGTCTCGGTGGTGCGTTTCTTTTGGGAGTGTTAACGACCGTCGCGCTCTACGCGATATTTTGATCTACTACTGGCGCGCGCTTTTCATCCTGCGGTCAGCCTCAATGTGCTCCAGGAGCAAGGGCGGGATCTCAGTCGGGTAGGAACCACTGAAACAGGCAGTACAGAAGTTGCGCATGCCTTGTCCGACTGCTTTATTGAGTCCTTCAACGGTTTGGTAAAAGAGCGCATCCGCCGCGATGTCTTGGCGAATTTGATCGACCGAGCGCTCACGCGCGATGAATTCGCCACGGGTTTGCATGTCGATGCCGTACACGCACGGGAACTGCAGGGGTGGCGAGTAGGATGCAAAGTAGACCTTACGCGCACCACTATCCCTGAGCAGAGCAATGATCTCACGCGAGGTATTGCCGCGAACAATAGAATCGTCGACAAGGAGAATATCTTTATTTGCGATTTCGCTCCGTATCGTGTTGAGCTTCAATCGAACTGCCTCAATGCGTTCTGCCTGGGTGGGCATAATGAATGTCCGGTGAATGTAGCGGTTCTTGATCAACCCCTCGCGGTACTTCACCTTGAGTACCTCGGCGACCATCTGCGCAGAAGCCCGTGCGGTATCGGGTACCGGGATGACCACATCGGGTTTCAGACCGGTTCTCATGATCTGCCTGCCGAGCTCCTTGCCAAGCCGCAAACGCGCTTCATACACACCGATCCCGTCGATGATCGAATCAGGGCGAGCGAAGTAAACATATTCAAAAATACACGCTGCCTGTTTTCTATGCGGGAGGCGGGTGATCTGTTTGCGAGCGAAGCGTTGCTCTGTATCGATGAATATCGCCTGACCGGGTGTAATGTTTTCCATTTCTTCATACCCGAGTAGATCAAGGGCGACACTTTCCGAAACAACGCAGTAGCCATGCGCATTTTTCCCGATAATGAGCGGTTTTATCCCTAATGGATCACGGAATGCGAGCAATCCCCGATCCGCAATTATCGCAACGACCGCGTAACTACCGATTAGCTGCTTATAAACACGTGACAATGCTTTAAAAAGCATATCAGGTTCAAGCTGCCGCAAATTGAGCTTCATGAGCATGACCGACAAAAGATTGAGGATGACCTCAACGTCGCAGTTTGAGTTGAAATAGCGGAGATTTTCGATTGTAAGGTATTTCTTGAGATCGAAATAATTAACAAGATTACCGTTATGAGCCATCGCGATCCCGTAGGGTGTGGTGATGATAAAGGGCTGAGCATCCTCCTCGTGACCCATACCAATGGTCGGGTAGCGCACGTGACCGATACCGATTGTTCCTTTCAGGCGTTCGATATTCTTGCGGTTGAATACAGTGGTGACAAGGCCGTTACCCTTTTTCAGGTGGAAACCGTTTTCGTATGTCGCCACGCCAGCGGAGTCCTGTCCCCGGTGCTGCAACGTCATGAGCGCAGGGTAGATCTTGTCGATCGCCTGCTCCTTGCCAATGTAGCCTATTATGCCGCACATAACCGGTAGATAATAGTTTTTGATGGTGGATGCGGGAAAAGCTGCATTACTGGAGTCTGTCGAGCTTCACCAGCGCCTGTTTGAATAATTTGTACGTATTATCCAGGGATTCGATCACCACCTTGGTATCCGCAAGCACCGGCATATAGTTGGTATCCCCTTGCCACCGCGGCACAACATGCATATGGACATGGCCGACCACCCCTGCACCTGCTACCTCACCCAGGTTTATGCCGATATTATATCCTTGCGGATGAAAGACCATCTTCATCGCTTTGAGTGCACGGCTGAGCAACCGGTGCATTTCCACGATTTCCTGTTCATCGAGATTTTCATAATTTCCAATATGACGGACCGGTGCGATCATCAGATGTCCGCTGTTGTAAGGAAAACGGTTCATTATTACAAAAGCCGTATCGCTCTTTTCCAGAACGAGTACCGGCGCCGGTTCTTTTGCTTTTAATGCTTCACAGAGGAAACAACCTTTGGTTGAGCTGCGTATGTATTCGATCCGCCACGGGGCCCAAAGTTTTTCCATGCTAGATCCTCCAGGTTGCTAGATCTTCATTGCTCGTTGGTTGCACTTTCATTGCTTTCACAATTTTCTTCAACCGGTAGTATACTTCGACTGTATCATCGTTCTTTTTGTCACTGTAACGCGCAGTGATCGCGGCGGCACGTTCAAGATTTTTCTTTTTCCCTATGAATAACGCATTCGGGCTTCCTGTATCAGGCACATAGAGAAAATAGTCCGGTGCCCGCACCATGGTTTCAATAGTATTATTCTCTTCTTCATCGCGACCGACAATGAGTTTTGTCTCGTCATCAAGTCGGAAATGCCGCCCGATCTTCAGAAGTTCTATGTCCCGGACCTCGATTTTTTCCTTATACCGCATAAGATCCGCCAGGCGGCGACAGAAGCCGGGATCGGTGAGCAAACACCCGCCGCTCGGTGACATGAACGGTGTGATATTCATTTTTTCCGCCATGCTCAGAGCGATCTTACGGGACCGTCCTTTGATCGCCAGCAGGAGATTACGGTCGATCAGTCCCTCTGTTTCTGCCTTGGTCGACGGGAGCAGCGCACCGCTCAGGGGTCGGACAACAAGCCCTTCGCAAGATGCCTTTTTATCGATAAGCATGAGCTGTTCGAGATGCTGGGACATGGGGCGCTGGTCCAGCACTTCACCAGTTACAATGAAATCCCCCTTTTTTTGTTTTAGATATTCTTTTGCTTTTTTAAGCATAAGAATGCGACAGTCGATGCATGGGTTGAGATTCTTACCGTATCCATGTTCTGGGTTGCGTACGATGTCGATAAAATCCTTGCTCACATCGAGAACATGGAGATCGGGTAGTTCCGGGGCATTTTTGCACGAAAGGAATTGATTGTACATGAAGAGGGGATAAATTTCAGCATTCCACTCCTGCAGGATACGCAGGACAAGACTTGAATCCAACCCTCCTGAGTAGAGCAGGACGACCTTCATTATTTCTGTAATTGATTAAGCATATTTATTGCGCTCGTATCGCGAGGATTCATCTTGAGCCAATCATTGAGTACCTGGATCGCGCTCACTGTATCATGCTGCTGCAGATACACCGTATAGAGGCCGAAGTATGCGTCAGGGATCTGCGGCTTTAACGTGATCGCTTTCCGGAAATAATCCGCTGCCCTGGTATACTCCCCGACCGCGCCGTATACCGACCCGATACGGATCATGATGTTCGCATCCCGAAGGGTGATATTAGAAAAATAGTGCTCCGCACTGTCAATGAGTCCCAATTGGGCGTAGAGAAGCCCGAGATTGTAGTCGAAGAAATGTGTGGGTTCTGCATTAAAGAGACGGGCAAAGCGCCAGGCATTCAGCGTCCCCTGAACATCGCCGTATTGCTGAAGAATGAAGCCAAGACTGTGGAGACCGGCAGCATAGTTTGTATATAGTCTCATAGTATTCTCATCAATCTGAATGGGATGATCGTAGAATTCACCATCTGCTTTTCTTTTTTCAAAATTCACAAGTATTCCTTTGATCGCGTCCTGTTTCTCCGGCGGGAATATACCTGTATACCGATATGTTTCGTAGAAAAGTTCTTTGGACTTTTTGATGTCGACATTGAGGAGGGGATCGAGACTGTCGGACGTGATGCGGTACACAAGGCCTTCTAGTTTGCAATACGGGGAGAATCCTTCGAAATTCTCGCGCGATACTGTTGAGGCGAAATAGACCGGCACCTTGCCTTTATAGTCTTTGAAGTATTTCGCTGCGAAATCTTCCTGAGTAGTGAAGTAATCCCGATTATCGAGTTCGATACCAGCGTTCGTGGCAAGGATATTACGGATCATGATATCCTTGACGTAGATGATCCGGCGATCGTTCGTCATACGGGGTTCAAGGCGTTCGATCACATAGTCACTAAAGGATATCGGCACACCCCAGGCTTTCAGCTGTTTGATGTACCAATCCGTGTTTATCAAAGAGAGATTGGCGACGATTACATCCCGCCGCACCTTCAGTACCTCCTGGACGAACCAGAGCGGGAACGTATCATTATCGCCGTTCGTGAACACGATCGCGCCCCGTGCGCACGAATTGAGCATATTATACCCGTAATCGCGCGGGATGAACAAGCCATAGCGGTTATTGGCATGGATATTGGAAAAAATCGGGATTACCGAGTATACAACAATGCCGCTGAGACCGATAATATTATATATTCGTTTGTTTTTTGCTTCTTTCCGGATGAATTCGGAGAATGCGAGTAAACCGATCCCCATAAAAAGACCGAAATAAACATCTGTAGTATGGAAAAAATAATCCCGTTCGCGCACTTCCTGTGGCCGGTGCTTTGGATTAGGATCGCTCGGGGAAAACCGCAGATTCAAATATCCGGTAATGGAGAACGTGAGCATGAACGTGATCATGATGAACAGATAGAATATCTTTTTTTCCCGTTTGTAGAGCGTGAACATCCCCCAGATGATGAAGGTTGTGAAGAGCGCGAGGACGATGGTCCATAGAAATCGATTGGAATTTTCCATTATCGGCTGCCATGAAAGGTAACGCACGAGAAGGTGAATCTGCCAGAAATACCCAGCGAACAGGCCAAAACCGGTCTGCTCTTGCGTTTTGCGGGGAATGATCTGGGCTGGTCCATACTGATCACGGTGCAGTACTTTATTGAATGAATCAAATTCCGCGCCGGGATTGCACTCATTGATCCGGGGTGCGATATTTTTGCCCTCAACATACTGTTCATTCACCTTTGGGTCGCTGTACAATTCAGATAATTTTGCCGCACGAATCGGCAGGTATAATTCCGTCGATACACCAGCGGTGATCAAAAAGACGGTAACCCAGAAGAATTTCCAATGCCGGTATTTTGACGGATTGTTCAGAGTAAGGACGATTGCAGTGAGCAGGATAAGGCCAAGGATCACCAATGTAACCGTCTGCCTGCTTTCTCCTGCAAGAAGGAACATGAGTGCAAAAAAGATTATCTGAAATATCCCGAGTAATATGAAAAGTATATCTTTTGTATATTTGCGTTCAGTGATAAATACGAAGAGATAAAAAGGCACGAAGATCAAGAACGGGATAAGATGGATGCCGGTTGAGAGGAATATCAGGTAGAAGGCAAGGAGAAGCAGTTTATTCTTAGGTTCTCCTATTTTAACTGATTCGTACCACAGTAATGCCAGGTAATTAATCAGAACGAACACGAATGTTGCCGCAGCATACACCTCGGTTTCAATGGCGTTTTGCCAGTAAGTGTAGAAAAAAGCGATGGCGAAACACGTTGCAAAGGCAACGACGATCCGATTCAGCTCACTGGAATTCGATTGGAACATCCTGAATATCTTAAGGAGCATTTTGTACAAAAACGCCAGGGTCGCAAGAGAAAAGCCGAGTCCGAGCAGGTTCATGTGCCAGGCCACTTCTTTTGAAATCGGCAGGATCGCTGAGATGGCTCCCATGATCATTAACCATACGCGCCCGAGCAGAATGTAGAATGGTGTCCCTGGAGGATGCGGTACGGCAAGAGTGTACGCGGATGCGATGAATTCGCCACAGTCCCAGAATGAAAGGGTGGGCGATACTGTATAGAGGTAGACTGCTCCGACGATAACTAAAAGTACATAAAGAACTATTCGTTCCATCTTTTTATAGTCCATTGAACCTCCTAAGCTGCATTATACCTGAAAGTCTACGAAATGTCAATAATATGTACATTTATATACATAATATTAGATACTATACTATTACGTTCGTTTATTATCTGATCGGTCACAGTAGTATACAATTGTGCAATATCGTGAAAAAGTATTTAAAAAAAGTCTCTATCTTCTTGCATATTATGCGGATAGGACAGGCATGATAATTGCTACTTCATATTGAGGAACCTACGAACGTTTTTTTCCTTTATATTGACAAAAGGCAAATGCATGATTATAATTACGGCAGCAACTATTATAGTGGGAAAAAAGACTTAATTCTCACCTTGCGTTCATGTATCCAATATAAAGAAAGGAGGCACTTTGATCAGTTTGATCACTTTAGTAGTATTTGCCCAGATTCACCATTTTGATTTTGCTACCATCCCATCGCCCCAAACCGCGGGTGTTCCGTTTCAGATAACATGTTATGCCCGCGATTCGCTTGGGAACCTGGTTACCTCCTATGGTGAACAAGCAACGATCTTTGTTACTCAAAAACCTCAATATGGTAGCATTCCCGTTACCTTTAATAGCGGTATATGGCAGGGAAATTTCATTGCAACACGTGGAGACAGCACATACAGCCTTACTTGTCAGGATTATCAGGCACATACCGGAGAGAGTAACCAGGTCAATTTTCTCATTGGACCCCCAAACAAACTTCTTATAATTCTCCCAGGTGAATCTTTAGAGCAGGGCATTGAATCCGGCAAATCGGGAAATGCATTAGCGCAGGCAGCCGGTGTTTCTTTTGATGCAGCAGTGTATTTAACCGATTACTACAGTAATATCATCGATAACAGAGATGATTCATGTCATCTTTCAAGTAGCGATGGATTCGCCCCTTCAGGAGGTTTCTCTCTGAATTCCGGTCAGGCAACAGTACCATTTACCTTCAGGACCGCATCACAACAATATTTGATTGCACGCGATATAAGCTATCCTTCCATTTCCAGGGATACGTCCACTGCGATAACGGTTACTTCTGGACCGTATGGCCGTTTACTGGTCATATTGCCAGGCGAAACGTCTATCGGGGGCGATACAAGCAGCATAACCCCAGGCAAGCTTGGTGTTCCAGAGGACCAGCATGAGTCACAGGACTTCATGATCACGGTATATGCTACGGATACGTGCTGGAACCAAACGTATACGAGTGGTGGTCAGGTGCAGATCCTTTCGGATTTTCAGTTCTCAAATCCTGCACCGCAGAGTCTTGACAGCGGCGCGGTGATTTTCACACTAAATTTCACTGAAACTGGCCGCGTTATGTTATGGGCTGAGGATAATGCCACAGGATTTGAGAGTTACAATAATTATTTGAACATCCTTGCGGTTATCGATACATCGGTGACTACGGATAGTTTCTTGGTGTACCCTAATCCCATGGGCATCGGGACTAACACCATGGTATTTGCATACTATTTGCAGGGTCCGGCGAACATCACATTCGAGATCTACGATCCATTTGGGAACCTCGTGTTAAAACGAGACTGGTCAGCCGGGGCGACCTATGCACAGAGTGGAATGAACCGTTTCGCCTGGAACGGGCGCAATGACAAGGGCATCCGTGTTGCCAGTGGTATTTACTACGCGATCGTAAGAGCATGGACGCACACGGCAACGGTTTTCAATAAAAAATTAAAGGTAGGTGTGGTATGGTGAGCGTAAGGCGTAGGGCGAATAGTGTAGGGCGTAGCGCGTATGGCGTAGGGCGATGGTTTATTATTCTCCTGCTTAGTATTTACTGCCTACTGCCCTCTGTTCTTTCGGCTCAGGATGGCGGCGTGCCCGGGGCGCTTTTGAATTTCGGGATGACTCCGCGTACGATCGCCATGGGCCGGTCATTCACCGGGCTTGCTGATGACCAGGAAGCACTGTACTACAATCCGGCAGGCCTTGTGCAGTTGATGGCGCACAACATCAAATCATCCTACCTGCAGTTGTTGGGCGCTGAAGCTGGGTATCTCGGCTATGCCTTGCCGACCAAGAATTATGGCTCCATAGGCCTCGGTGTCATCTATCTCGGTGCCCGCAGGGTAGAATCCTATAATCAGAATGGTGACCCGCTCGGTGATTTCAATTTCACTCAGAACTGTTTTCTCGTATCGTACGCATATCAGCCGGTCAAGCCATTGGCCCTGGGCGTGAGTGTGAAACTACTGACGAGCAAACTCGCCCAATACGGTGCTCTGGGTATGGGAGGGGATGTCGGCGTGTTCCTGTTTCCAAGGGGGAACATAACGTTCGGGATCACCTGCCAGAACCTCTTTGGACCGACATTGACCCACGAGACTATTTCCGAGGCGGTTCCGCTTACCGTGCGTGCGGGCAGTGCTTTAAAACTATACCAGGGCCGGGTCATCCTTGCCGTGGACGTCGCCAAGGTCATGTATGATTCTACCGGGATCGAACCGCACATGGGCGTTGAATTCATTCCGGTCTATCCAGTCCTTACCTTGCGCGGCGGCCTTGACCGGAATTATGTGAGCGCCGGCTTGGGTATCCGGCACGATTGGAGCAAATTCTCATTGGGCCTGGATTATGCCGTGGAATTTCACTATGCATCGAGCTACCTTGTGGAATACCAGCACCGGATCGGTGTATTCATGAGTTTTCTTGGTTTCAGGACATGGGTCGATGCACAGCCCAAGGAATTTTCGCCAAGCCCGGGTCGCGCCGAGAATGTCGCCTGGCTGGATGTGCATTTCACCAGCAAACGACCGATCGAACGATGGCAGTTGATCATCAAGAATCAATACGGCGAAGTGGTGAGGACGTACTCAGGATGGGAAGAACCTCCATTGCGGCTCTCGTGGGATGGACTGGACGATATCGGTCGCGTGGTTGCAGATGGCCGCTATTATTACGAGATCCTCCTCATCGATGAACACGGAGAGACCCTCGCATTCCAGGATTTTTTGACCCGGGTAGCGACATTGGGACCAGAAGGAGAGATTGAATTCCTGCCGCAGGAATGATAACACAGATTACACTGAAGATGACCGCAGAATACGCAGAAAAAGGATTTGTGAACCTGTTGGAAACGGAAAAGGAGTAGAAGGATGTTTTTAGTGCTGTTTCTGATCACGGCGGATTACGACCAGTTGGTCACTGATTATGAGATCGGACACCAGCTCTTCTTACAGGAGAACTATATTGACGCAGCGGAATATTTCAATGCGATGCTGGGAAAATATTCTGGAAGCGCATTCGAGAACGAAATACGCTTCCGGCTCGCGGAATGTTATTTTAATCTAAATGATTTTTTCGGCGCGAAAAAGTACTTTGAGAAGATCCTTAAAGATAAAAAAGATGTATACCTTGAACCTGAATGTCTCTATGCGATCGGTTTGATCGACATTCTCCAGAGCAACTATAAAGAAGCCGAGGAAATACTCCAGACCTTGCTCAAGCATCCTGCCTATCAACAGGAAGAACGGGCGAATTTCGCGCTTGGCGTCCTGCACTATTTCCGGGGCAGCTATGAGGAAGCCCGGGAAAAACTTGAAGGGAATCAGCTGCTCGAGTCGAAATTCTACTATGCAAAGACCCTTTCGCGGCTGGGCAAGCCGCTGCAGGCGATCAGCGTCTTCAAGGAGATCATCGACACTTCACCGAATACTCCGATCGCTATTCTCGCTGAATTTTCCCGCGCCGAGGCGCTTTTCTTCAATAAGGATTTTGATGGAGCGAAACTTACCTTCAATGAATTCATCCTGAATTTCCCCAAATCGCCGCTCAATGACTACGCACATTTTTTTCTGGCGGCCGCGCTCGTTCATGCCAAGGAGTACGCACAGGCCTCAGAGCACCTGCTGCCCCTGACCAGGCACTCGGATAATCTCCTTGCTGCTCACAGCAGTTATTTCCTTGGTATCTGCCGGATGAAGCTCGGCGATGGATTGGGTTCGGTCAGTTCGTTCCAGCGCGTCCGCGCGAACTATCCTAATACGCAGATCGCGTCATACGCGAATTTACAACTTACCAATGCCCTTCTTACTGCCGGTGATACGGTTCAGGCGCTCGTTTCAGCATCACAGCTCGCAACCATGTTCGCATCCGGTGAGTTGTCGAGTGTTGGTGAATACCTTACCGGCATGATCTATTTTCAAAAAGATGATTTTTTCAACGCCGCGAATAGTTTTGCCTTGATCCCGCAACGGTATCCTAACTCAGCACTCAGAGAACCGGCCGCGGCTATGCACCTCTACGCGCTCAATCGTTTGAAGCAATACGGTCACACGATCACATTTGGCAGCCGCTACATAGTGGATTTTCCCGATGAAAAAAGCCCATGGCGTGGACGTACGCTGTATTTTCTTGGGGAAGCGTATTACTACCAGGACAATTTTGCCGAGGCGGAAAAGAACTTTTTGCGGGTTACAAGGGACTATTTTGGTATTGAGGTGACACCCTATGCACGGATTGGAACCGCATATGCCGTATACAATCAGGATCGTTCCAAGGAAGCGCACACGCTTTTTACTTCCATGAGCCAGACGATCTTCGACGATTCCTCTCTGGTCATCGCCACATACCTGGGCGTTGGGTATACGCTTTACAATCTTGCTGATTACATGGGTGCGCTTGACACTTTTGAATTGCTCTACAATACTTATCCCAAAGACGAGCGGTGTGCGGTTCCGGCGCTCTTCTATGCGGGCATGTGTTATTCAAAATTACAGTATTATGGGCAGGCGATCGAATCCTGGGAGCGCCTCCTCGGGAATTATCCGCTTGCCAGTAAATCCGCCGAGGCGAGCTTCCGTGCCGGCGACACGTACTTCAAAGCCCTGGAGTACGAAAAAGCCCGTGCGCTCTTCCGGTGGACGGTCGAGAACCATCCATTGGATGATTTTGCCCGCTCCAGCCAGCTGGCTATCGGACAGAGTTATTACAACGAACAGAATTTTGATGATGCGATACGCGAGTTTCAGAAATTCATCGATCTTTTTCCAACGTCTGAAGAGGCGACAAGCGCCCGTAAAAGCATGGCGATGTGTTACTACCGAAAAGGTCTTGAATCCATCGATGACATGAAGCTCTTTGTGGAAAAATTCCCGCAGGATGAACTGGCGGCCGATGGCCAATACCAGGTTGCCTATGATTATTTTGAGAAAGAACAATTTGTTGAGGCGATCGATGAATTTCTGAAAGTGGTAGTCAACTTTCCGCAGTCTTCGTACGCGCCCGATGCCCTGCTCCTTGCCGCCGAATGCGCGACCACGACCGAGGATTGGGACAAGGCCGCGGATCTGTACCAGCGCTACCTCTCTTATTTCCCGGATGGCAAACAGCGGGAAACCGTGTACTTCAATTTAGGCACGGCATTTTATAACCAAAAGGAATACGGCCAGGCGCTCACCTATTTCAAGGTGGTGACCGATTCATTCCCCACATCAGCGCATGCCGCGAGCGCTCATCATAATATAGGAATATGCGAACAACTATTGGGTGAGACAGGACCGGGATATTCACCCGCACCTGTCCCCGAAGAAACGCCTGCCGACACCGTGCCAGGCAGGGAGCAGTAAGTTTATTCATGATGCGGAATTTATTTGTGTGTCAATTGTAGTATCAAAGGAGGTCGAATGATCTTAGGCCAGTCGATAGTCCAGATATTCAAAAACAGTATTGTGATGGACATTTTATTACTGTGTTCGATCGCCGCGCTTGCCCTCATCATCGAACGGTTCATCTACTTCATGCGCAATGGATTCAACACACGAAAAGGTTTTCTTCAGTTCAGCCAGACATTACGTGGGCAGGGCGTCAATGCCGCGCAGAACGTCACCGGGCAGAAAAAGAACAGCCTCAACGGACTCCTTACTATTGCGCTCAATAACCGCCATCTTGACCAAGACAGCTTGTTTGAAATCCTTTCGAGCTATATTATCGAGGAAAAAGTGAAGTTTGATCGATACCTGGGCGGTTTGGGAACACTCGCCAATGCTGCGACCTTGCTCGGTCTGCTCGGTACGGTTATGGGATTGATAAAATCATTCCATAACATTGCGATCACCGGATCCGGCGGTCCGGCGGTCATATCCGGAGGCATTGCCGAAGCGCTGTTGACCACTGCCTTCGGGTTGTTCATTGGTATCCCGACGTTATTTTTCTACAATTACTATACCAAAAAAAGCACCGAAATGGCGATGGAGTTGGATGGTGTAAGCGATCGTGTGATCGTGCTGTTCAATAACCTTAAGCAGAAAGCAGTCCAGAAGACATCCGGTCAAACCGCATTGCCTCAGGTTACGCAACCAGCGCCGCCGCAACCGCCAGCCCAGCCTCCAGCCAGCGATTGGAGTTTTTAAGTGCGGAAACGCAAACGGCTGCATTTCGAATCTGAACCCCAGGGATTGATCCTTAATTCCCTGGTGGATATCGCACTTTCCCTGGTGATCGGTTTCATTGTTACGATACCGCTCTTTTTCGAATCAGGGATTTTTGTCAATGCGCCTGGTGTTGCCCAGGCCGCGGCCGGTGATGTGAGTGACATCAAGGTCAATATCCATATCCTTGATAACGGCACGCTCATGCTCAATGAAGAACTCGTCACCTATGAGCGCCTGGAAGTACTTCTTCCCGAACTGCTCGCGCGGAGCGTACAACGCAAAGTGATCATTTCCACTGATCCTGGGGTCACTGAGGGCCAGGTCGTAGAGGTCCTTGATCTGGCAAAGCAAAAAGGAGCCGGAGAGCTTGCGCTGCTGCGCAGCCGGCGGGCTTCTAAGGAGTGAACATGAAACGTATGGGTAACATCGATATTCTGCCGATGGCGTGTGTAGGATTGATCCTCGTTCTTGTTATGATGATCATTGCGCCGCTCGTCATGACCCATACCCAGACGCGTGTTGATGTGCCGCGTGCGCATACTTCGGAAACAAAAACCGAAGAGAACCTGACGATCACCTTCACCCTGGATGGACAATTGTTCGTGAACGATGATCCTATTGCGATCGAGGATCTGAAACCGGTTATCGCTGCTGAACTGCAGCAGGATCCATTTCAGCTTGTTATTGTTCGCGCTGACAAGAATGTCATGCACAACGATGTTCTTGAGATCCTTGCCGATATCAAGAGCGTGGGCGCAAAGCGTATCGCACTTGCGACCAAGAAACCAAAGGGTGATTAAATGTTAAGGGATAAGAGACTTGATCTTGGCATTATCGTGTCGATCATCGTGCATATCGCACTCTTCATCCTCCTGTCCGGTTCCAGCAAGACCTCGGGGATCGACTACGAGGACATACGGGAAGTGACGCTCATTGATCAGTCCTACCGGCCGGAAGTCGCAAAGGTCGTTTCCAAGGGTTCGATATGGGAGAGTGTTGAGGACACCTATTCCGAGAGCCAAGGATCGTCGTATGGCGGCGAGATCGTCACTCCGGCGATCGACCTTGATGTGAAACTCGACCGGAGCCAGGCGACGATCGATCTTGACCGGTATATGACTTCGGATGGCGATGTCGGTGATGTCGTAAGGATCGGCAGTTCGCAAGACGGCTCAATGAAATCAACCGACGAGATATTAGCGGAAAAGCCGATCTCGCTTGCGAAAAACCTGCCGCGCGGCGCGGGCGGTGAAGGGGGTGTGGGTATCAGCAGCAGCGGCGGCAAGATAGGTCAGAAGGGCACTGCTCCGACCATCAAGCTGGATCAAAAAGCTCCGCCGCCGTCCAAGACCTCGCATATCGGGTCAAAAGTGGAAAAACAGGTTGAAACCAAGCTCAAAGTCGAGACCGGCGGTGAAACAATGATTTCGCTCGCGGGCCCGATCGCGAACCGGCAAATATTGAACAAGATACTGCCAAAATACCCATCCTGGTGTTTAAACCAGGGGATTTCCGGCGTTGTTAAGATCCGAATATGGGTGGAACCGGCTGGCCAGGTCCGCGAGGGAACGCTTATCGAGGTGAGTTCCGGATACCCGGATCTTGATCAGGCGGTCATCAAAGCCCTGCGTTCTTGGAAATTCGCTCCTCTGCCATCGAATGTTGTTCAGGAAAACCAGTGGGGTGTTATTACGTTTAAATTCGTCTGTGGATAGGAGCGTATCGAAGGAGTGAGAATATGCATACGATCTTATTGATTCTACTATTATCACAAACCAGCGGTCACGATATCGGGGAAGAGGTTATAAAGGGCGAGGCGGAAATGAAGATCCAGGACCGGAAGATTGCCCTTAATCCTGAGCTCAAACCCTTTGCGCCGCTGGATTCCATTATCTCGCAGGAAAGATACATTTTTGATGAGAAATTATACGCGACGATCGATGCACTCAATACTCCTATTCTGTACCTGCACAGCGAATACCTGCGGGTACCGCTTGTCAGCCGGTTCATGTACAGCAGTATCGCGCTGTTTGTGCCGCGTTTTGAAAAGACCGTGGCATCCTGGGAATTGCTCATCACGGATACCAACGGTGATGTTGTGCGCAAGTATGCGGAGCGCGGTCTGCCGCCGCCGAGCATCTCGTGGGATGGAAGGACGGAAAAGAACGAAATGTGCAACATGGGAGAAACATACAATTACGTATTCACGGCATTCGATGCGGTGGGGAATCCTACGAGGATCAGCGGACGTTCCTATAAATTCAACGGGATCGTCTATGATGAACAGAGGAGCAAGATCATCGCGGTCGCATCGAGCGCATTGTTTTCCGGTGAGTCCGCGGCACTGAATGCCGAGGCGCCGGATTACCTTGACGAAGTGGCGAATGTCATCAAGGATAACTTCAAGAAAGAAGTGGTGGTTTTTTCTTACTCACAATCCGAAGCCCTTGCCAAGTCAAGAGGCGCCGCGGTCATGAATGAGATCATCGAGCGGGTCGTGCTGCCTGAAGAAGGGATCAAGACCGCGCCGCGGTTCATTCCCGGCCTCGAGCCAAAATACTCCAAGATCGAGATCGTGGTGCAGTAGACGCTACGCGCTACTTCGCTAAACGCTATATACGATATATTTCAAATACTAAATTCTAACATCTAAATTTTAAACAATATCTAAATACTAAATCCCAAAATTTAAAAACGACATTGCAGTTTGGATCATTAGAATTTGAAATTTGTTTAGAAATTAGTATTTCGTGCTTAGAATTTTGGTTTTTCTATTTTTCAACCCTCTCGTGTCCTCTTATCGTCGCCTTCCTCAGTCTTATCATACTCTCTTTTGTCCTCTTCTGCCTTACCGTATGATGACGAATTTACCGACCTGATCCCCGGTAAATCTTGACTTTACGGGTATTTTGCCTATGCTATCATAACATGATTGAAGTCAGTGAATGGAAAGTCGAGCGGGAACGCATGGTCAAGGAGCAGATCATTGCCCGGGGCATCAAGGACCAGAGGGTCATCGATGCCATGAAACAGGTGCCAAGGCATCTTTTCGTGGAACCGACATACTACCACCAGGCATACAAGGATTACCCGCTGCCGATCGGTCATGATCAGACAATATCACAGCCGTACATGGTCGCATCCATGACTGAATTGCTGGAAGTGACCGGGAACGAGAAAACGCTTGAGATCGGGACCGGCTCCGGGTATCAGACCGCGGTCCTTGCATTGTTATGTGATAAAGTGTATACTATAGAGCGGATATCCGAGCTTCGTCAGCATGCGGCAACGCTTCTTGATCAACTCGGGTTTCGGAATGTCAGTCTCATGGTCGGGGATGGCAGCCTGGGGTGGTCGACGTATGCGCCGTACGATGCGATACTGGTGACTGCGGGTGCGCCTGAGATACCCAATGCGCTCATCGCACAGCTTGCTGAGAACGGTCGGCTCGTCATACCGGTCGGCGATGAATATTCGCAGGTCTTGAATTTGGTAAAGAAACACAAAGGAAGAATATATCGCAAGGAATTTTTTAGTTGCGCTTTTGTGCCGTTGATCGGAAAAGAAGGGTGGGGGTGATTTGGGCAAAATTCGTACGGGGCGTGGCGCAGCGGAATAGCGCGCATGGTTCGGGACCATGAGGTCGTGGGTTCAAATCCCACCGCCCCGAATACGGGATGGAAGATGAGTGACGGTTGTGGGAACTGGAGAGAAAAAATACTGGGAGCTAAGAACCTTTCTAATCATAAAATGTTAATTACGAATGGCTTTGCAACGACAGTAACGTTACTAACGAGATTTACGATCCAAAGGTTACTATTCTATGACTGAACGAAAGGTGATCATTGCGGTGATCGGCGGGTCGCGGCCGGATAAAGAGAGTCTTGAGATCGCTGAACAGGTGGGAAAGTTGATCGCACAAAGAAACGCGATTCTCATCACCGGCGGCATGGGCGGCATAATGCTCGCCGCATCAAAGGGCGCGCATGAAACCAATGGTCTTGTTATCGGTATCCTGCCCGGGATTGACAAGAATAATGCTAATAAGTATGTTGATATCCCGATCGTCACCGGTGTGGGCGAGGCGCGCAACAGCATTATCACCCGCACATGCGATTGTGCTATCGCGATCGATGGCAGTTACGGTACTCTCTCTGAGATCGCGTACTGTATGATTTATAAAAAAGTCGTGATCGGGATCAATACCTGGAAGATTGATGCGCCGATCATTGAAGTGAAGACCGCTCAGGAAGCAGTGGATCGTGCGATGAAAGAGGTCATGCCATGAGAGCGTTGATAATCGTACAGGGGATTGTTCATGGCGTGGGATACCGTTTCTTTGCAGTGGAACAGGCAAAGCGTTTTATGATTCGCGGATACGCAAAAAATCTCCCGGACAATACGGTTGAAATAGTCGCTGAGGGCGATGAGAATGCGATCAAAGGCTTTGTTGAGCAACTGAGGATCGGACCCCCTTCTGCCCATGTATCTGCAGTGGATGTTGAATGGAAAGACAGCGAATTCGGATTTTCGGATTTTGATATAAGATACTAAAAGGTGGAAGATGGGTGAAGGTTGTGGAGGCGGGATTCAGATAGAAGTATATCAGGATATCAGAATACCAATTAGCAAAATATCAAATTATAGCAAACCAGGTTAATTCTGATATTCTGATATCCTGGTTTCCTGCATGCTGATAATCTCATCCGCTGATATGCTTTTATAGAGGGCCAAGAGGGCCTGATAAATGAACGGTGGGTTATGGTTGTCGACATTGGAAAAACTGAAAGGCGGTAGAGCATAATGGATTTGAAGAAATATATTCGTAGTGTCCCGGATTTTCCGAAAAAGGGCATTTTATTCAAGGATATAACGACCCTGCTCAAAGATCCTGAAGCTTTCAAACATACGATCGATGTCATTGTTAAGAAATACAAGGGCGAAAAGATCGATAAGATCGTCTCGGTTGAAGCACGAGGGTATATTTTTGGCGGTGCGCTTGCTTATATATTAAACTGCGGATTCGTTCCCGTACGCAAACCCGGTAAACTGCCAGGTGAGACAGTGGCATTGGATTACACACTCGAATACGGCACGAACAGAGTCGAGATCCACAAAGATGGGATCCAGCAAGGGGATAAGGTTCTCGTGTTCGACGATCTACTGGCAACGGGCGGGACAGTGCATGCGACCTGCAAGCTCGTAGAACAGCTGGGCGGGAAGATCATCGGCTGTGCATTTCTCATCAACCTGAAATCCCTTTCCGGTACCGAAAAACTCAAAGAGTATCCGATTTTTTCATTGATCGAATACGATTGACAGACCGCACGCGCCAGGCGCTACCTGGCGAGCACGAAGGACATGCTGTAATTAAACGCCACTAACGCGGCTCTTCACCGAATAAGAACGATACTAACGCTCCAAACGCAATCAACACATATAACGAACGTTTTTTAATTACCTAGTTACCCAATTACCTGATGACGGTATTTACGTTCTGTCGAAGATCGAGAGGTCGAGATCAGGAAAACAGTTGTCTTGCCCAGAGACCTCTTCGAAAAGGTTCATGGCGTTATCCGGGATGTGTTTGTTCGCACCAAAGAGAGAAAGTATGGCAGCAAGTTGTTTGAAACTTTCATAATGACGGCTGAAACGCAGTTCAGCATAATCATGCGCGCTCCACGTTGTTATCAAAAATTGCCAGTCTGACGACTGCAGGAGGAGGAGTTCACGCGCCAGTTGCTGTAGTAACGATGTGACGACAATGTTCTTTGAATTGCGATATTTATCGTATAGTTCGTAGAACATATCTTCGATCTCATAAAGCCGGCTCCATGTCCATGTCGTATTTTTGTTCAGCCACACATAGTGAAATCCACCCTCTCCCCATGAGCCTTCTGGCAGGGCGATGATCTTATCCGGGGTAAGGGTATTGAGAAGCTCGGATCCAGTGGTGAGTTCAATATCCGGATCTTCATTAACAATCTTCAGCACATGGTAAAGCCAGCGCGGTCCTTCAAACCACCAATGACCGAACAATTCAGTATCGAACGGTGCGCATATACAAGCCGGCTTGTGGTGTTCTTTATAATACCTGTACGCGGTTGCACGTACCAACGACACGAAGTGCTGTGCATGTTCTTTGAGCTTTTCTTCGATAGCGTCAGGTTGGTAGACTTGTTTGAGCGCAAGATCGATCCTGGCGTCAGTGACGCGCCAGTAGCGCAGACCCCCGGGCCAGCGTTTCTTATGGAAGTCAAGGTACGCTGGATCTCCCGGATAACCGAGTTCCCCGCTCCACACCTGTAATGCCGTGGCCGGGTCGCGCGTGAGCACGGCAACCGGTGCTTTCTCACGATCGGATGCCACCAAATACACTTCCTGCGGCGTCCGTGGCATATCCACGTCCGCATCAAACGTACGCTGGAAATTGCGCCAAAGCTGCTGTAATGCTTTGAAACGGCTGAGGTAAGTACCGATCGCCTTACCGCCCTTGAGCATGTGTGCATCAATGATAAAATAGTTAATATGGTGTTCACTCAAAAAATCATCGATACCCCTGCGTTCAACAGTTTTTCTATTTTTCCCTGTAGATGGTTTCCATGCATACGCTGGTCTATACGCGCATTCTGGCAGCCAGATCCCGTTTGGTTTGCGCCCGAAATGGTGCTTGTACGTCCTCACGCCGAGTTCTATCTGGGCGTTCACTGAACGATCATGCTTGAGTAGGGGCAGATAACCATGGGTTGCTGCCGAGGTGATGATCTCGATCTGTCCTTTATCCTGCAAATTTTTGAACCGTTGAAGGATGTCCTGGTTATAATCATCGACAAACCGGTGAAGTGCCCTGTCGTAAAAAAGTGACCACATCGCGGCGACCGCGGCAAAATTCTCCTGGCCGTTTTTAATAAATTCTTCATGGTCCTGTTCGGCGCTCTTTTTCCGCTGGCGAATATACTGGAGGAATTCGTTTTTGAAATTCGATTGGCGGAGTTGTTCCTGCAAGATAGGCGTTATGCCGATATTGATCCCCGGGTAGTATCCTTGTTCAACAAGACATTCGAGTTGCATAAGGAGTGGCAGGTAACACTCAACCGTTGCCTCATTAAGCCAGTCCGTGCCGTGAGGCCATTGACCGTGGTTCAAGACCCAGGGTAGGTGGGAATGCAGAACAAACGAAAGGTATCCTTTTGGCATGATCAATTGTAAAGGAAAAGATGGCGCGGTCAAGACATAACGATGGAGCTAAAGCTGTCCATCTTACTATTTGTCTCCAATGTGTTTGTTGACAGAGCTTTATCATATCATTACTATTACCCAGGAGGAATCGTGAAAAGAATGCTTATAACCATCATAGGTGCATCTGTGGTTTTTTTATTCACTTTCTGCGGTGTTGCGAACCTTTTCTCGGCAAAATACTACCGTTTGCTGGAAAAAGAGAGGAAGTTCTATTTGGGATTGCAGGGTATAGATTCAATCGCCGCTGTTCAGTATATCAGCCTGGAATCCCCGACTGAACGTGCACAGTTCTACGATAGTTACTGGGAGAACAGGAAAGAAGGTGAACAGGCCGAGTTCGAAGAGCGCTGTGAATTCGCCTTCCGGCACTATGGTAAGTTCGCACCGCTCAGCGATGATCGTATCCAGGTGTATGTCAAGTATGGACCTCCGACAAGACGTGAGGAGATCATCCCACAAAAAAATATCGCGATCCGGACCGATGAAAAGGTGAACCCGGTAGAGATCTGGACATATAATAAAGAAGGCTTGATCTTCGATTTTATCCGACTCGCACGTGCATTCGAATTGATCAATATCAGCCGGTTCGGAGATGAGGTTCTGATCCCGCATTTCAACGAAGCCCCGGTGGAGAGTGTCATTGATGTTGTTCTGCCTGGGCTGCTCGATTTGTCCGTTGCCGCCGGACGTTTTCGGCAGAAAAAAAATCTGACCCGGCTGGAACTATATATTACAGTAAGCATGCAGGATACAGTGGATGCTTCATTCATGCGCACGATCCACGTTTATAATGCGATCGATAGTATCGTACAAACGGATCAACATATGCTGCAGCCGGTCGATGGCGCTAATGGAGCATTTTTTGATGAGGTGAATTTCTGGCTTAACCCTGAGGATTACCGGTTAGAGATCGAGATCATCGACGGAAAGAATAACCTTGTCGGGAAGGAGATCCTGTGGTCAAGCCTGATCGATTACCAGGACGATGCCAAGGAGATCAGTGATCTGGTGCCAGCTTTGCTTATCGATAAATCCCATACGCATGAGAAGTTCGATAAACCGGTTGGGCGGGTCATCCCGCTTACCCGTCCAGTGGTCCCGATGTTCCACCTCTTTTATTTTTATGCCGAGGTGTACAACCTCGCAATGGTCGATGGGTTGCATAAAGTGAAGACTACCTATGAAATAACGAATCGTGAGAAAATGCGTCGTGAAGTTGTCGATGTCATGATCAAAGATCATGTCGATGCTGGCGATGTCGCATATCTTGGAGCGATCTACCATCCAATGGATCTATCCCCTGGACACTACATTATTACACTGAAAGCGCTTGATCTTATCAGCGGCCAGGAAAGGACCGCAATAAGTGAATTCGAGTTAGTCAAATAGAATACGCGGATTTACGTTTATTGGGTCAAGCGTCCAAGCGCGCAGATTAAACGCAGTATGTTGTAAAACTCCAGAATATTTTTTGCGTTATACGCGCAGGTCCGTGCTGCCATCCTCTTTACTCCGGGGATCGGTTCCACCGCATCACCCATGGCTGAGTTCATGAGTTCGAATTCAGCCCTTATCGGTATTTTGAACCGGAAAGGTCTTAAAGCAGTACTTTTGGACACGACTTGTGCCGCCTTTTTTTCGATCTCTGCATGAACCTCTGACGGTAGGCGACACCTTGCGGAAAAACGGGAAATACCATATTTGGTGATCACCATCGCAACCGTCCTGCCAAAGAAACTTCTCACCTCCGTTGCCAGAACATCATCACCGGACACCAGACCCAGGGGTACGCCATAGTATCCTGCAACTGCAGCGTTGATCTCGGTCTCACCGACATGCCGACCATTGATCATGATATTGTAGATTACGGACGAGGAATAGGTATGGTCCATGCCTGCCCGTTGGGAGCCAACCATGGCGTGGTAACCAATACAAAAAAGGATATTGAATTTTCGGTCTATTCCCTCGACCATGTAGTAGCGGCGCGGAGAACCCTTAATGATCGTCACGCCTGGTTCCAGGTCGGTTATGATCAGATTTTCACCCTGGGCATGGCTGTCGCAGACCAGAATCTCCCCGATCTTCGGGCGGCCTGCTTTGATGCCGCGGATCGCGGCGTTGACCTCCGCAGTGGCGATCTTTCGGTATGCATGCAATGTGGATGCATTATTCGCCACTTCGTTCCAGGACGATACGCCACTGATACCCTCGATATCGAATGATATAAAGGCATTGAATCGTCTCCGCATAAGATCATTATAGCGTGGCTGTTTCCCGTGTCAAGAATGTTGACTTTTAGGAACAGACGCACTACAATAGCGTGTGGATGGCGTGAATATTGATATAGGGTTTTTCATTACGGTAATCATTGGCATCGCAATTCTCATCGGGCTTATTGTATTGATCACTTCTATTGTCAGCACCAAGAAGAAGGGCGGGATCAGCAATCGAGCAATGCTCGAGGAACGTTTGAAACAGCAATTGACCGAGAATAATAGAATGCAGCAGGAACTGAAACAGATCAATTCCATGGATAACCTCTTTTTTGCATCGATGATCCGTTTGACTTCACGTCTTCATGCCGCTGATATTGCGAAGGAGATCACCGGACTCCTCATGAATTACCTTGATGCAGAGCAGGTTGCAGTTTTCCTGGCTGATGAACGCGGTGAACGGTTGCGCATCGTTGATCAGCATGGCATACGCGATGATTTGAAAACGCAGATCGTCTACGAAGTGAACAGTGAACAACGGCGCGGGAAAGTGGGATTCAGCTTTCTGGAGAAACATCCGATCACGAAAAGGGATGTCGTAATCGGCGTGCAGGAACCGTATGCAGTATTCAATCCCGATATTTGTTATCCGGTATTCTATCAGGAACGTCGATTCGGCGTGATCGCGATCGTACGGCACCAAGATCTTGAGGAACGTGAGCGAAATATGCTGGGCGTAATATCAGCGATCGCGGGAATAACCCTGAATAATACACGAACCGTTCATGCTGATCCCTTGACACAACTGTATAACATCGGTTATTTCAGAGAGCGTCTGGATGTCGAGCTGCAGCATGCCCGGGGCCACCAAAAATGTCTATCCATTGCGATCGTTGATCTGGATAATTTTAAGATGTACAATGATTCATACGGGCATCAAGCAGGCGACCTGCTCCTGATGCGGCTCGCCCAGATATTCATCAATCATTTTGACACCGAAGAGATCATCGCGCGATACGGTGGCGATGAATTCATTGTCATGTTCCCGGGTATTTTAAAGAATGACGCACTGCGTATCATGGGACATTTGCTTGAAGCGCTGCAAAAGTACGATTTTGCCAGTGCGCAGAAAGTGCGCGTAACATTTTCTGCCGGGATCTCGACATTTCCAGATGATGCATTGAACGCGACCGAGTTGATCCGGTATGCGGATCAGGCGTTGTATGCAGCAAAACGGGCGGGTCGGAACACGGTGAAGATGTATTCATCAACCCTCGCGAAAATATAATACGAGGTTGATGCATGGCCAGCCTCGCCGAAAAAATGATCCAGAAACTACAGCAATTCGATATCGGCAGCATCAATCTGATGGAGGTCTGTGGCACGCACACAATGGCGATCGCGCGATCCGGGTTGCGCGATCTCTTACCTGATAATCTCACTCTGCTGTCCGGTCCTGGCTGTCCTGTATGCGTGACCCCACAGGAGACGATCGATCGTGCGATCCTGCTCGCGCAGCAAAAGGATGTTATTATTACGACATTCGGTGATATGGTTCGAGTCCCAGGATCGAGCGGCACTCTGGAGCAGCATGCGCCATTGATCGTGTATTCGGCTCTGGATGCATTGAAGGTCGCGCAGGCCGATCCGAGCAAGCAGGTTGTTTTCATCGGGGTTGGATTCGAAACCACTTCACCGACAATTGCCGCAACGGTGCTCGCTGCGAAGGAGAAGCGAATCCGGAATTTCAGCGTGCTCCCATCGTTCAGACTGATCCCGCCGGCACTGCGTTTCATTGCCGGGTCGCCGAAGATCAATGTTGATGGTCTGATACTCCCCGGGCATGTGTCCGTGATCATCGGATCACGACCGTATGAATTCCTGGCGCGTGAATTTAATATTCCTGGTTGTATTACGGGATTTGAACCGATCGACATTCTGCACGGCATATTGAACATCGTCCAGCAGATCGCGGACAAGAAGGCGTGTATTGCGATCGAATACAGCCGGGTAGTGGGTCCCGAGGGGAACAAGAACGCACAGGCGATCATCGACCAGGTGTTCACTGTATGCGACGCACAGTGGCGGGGCATCGGTACGATCCCGGGATCAGGATTGACTTTTAATAAAAAGTTCAATGAGTATAATGCCCTTGATCGTTTCCAATTCAAGATACCTAAAAGTAAAGTACCCAGGGGATGTAGGTGCGGCGAGGTGCTGCTTGGACTTATCGTGCCGCCAGAGTGCCGTTTATTTGGCAAAGCGTGTGTTCCTTCATCGCCGATAGGCCCGTGCATGGTATCTTCTGAGGGTTCGTGTGCCGCGTACTATAAATATGGATCAAGAAGGGATAAGAAGGCGGATAGAAGGCATATGAGGGCTAAAAAGGGCTTTAAATAGCAGGAGAAAAGCAGAAATAGTTGCAATTAAGGATCTTCTGTCGGTTTAGAATACTCCGTATAGGTTCAGGCGAAGCAGCGCTTCGCGGTCTACTATGTCAAAAAAGATAACCAAAGAAATCATTGATGATTTGTATACACTACTGTCGCCGTGCCGGGTGTGCCCGCGCAAGTGCGGGGTGGACAGGTTGAAAGGGGAAAAAGGGAACTGTAATTCCGGATCGGAACTTGAGATAGCATCCTTTCACCAGCATTTTGGCGAAGAACCGCCGCTTGTTGGCAAGCACGGTTCAGGTACGATCTTTTTCACCCACTGTAATCTGCACTGTGTGTTCTGCCAGAATTACCAGATCAGCCAGCTGGGTATGGGACATTCGGCCTCAATCGAGGAATGTGCACATATGATGCTGCGTTTGCAGGACCTGGAGTGCCACAATATCAATTTTGTCACCCCCACACCGTGGGTGCCGCAGATTGTAAAAGCCCTTGCCGTTGCGCAAGATCAGGGTTTGAATGTGCCGATCGTATATAATTGTGGCGGGTACGAATCAGTTGAAACCCTTCAATTACTTGATGGCATTATTGATATTTACATGCCGGATATTAAATATGCGGATAATGACTCTGCCAGAGAATTCTCAGATATTGCGGATTACTGGGATATAGTGCAGCCGGCACTCAAAGAAATGCATCGTCAAGTCGGTGACCTGGTCATGGAAAACGGTATTGCCCAAAAAGGTCTGCTCATCCGGCATTTAGTGCTGCCGGATGGCATCGCCGGCAGCAAGGCATGTTTTGAATTCATAAAAAATAAATTGTCGCCGCACACCGCGGTCAATGTCATGGCACAATATTATCCTGCCTATAACGCACACAAATATCCAAAGATCAACCGCCGGATCGCGCCGCGTGAGTACCAGCAGGTGCTTCGGGAACTCGAAGCCCTTGGTCTGGATGAAGGTTTCCGTCAAACCATGGACACGATCGTCCGCCGCATCGTGCCTGAATGGACTGATGATCTGAAGGAAACGTAAGACGTAAGGCGAAAGATACGCTCATTATTATCTCGCTAAGTGCTACAAAGACCGCGAATACCAGGCAGTACCGCATCAAGTACAGGGCAGGGTATTGACGAAGGCATGTTTTTGTGTATGCTAATGCGTTACTTTATTCCGAAGTGCATATTACAGCGATAGAATCCTTTATCACTGTAATCATTATAGTAATCACTGTAATTGAATCGAGCGAAGCGAGATTAAGGAGGTAATCTTGAAAGTTCATGAGTATCAGGCAAAGGAGATCTTCGGGAAATACGGCATACCGATCCCAAAAGGGAAGGTCGCGAAGAGTGTTGATGAGGTTATCACGGTTTCCAAGGAGGTCGGGATTCCGTGCGTGATCAAATCCCAGGTGCATGTGGGTGGACGTGGCAAAGCAGGCGGTATTAAGATCGCGAAAAATGATCAGGAAGTGAAAGAATACGCCCAGAAGATCATTGGTATGGATATAAAGGGCCTCACCGTGAAAAAGGTGCTGGTGGCGAATGCCATCGACATCGCGAGTGAAGCGTATCTAGGCATCATCAATGACCGCACCGCGCAAAAGACCGTAGTCATGGCGTGCAAGGAAGGCGGCGTTGAGATCGAAGTGGTCGCAAAGCAGAACCCTGACGCGATCTACAAAGTGTATGCAGACCCGCTCGTTGGATTGCTCCCGCACAAAGCGCGGGAGGTTGGTTTTTTCCTTTACGATGATCCGAAACACGCTTTTGCATGTGCTTCGATCACCGAGAAACTGTACAAGTTGTTCATTGAACTGGATTCATCGCTTGCCGAGATCAACCCGCTGGTCGTGACCATGGATGGCGATCTAATCGCCCTGGATGCAAAGCTGAATTTTGATGACAACGGGCTCTATCGTCACCCTGAGGTTGAGACGCTGCGCGACCGCGAGAGCGAGGATGTGAATGAACTGCTTGCGCGCGAGCAGGATCTCTCGTACGTCAGCCTTTCCGGCAATATCGGGTGTGTTGTCAATGGGGCGGGACTTGCCATGGCGACCATGGATCTGGTCAAGCATTTTGGCGGCGAGCCGGCGAATTTCCTCGATATCGGCGGGTCGTCATCACCAGAAAAAGTGAAGAATGCATTGAGCATTCTGCTCAAAGATCAAAATGTGAAAGTGATCCTGTTCAATATATTCGGCGGTATAACACGCTGTGATGATGTCGCGAACGGCGTTTTACAGGCGAAAAAGGAATTGAACATTAAACAACCGATCGTTGCACGACTCACTGGTACGAACGAAGAAAAAGCAATGGAAATATTAAAAGAAGCCGGCCTTATCTTTGCGCAAACAATGGATGAAGGCGCGAAGAAAGCGATCGAACTGCTGAAATAAGGAGTATTGAAATGAGTATTTTAGTGAATAATGATACAAAAGTGGTCGTGCAGGGCATTACTGGACGGGATGGCAGCTTTCATACCAGCCAGATGATCAAGTACGGAACCAAGGTCGTGGCCGGCGTTACTCCTGGTAAAGGCGGTCAGAAACTGGAAAATGTACCGGTATTCAATTCAGTTGAGCAGGCGGTGAAGAAAACCGGTGCGAATACTTCGATCCTCTTTGTCCCGGCAAAATTCTCAGTCGGTGCGGTTTATGAGGCGATCGATGCCGGGATCAAGATTATCGTGTGTATTTCTGAGGGTATTCCGACGATCGATATGATCAAGATCATGGCGTACTTGAAGGATAAGGACTGTCGCTTGATCGGTCCGAATTCACCGGGTCTGGTATCCCCTGGGCAGGCGAAAGTAGGGATTCTTCCCGGGAATATTTTCAAACCTGGTAAAGTAGGGGTAATATCAAGAAGTGGCACACTCACTTATGAAATCGTTGATCATATCACGAAAATCGGTCTTGGCCAATCGACCTGTATTGGCATAGGCGGCGACCCGGTTATTGGGACAAGGTTTATTGATTGCCTCGAGCTTTTTAACAAAGACAATGCTACTGAAGGGGTGGTTGTGGTCGGAGAGATCGGGGGACGCGACGAACAGGATGCTGCTCAATGGGTTAAAAAGAACATGAAGAAGCCGGTATTCGGATTCATCGCCGGTAAAACCGCTCCAGCAGACAAACGCATGGGTCATGCAGGCGCGATTATATCCGGGACCGCAGGTACAGCGGCCGAGAAAGTAAAGGTCTTCAATGAATGTGGCATAAAAGTCGGCGAGACGCCGGCGGAAGTCGCAGCGCTGGTTGCCAAAACGCTGAAATAGTATATCAATCTGAGTATCTTACCGCACACCCCAGTTCAATACTGGGGTGTGTTTTTTATAAGATGTTCTATTTTATTACAGGAAAGTCGTCCAGCCAGCCACCGAGCGGGTCTACCTTGCGCCGGAAAAACCGGCTATTATTCTGTGGATCTTTTGCTTCGTGATATTTAAAGTAGATCTCCCTGCCCATGATTGCAAGGATCTCGATCTTACCAGTGCGGTGTGACATGACATAACGGAAGCGTTTACTGTAGCCGCTGCACTTTCTTTTTGCTTCTCTCATTATCTCTAATCCCCGAACGATCGGTACCTGGAAGCTATATTTTACCCGTTTGACCGGACGGCATTGAAAAACGTAATAAGGAATAACCCCGATCCCGGCGAGCATATTCTGGAGATCCGCCATCGTGTCGGGATTATCGTTCACACCCTTGAGCAGGACCGTTTGATTGTTGACCGCGATGCTGCGCCGGATGAGTTTGTTCACGGCTCGAATGGATTTTTTCGTAAGTTCACGCGGGTGATTGAATTGTGTGCTTACATAGATTTTACGGCGCCGCAACGAGTAGTGCTGAAGCAGGGAGAGTAAATCTTCATCCTCAGAAATACGGTCCGGCGCCATGACCGGCGTTTTGCTGCCAAAACGGATGAATTTCAGATGAGGGATGACAACAAGTTTTTCCACGAAATTCTTAATGATATTCGTGGAAAGCGTAAAAGGATCACCGCCGCTGAGAAGAACGTTGTTGATCTCAGTATGTTGGGTGATATACTTCACCGCCTCATCGAATTTTTGGATGATTTCTTCGGTCGGCAGCCCAACCAGCCGTTTTCGAAAACAATAGCGGCAGTATGCTGTACAGCGGTTCGTGGTCAGGATCAAGGCGGTCGGGGCATACTTGTGCTGGAGCCCAGGAAGAACTGTATTGGTTATCTCACCGCTTGGATCGTATGAACCGGAGAGGTCAAGTTCATCGATTGACGGAATGATCATCTTTTTTAAAGGATCGTGAGGATCGTTTTTATCAATGAGCGACATATAATATCTTGTTATGCTCATCGGGTGATGTTCGATCGCACGTTTGATCTGGCGTTCTTCGCGCGGAGTAAGGGCGATGTATTTTCTTAATTGCTCGACTGTACGGATATTATGCCGTAATTCTTCACGCCACATGCGATCTCCTTTCATGATCATTTTCTGTATAATAACCTTGATCCGTTACACCAGAACAACTGGGTAATACAGAAATTACGTATCTTTAATATAACAATAATAGCTAAATTTGTGATTGTCAACACGAAAGATCTGATGAACGTAATATTTCAAGGTACTTTAAGCTTGCAGACAGGGCATTATAGGGCAATTCAAGGCACACAAACCAGGCACGAGAAGGCTACAAAGGCATTGCGGATTGCAAATTTCGAATTGCGGAGATTCTCCGCTTTGCTCAGAATGACATGAATTGTATGGAATTTGGTATTTAGTTATTGTAATTTGTTTAGTATTTCTCTGTAAAATAGCTTACATAGTTCCTAGTTCTTAGTGCTTAGTAAATATTTAAAGGAACTCGGGGCGGTGGGATTTGAACCCACGGCCTCATGGTCCCAAACCATGCGCGCTAAGCCGCTGCGCCAC
>JAFGPO010000106.1 GCA_016936155.1 Caldifarciminota bacterium
CGCAGTGGATTAGCGCGCCAGCTTGGGGTGCTGGAGGTCGCCCGTTCAAATCGGGTCGCCCCGATTTTCGCTGCGCTCCAAATTCTAAGCAGCTAATATCTAAATTCGAAAAAATTTCTAAATCCAAAATTCTAAAACAAAATGTATTTGGAATATTGAAATTTAGATATTTGAATTTGTTTAGAGTCTAGCTATTCATATTTCAAATTTTGTTGCTGCCCTCTCCTGCCTTCTCTCCGTCCCTGCCAATTTCCCCCGAATACCATTCGGCTGGGAAATTGAGCATCTCGAGTGCGCGGCGTTATTCCGCATATCGAGAGACTCCTGCCTTCGGCATCATATCTCTCCTGCTTTGCGCAATCCCAACCGCACGCAGAGCGGCCCGATGAGTTCATAGACAACGGTGGTCGCGGTGATCGTCGTAAAGATCATGCCCCCGTATTTCGGGTACATGGTCTTGGCGGTCAACGCCACACCGAGCGCAACGCCGGCTTGCGGAACAAGCCCCCAGGCAAGGTACTTACGGACTGCTGCGTCAGCACGGCTGATCGCGGCTCCAATCCCGACCCCGATGAACTTGCCCACGACCCTGAACACGAGATACAGCCCGCCCATGAGCCCGATTTTGGGCAGGATGCCTATCTCCAGATTAGCGCCGACAAGCATGAAAAAGATCAAAAAGAAGGGAGTATCGACTCCCCGGATAGTTTCGAAAAAAAGCGTACTGTTCCTGGATACGTTGGCGATGCATATGCCCGCGACCATGCAGGTGAGCAGCGGGGACAGGTGGAATGCAAGCGAAATGCCGACGAGCAGCATGACGAATCCGAGGGTAACGGTCACGAATTCTTCACGGTTGCGGATGAACATGCTCGCGTAGTGAAGGCCGAACCCTGCCGCCGCGCCGAATGACACAGAAAGTACGAGTTCCGCGATGATCGCGAAGAAAGTGCGGATGTTCACACTGCCGGATGTCAGAGCGCTTGCGATCGTTATCGCGGCCGCGGAAAGAATAAGACACCACGCATCATCGATCGCAACCACGCGCAAAAGCATGTTGGTCACTGGTCCGTGCGCACGGTACTCGCGTATGACCATGACCGTTGCCGCCGGCGCGGTCGCAGATGCTGCGGCGCCCAGGATGAATGCCGGATGCACCGAAAGACCGCGCAGCACATGGTAGCCGAGCATGATACCGGTAACAACCAGCCACGCACAGGCCGCTTCGAATATTGAAATCCAGATCACGCTGCTGCCGGCTGTCCGCAGATCCTTGATGCTAAAACTCTCGCCGAGAGTGAACGCGATGATCCCCAGGACGAAATGAGATACTATCCCGGATAGACCAAGGACCTTCGAAGGAATGATATCGCACAGGTGCGGACCGATGATGATGCCGAGCAACAGGTACGATGTGACGGCGGGCAGGTGTACCTTACGGAGCATTTTTGCCCCTGCATACCCGATGATGATGAGAACGGCAAGACCAACGATACTACTGGGATGGTGCAATTTCGCCGGCCTTCTGTAAACTTATCTTCGTAAGCAGCGGACCGATCAATTCAAAGACGACCGTCGTCGCTGCGATTATCGTAAAGATATAATCACCATATTCGGGAAACGTAGTCTTGGCGACCAATCCGATGCCAAGCGCAACGCCCGCTTGCGGCGCCATTGCCAACCCGATCCAATGCTCCGCGATCGCGGGAGCATGGCTGATGCGTGCCCCGAGTTTTGCGCCGTAGATCTTGCCGATCAGACGGAATACTATGTACAGAATGCCAACGATACCCATTTTCATGAGTATGCCGAAATCAAGGTGCGCGCCGGCAAGAATGAAGAACACGAGGTACAATGGTGAATCTACGGTTCGGAGCGCTTCGAAGAATTTGTAGTTTTCCCGGGCGATATTTATGACAATGAGCCCCATCATCATGGAAGAGAGGAGCACGGAAAGCCGCAGCGTGATCGACAAACCAACGTTCAAGAGAATAAACCCGAATATGTATACGAGGAATTCCTCGCTCGTTTTTACAAAACGGCGCATCCATGAAAACAGATACCCGAGCCCTGCTCCGAGAATCAACGCCCCGAATATCTCTCCGACTCCGGCGAAGATGATCGCCATATCGAAAACATCGGCACGCAAGGCATTGGCAACTGCGATCGCCATAGCACCGAGAATAAGACACCATGCATCGTCGATCGCAACGACCTTGAGAAGCAGTTCGGTTAGAATACCGCTTGCACGATACTCCCGGATAATGAGAACCGTTGCTGCCGGCGCGGTCGCAGATGCCGCGGCCCCGAGTACGAGTGCCGGGTACACCGGGAATTTTATGACCACAAAATAGATGATGATCGCACTCGAGACTAATATCCAAACACCAACTGCCGCGACAACGGATATCCACACAACCTGCCGCATGCCCTGTTTGAGTTCTTCAAGACGGAAATTCTCACCAAGGCTGAATGCGATAACACCAAGGACAAGATTCGAGAAAAAATCCGAGGCAAAGAATATTTCATCGGTGACGAGGTTGAGCAAATGGGGTCCAATGAGGATGCCGATCAAAAGAAAAGCGGTAACACTTGGCAAACGGATATATTTGAGCGCACGAGCACCCGCAAACCCCAGCAGTAGAATAAGACCAGCACTCAGTAGCGTATTCACTTGTCGATTATTTCATGCTCTTTGAATACGTACACCAGAATGTCCAGCGTGCTGATCGCCCCGACCAGTTTTTTGTCGGTCAGGACCGGCAACAATTCTAATTTATGAAGCCGCATGAGCCGGCGCGCTTCTTTGATGGACGTGGTCTCCTTCACCGCGATGAAATTCTTGTTAATGATATCATCGACAACGATCAGTATGCCCATTTCCGGTGATAGCTCAAGATTGAGATCCTCATCCTCCATACTGTCCACGAACGGCATCCGTTTTACGATCTCGCTGACGGAGCGTGAGAACGGACGGAAAATATTGAGGATATCATTGTAGTTCACGATACCCAACATCGTGTTCTCTTCATCGATAACCGGAAACAGGTGATGATTCGTTTTCTGCATAAGCCGGATCAACTCCCGGAGCGTGGTCGACGGTTTGACCGTACGCACTTTCCTGTTCATGAGTTCGGATACGGGCTGTTCTTCAATCTTCACGGTATCACATTATATGAAAAAAGAGCGGTTATGCAAGGGGGGGAATGCCTTATGCCAGAATGACCTTATCCCGGCCGGATAGTTTGCCTTCATACATCGCCTTGTCAGCAGCGCCAATCAGTCCATCGCGGGTTTTTGCATCGTCCGGGCTTGTTGCCACACCGAGCGTGACACTGATACTGAACTGCTTGTTCCCAAAAGCCAAAAACGGTGTACTGTTGATCTCCTTACGGATCCGTTCGGCAATCACCTGAGCGGTTTTCTTGTCGGTATGCGGAAGAAGCACGATATATTCGTCCCCTCCGTAACGGATGACCACATCGCCCTGACGTACGACCTTTGCGAGCCGGTCGCCAACGCGTTTGAGGGTTTCACTTCCGACCAGATGTCCAAAATTATCGTCAACGAGTTTAAAAAAATCAATATCAAGAAATATGAGCGAGATGAGCCGTTTAGAACCCTTGCGGTCATCAAGAAACCCATCCAGGTACTGATTACAAAACCGCGTATTGTACAGTTGTGTAAGATCATCGATGAGGCTCGCTTCCTCCATCCTCTTATACATTGCTGCATTCTCGAGCGCGATCGTGATATGGGCGACGAAATTCTCGAAGATTTCGAGATCATCCCTGGTGAAAGGTTCACCGCCCACTTTGTTCACGACTTCAACAACCCCGATGATCTTGTTCCGGCTCTTCATCGGAACGCATAAGATCGATTTGGTGATGAACTTCGTTTTTTTATCGACCCCGGAATAGAACCGGGGATCCTTGGACACATCAGGAACAATGATGGATTGACCGTACCGCGCAACCCAACCGGCAACACCCTGTCCCACTTTCAGGCGTATGCCGAGCAGTTTTTTACCTGCATCGCCGGCCGCAGCCTCGAACACGAGTTCGTTCTTGCTGTTATCAAGGAACAACACCGACCACCCTTCTGCCTTAATGAGATCAGCGGTTTTTTCCATTATCCGCTGCAGGATCTCTTTGGGTTTCAGGCTCGAGCTGATCGCCTGTACGATCTCGTTCAGGGCTTTCAATTCTTTGATTTTCTGTTTGAGTGAAGCAACTGCCTTCAAGTGGCCAAGGATTGCCTTGCGGTGGTTGACCGTCTTTTCCATAATCGATCTAAAGAAATCAGGACGGTAGGGGCGGACGAGCAGACCATCAATGCCGGTAAAAAAAAGCTGAGTGTACTCAAGATCATCCTCCGGATTCGCGATTACGATCACGGGCATCGAAGGATCCAGTTTCTTAAGGCGTTCGAGCATTTTTAATGCTGAACTATCGAGGATCATCAGGTCGAATTTCTGTTTTTTCAGGCGTTTCTGGATATCGTCCATGCGGGCGACCGCGGTCCAGTTGAGATCAAGATCCTGGACTGCGCGGGCCACCGTGGTCAGCCGCAGGCGGTCAGTATCGTATATCAGTACCTGCATCGATTCTACTTGTTGTTCAGAACTTCGTACACAAGTTTGATCTTCTTGTGCTTCGTATCGTACAGGTTTTCCCCGTCGAGGTCGATCTCGGAAAGGTCTTTCTGGCTCACCGCCTTGTTCTTATCCAGTTCTTCAAGGTAGTGCACTCCTCTGGGGACGATCGTGATGCCATAGTCGCTGAACGTATATCCATGATTTGTTTTCTTCAATTCCTGAACGATCTTGATGTACTTGTCGAAATCCTCTTCAACGACCTGATATTCGTAGTATTCATTATTCAATATCAGGTTGATAATCGATCGTGAATCACAGATGATGACTGACCGTCCTGGCTGGCGCTCCATGGAGTACAGGTGTGCATCGGCAATGATCGGTCCGACGAGATCAGGATCACCATACGAATTGGCTGAAAACACGACATCCTTATTCGGAACACCGGAAGCGACACCGACACCGATCCGGAACAGACTTTTAAATTCCGGTGGCAGCAGTGCGTAGGTTATCCCGTCGAGTTCAAGGGTCCGTTCTGCAACGTCTGCGAACCATTCGCGATAGTGCATGAAATTCGCCCGGATGAACTCCTCGGCTCGCTGCACCAAATCCCGCGCGCATAACAACGCCCTTTTTGCTGCATCATGTGCCGGTATGAGTTCGAAATCCGCACCCGAAAATATGGAAGACCGGAGTTTGATCCCCCGACCGGTGACCGATTCCGTATACAGGTGCCCGTAGAGACTCTCCGAGTTTTCCCCGAACCAGATCAATCCACCGTCACCGGTATCCTTGAGCAAAAACCCGCCATACCGTTTGATGATATCAGCCATTTCCTTTGCGAACTTATACTTGATCCGTTGTTCCTTTGCGGCATTCTGTAATTTCACACCCATATATGAGGAACCCCGGATATCATACATGAGGATCGCGATGCACGAACGGTATGTCTCGGCGTAGGCGCGAACCGCTTCCGGATACACGCGCTCTTTGCTCGGTACCGTGAGTATGGAATCACCCTCCAGTGAAAGCACCACGAGATTACCATGATCATGCGCGACCCGCACCGGCTGATCGCTCGGCAGGGGTATGCATTGCACGATATCGTACAGGCCGCGACCGATCTCATGGGGAACCACGCAGTCATGCATGAATGTATCGTATGCCTGCCGGATCGCTCCAAAATCGATATCCAGGGAAAGCAGCCCCCGCTTCTCAAACCGGCTGAGCAGCGCCACGCTCGGGTGTTTCTGTTTATGCAAATGTTCCAATTCCTGCGCAAGCAGGCGGGTATAGACCTTTTCTTCCTCTTTGGTCATGTCGCCGAACCGGTTGAAAAATAAAAGATCGTAGAATAGCTCGCTGACCTTCACGCGCCGGTCGTGCGCACGCTGTTCGCAGAAAAGACGAAACTCCTCCTCTTGACGAAGTATCTGCTGGATCTCAGCCCACCGGTGCTCATAGTCCTTTAAATGATAAATGTTCCCGAGGAACAAACGGTCAAGCCGGGAGAACAGATTGGATGTTTTCTGAGTGATGGTCCCGATGTCCATTCCCTTTTCTACGTCGTTCTCAATGATATCACGGAGTCCCAGGTCGGCTTCCTGGTACAACTCTTTGAGTTGCTCTTTGAGGCGCAGTGAATACATATCAATATCCTTGAGTTCTTGTTCCATTGAGGATTTCAGTTCCCGCACCAGGGAAGAGATCTTGCGGGTTACCTTTTGCAACGATGGGGTGGTCAAGTAGTTCAAATACACGGACGGCACTTTGTTGATCGCTTCCTTGATGGTCGTGCTTGAGATGCGCTCGACATCCGACAGGAGATCCGGAAGAAGGAATTCGGTCCGCGCGGTCATAAGACTGGCATGAATCGCCATAAAGATCTCCGGTGAAAGCGAGACTGTCTTCAGTTCTTTGTTGAATTTGTGAAGATACTCTCGTTCATCGGCCCGGTTAAGAAGCGCGATGATCTGAGGAGGGCACTTCTCGATGAGTCCTTCAGGTATCGGCATCGCATGTTTCTTATGCCCGATATAGGCTGCGAGTTCATATGATTCGTACACGGTCAAGCGGCGGCCAAGCCAGATCACGAAATGGGATCGACCATCGAACATACGCACATAAGCGTCCGGGATACCTATGTAGGCTAATCCCTGTTTGATCGCCTGGAGTGTTTGCTTATATTTTTCAGGGTTGATAAACCGTTGTTTAAGCAGAACATGGTATTGGCTGTTCTCCTCGACGTAATCAAGTATTTCAACGACCGCGTGTTTCTTCATTTCGTCGCCTCCGAAGCCACTTCGAACAGGAATTTACCCCGTCCCCCTTTCCCATCCTTTATCTCTCCGGTCTCGCTCAATTCGAGATCGAACATGCCCAGCATGAGCTTCAGGCTCCCGGGCCGGGTCACTTCCTGTCCGAGCTGCGACACGAATATTTTGTAGAGGTCAAGGATGAACCCACGACGGGATATCTTCTGGTTGATCCAGTATTCCAAGCCCTGTTCGATATCAAGCAACATGGGATCGATCCGCAGTCCTTGTTCGTTGAGGAATGAAAACTTATTAGTGTTGAGAAGCATGTTGTATACGGTCGCGTCATCACAAATGACTGTGGATTTCGAGATCGCCTTCACCTTTGAATAGAAATTCGATTCCCTGACCAGCATGCCGGTCAGGTCCAGCTCACCAAAGGCGTTCGCGTCACAATACACCTCACGAGGGTAGGTACCCGAAGCGATCCCGACCCCGATCTGAAAGATCGTTTGGTACGAGGGAGGTAATGTCGCATAGGTTGCCCCTTCGAAATCCACTTTGCGCTCTTCAGACTCGCGGAACCAATCGCTGTACCTATCGATATTCTCCTGAACAAAACTCTTTGCTGCACGCACCATCTCGAGACCGCAGCGGACCGCGGTAAGCGTGCTGCCAGGCGCGAGCTCGGTCACACCTTTGGTCTTGATATCATGGCTGTTCTCGGCAAAAACCACGATACCGCCGTCACCCGTATCCTTGATCGGTATGCCGCTGAATTTTTCGATGACGCCAAGCATGTATTCCTGGAAATATTTCCGTATTTCACTCTCACGCCGGGCATCGCGCAGTTTCGTTCCCATGAAGGTTGAACCGCGTATGTCATAGGTCAAGACTGAAACAAGTTTCCGGTACTGAGCGATCACCGGGGCGGAGATGGCTGATTGCTCGGGAACAACCGGCATTTTTTTCTCAATGACATTGACCCGTCCGGCAAGCGCTTCTTCAGCCAGGTAGCGGATCCCTTCATGGGTAGCTGGACCGGTCATTTTCGGGTAATAATCGATCATTTCCTCGAGCAGGAACGCTTTGATCAACGGGACAACGATATTCCGTATCGCCTCCCGGAAATACTCATTGAGCACCTGACTGTCATACTTCTCTTTGAGAAAACCGCTCACCTTTGATTTATTCAGGATCTCGACCGCGACTTTATCTTTTTTGACGTCATCGTACACACCTTTGATCATGGCCTGGATATCGTCATCCGGGAATTTCCGGTCCTGGTTGAACAAAAGGATAATGTAGGGATCCCATTCGTTCTTAAAAATATAGGTTAGAAGGTCGTGTGGTTTTGATTTTAAAACACTCTTTAACTCATTCTCTTTTTTTACGTAATCCTGGTATTGGTTCTTCAAATGCCTCAGCTCATATCCGTGGGTGATCAGATTACGCTGTAATTTCTTGACCGCATTATCGATCGATTCCTCGGTGGAAAAATTCTCGGCGAGATGAATAAGCTGATCTTTAAGGTTCTGCGTGATCTCCTTGACCTTTTGTTTCAAAGTAAGGATGTCCGTATCCACTTTTGCTTTTTTAACGCGCAAGTCATTGAGCATATCCTGCGCCTTATCCCGAAGCAGACCATGCAATTCGTTCAATGCTTTGTCATCCGGAAAGAAAAAGTGCGATTTCAAAATATCGAGGATACTCTCTTTACTCAATGTGGTCGTCTGATTCAGAGCGGTTATGACCTTCTGCTTGGTCTCCATGTAGTACGCACTCATGATGCTCATCGCCATCTGGCTGAATAGTGGTTCCGGTATGCCCTGTTCCAGGAAACTCCCGCTCAGCAACCTGAGCGTCTCGCTGTGCGAACACCGCGGCAGCAACGGCAAATGCCCGTAGCTGTCAATGAGCAATTGATCATTGACACGGATATCTTTTGTCAAAGAATGACGGACATAGGTAAAAAGTTGGTTCACGACCACGCCCACCCGTTCTGAAATAATGATCTTGCGTTCAAGAGGTTCGTTGATCGTATATTTGGTTATAAGATCACGCAGAAGTTTACGGTTCACCACCTCGAATACGAACACCTTGTAACTGTCCTGACCAACGAACGCTTCATATATTTCAAACAGCTGTTCGCGATACCGTTCAAAGAAACGCTCCCATTTATCGACCATCGATGTATCAGAGAGGAACTGTATATAGGTTGTTACGAATTCGTCCTGCAAAGAGAAGATCTTGCGGCCAAGGTAGACAAGTTCCTTACCCTGTTTCTGAGCAAGGGTTTTGACGAACGCATCACCATTAGAGATCTTTTTCAATATTGGCAGGTAACGCTGGAAATTCACCGTGTCACGATAGGTTGTACGCAAATTTTTGTAATACGGCGTCTCGAGAATGAGTATGTCCTCGAATTCAGTTCTTTTCACGATATTGTTCCTTTGCCGCGATATGTTCCTTGTAGGTCAGGGAAAAATGGTGGCGACCGTTCCCCATGGACACGAAGTACAGGTAGTCGACATCAGCGGGACTGACCGCAGCAGCCAGGGACCGCTCTCCCGGTGAACAAATGGGCCCTGGGGGCAACCCGAGATTCGTGTACGTATTGAATGGTGATGCGACGCGCAGATCGCGCTCGAGCAATTGTTTTTTTTCGTGATACTTTTCAAAATCGATGATCTTCAAAGCATAGAGCACTGTGGCGCAGGATTCAAGCGGTCGGTTCTGCTGGATACGGTTCAAGAATACTCGAGCGATGATCGGCCGCTCGCCCTCGAATTTTGCTTCTTTTTCCACGAGGGAAGCGAGGATCACGATACGGTGCAGGGAATCCGCATTTTCAATATCAAAATGTGCGCTGTGTTTTTTGAAATTGCTCACAAAGATCGCCACGATCTGTGAATCGTTCTGCGAGCGCGAAAACGAATATGTATCAGGGAACAAGTAACCTTCCAGGGTTTTACCCCTGATGCCGAATGCCCGGACAAAATCCGGTCGCGCGCACAGCGCGACGAACGCATCCTGGTTCACAAGTCCCTGAGCCGCAAGAATACAGGCAGTTTCCCGGATCGTCGCGCCTTCCGGGATCGTGACCGAAATATCCGAGTATCCGCCGTCCGAGAGTTCCCCGATGACAAAGAGGGGATTTTTGTATTTACATAGAGTATAGGTACCTGATTTCAGATGCTTTTCCTGACCCGATATACGAAGCCAGAACAGAAATTCCTTCTGGTCGCGCACGATACCGTCCTCATGCAAAAAACCTGCTATCTCCTGCGCGGTCGAGCCTTCCGGGATTGTGATCTCGGTGCGACCGATGTTCAATGGCTGCCACCAGATGATGCTGATAATAATGAGAATAAGGAATGCGATATACCTTTTCTTCATGCTGAATAATGTGCCTGTGACATCAAATATTCATCGAGCATGATACATGCTGCAACCTGGTCGCATTTCTTTGAAGTTTTTCGTATCCCCACCTCTTTCATTCTGGTTCGCGCGTACTTGCTCGTCAACCGTTCATCCCACAGCCTCACTTCGATTGGCAGTGCTTTCTGCAGTTTCTTCACGAATCGCTGCACGTTCTCGGCCATCGCAGTCGATCCTCCGCTCATGGAAATAGGATTACCCACGAGTACGACGCCGACATCATTCTCATGCACAAGACACTTAAGTCGTCGCACCATTTCCCTCTCTGACGTAAAGGCGATCGTCTCCAGGGGCTGTGATATCACGCCAAGCGGATCTGTGATCGCAATACCGATCCGCTTGGTACCATAATCAACAGCCATTATCCTCACTTGTACTCCTTCCCCATTACCGCTTAACTATCTTGAAATTTGTAGTTACCTGATTTATCAGGTTTTGCAATACCAGAGTTTTCTCTTTAAAATTGCCCAATAAATTGGGCAACTACAATTTCTTATTGAACAATTTCATTCTTTTAAAAACAGCTTACCTTACCCTTACCCAGGAGCGGTAACCGCTTACATTATAAGGAATTCCATCTTTGTGTCAAGCCAGCACGGGCTGGTCTTTGCTTGACTTCAAAGGACGATTACGTACAATTACCCATGGAGTATATAAGGATCCTCCGACCGCTCAACTGTGCTATCACATTTATCTCCGTGTGCGTTGGCGCATGGGTCGGCGCATCGGTTTTTCTGACACCCGCGCTTATTCTGGCGGCGATGATCGGTTTTGTGGTCTGCGCTTTCGGGAACATCGTTAATGACCTGTTCGACATCACGATCGACCGGGTCAATAATCCCGGTCGGCCGCTTGTCAAAGGAACGGTCAGCAAACCAGTGGTAATCGCACTCGCCGTCTATTTCTTTATGCTCGCATTCCTCTTCGCTCTTAGCCTGGGCACGGCTCCGTTCATCATCGTTCTGGCAACGCTCGGTGCGCTCTTTCTGTATGCCTGGGTACTAAAAAAAACCCTTGCCGCGAATATCGTCGTATCCGTGCTCACCGGTCTCAGCTTCGTGCTGGGCGGTCTTGTAGCAAAAAATCCGGTGTGCGTATATCCGTTCCTGTTCTCCTTTTTTATTCACCTGTCACGGGAGATCATCAAGGATGTGATCGACAAACAAGGCGACCAGCAATGCGGCGTGCGATCATTACCGATCGCATTTGGTGACAAAAAAGCATGCACGATAAGTGCGTTTTCACTCCTCGCGCTGTGCATCATGCTGCCCATTCCGTTCATCACCCGGGCGCTCGGCATCGGATATCTGCTTGTCGTCGCGATCGGAGCGATCCCTGCGTGCATCTTTATAATGACAAAAATATCGCGCTGTCCTCCCCGGCCTGACCTTGTGCACTACAGCCGCGGGATCAAGATCGTTATGGCGATCGGCCTCATCGCCATGATCATCTAGCATACGATGGTCGTCAAAGCGATCGTTCTCGGCATTGTACAGGGACTCACTGAATTCCTCCCGGTATCGAGTTCCGGACACCTCGCAGTGCTCGAGAAATTCTTTGGGATCAATGAACCGGTGGTACTTGCAGTATTCCTTCATTTCGGCACATTCCTGTCAACGATCGTTTTTTTTGCCCGACCACTCTCATCGCTTGTCAAAGGAGTGTTCGCCGGCAAAAAAGAGAGTATCGAATATTCGCTCTATATCGTTATCGGGTCGATACCGATCGCTCTCTTTGCATTGATCTTCAAAAAATCCATTGAAGCAACGTTCACTGACTCTCTGCTCATTGCACTCTTTCTCGGCTTCACCGGCGTCGTCGTCATCCTCACGCGGATCGCAAGGCACGGCGCCAAAAGGATTTCATTTTTTTCCGCGGTAGTGATCGGCTTCGCACAGATGATCGCGATTTTCCCGGGTGTATCCCGTTCCGGCATGACGATCGCGACCGGTCTTTTCAAACGCATCGATCCAAAAGAAGCCTTTACGTTTTCCTTCCTTCTTTCATTGCCTGCGATCCTGGGAGCGAACATTCTCGAAGCCCTTAACCTGTCCCATATCGAAAACTTCCCGGGCATTATCATCGGTATGATCGTCAGTTTTCTTGCCGGATTGCTCGCTCTCAAGATACTGAAGAACATCGTGCACAAATGGTTTCACCTTTTTGGTGTGTATTGTCTATTAGTGAGCATCATTCTGCTTCTCATACAATGAAGATACTCCCGCGCGCTGTTGTCGTTGTCCTGCTGGTATCCTGCCTTCATGCAAAGGTTGAACGCACGATGATCGGAACGCTCATGCTCGAGGACATCCCGCCTATTCCCGAAGATCTCAAGCAGGATTTGCAGCCATATCTCGATACCCGCTCTGCTTTTTTCCGCGATTGGCTGCCGTCCGATGCGGGTATCCTCATCCGGACGCGTCTGGGCGAAGTGAGTCAGCTTCACCTTGTCGAGTACCCGAAAGCGTATCGAAAACAGCTCACCTTTTCTCCTGAACCCCTGAGTTTTGCCGCAGTTTGTCCGGATCCGAACACCCCGTTCTTCCTGTACACGGCAGACCAAGCGGGTAATGAAAAAGACCAAATCTATGCTTTTGACTACCGTACGAACGCGTCATTCATGCTCTCGGACGGTCTATCCCGGCATAATTCCATTGTCTGGTCGACCAAAGGGGATATGTTCGCATTCGCGAGCACGATGCGCAACAATAAGGATTTCGACATCTTTCTCGGAACCCTGAAAGGCACAAAGAGCTTTCAATGTATAGGTGAAAATACCGGGTACTGGTATCCGCTCGAATTTTCGCCCGACAACACAAAGCTCCTGCTCAAGCGATCGGTTTCATCCCAGGAATCCTACCTCTATATACTGAACATCAAAACCAGGGACCTGGTGCCGGTGAACCCGGTAAAGGATAGGGTCTCATACTGGTCTGCCGCATGGTCAAAAGACGGAAAAAGCATTTACTATGTGGCTGACGAGGTGAGCGATTTCCACCAACTCACCCGCTATGACATCGCCACCAGCAACAAGCAGGTACTAACGTCGAGCATACCATGGGATATCAACGATATCGAGATCAATCCATCCGGTGATACGATCGCATTCATCAGTAATGAAGACGGTATGGACAAATTGTATTTTTACAATACGAAGAGTCGCACTCTGACCCGCGCGTCGCTTCCATCCGGATCGATCTATGGTCTCTCCTTCAAACCAGATGGTTCAGAACTTGCGCTTGTACTTACTGCACCGCGATCACCGAGTGATGTATATTCCCTGAACTTGAAACGGAACACCTTTACACGCTGGACCTATAGTGAGATCGGAAACCTTGATACGACCGCATTTTGCATCCCGGAACTTTTCCATTATCCAACCTTTGACAGCTGCGGCGGAGAACCGCGCATGATACCGGCCTACATATACAAACCAAATCAAAAAAAATCCGGGTATCCGGTGCTTATCGATATCCACGGCGGGCCGGCTGGACAGTATACCCCGGGCTTTGCACCCCTGACCCAGTATCTTACCACGCAGATGGGAATTGCAGTAATCGCACCCAATGTGCGCGGATCATCAGGGTATGGTGAAGAATACATCGCGCTCGATAATTTCAGAAAACGCGAGGATGCAGTTAAGGATATCGGCGCGCTGCTTGACTGGATAGCGCAGCAGCCAGACCTGGATGCTTCCCGCGTCTGTGTTGCCGGAGGTTCATATGGCGGGTATATGGTGCTTGCGGCGCTCGTACACTACAGTGACCGATTAGCGTGCGGCATTGACGTGGTTGGGATCAGTAATTTCGTCACGTTTCTGGAAAATACCGGGAAATACCGCCAGGACCTCAGGCGTACAGAATACGGGGATGAACGAGACCCGGATATGCGGCGTTTTCTCGAAGCGATTTCGCCGCTCACGAATGCCCACAAGATCAAGGATCCTCTGCTCGTTGTCCAGGGATTGAATGACCCGCGTGTGCCCGTGACTGAAGCCGAGCAGATCGTGAAAGCGGTACGCAAAAATAACCAGAAAGTCTGGTATCTGCTTGCCGAGGATGAAGGGCACGGGTTCGCGAGAAAGTCGAACCGCGATTTCTATCAATACGTTAAGATCCTATTCCTGAGGAAATACCTGTTAAGAGAATAGGATGGACATGAAAAACATGAGAGAAGGAGAACTATGAAGTTACTGGTCGCTTACTATTCCCGCTCCGGGAACACCAAGGCGATGGCTCAGGCGGTCGCCGATGGCGTGAAGAAAGAGAATGTGACCGTTGAACTGCGCGATATGAAAGACGTCACCGCGGATTGCCTGCTGGAATTCGAAGGATTCGTTTTCGGCTCGCCGACATATTACGGCGCCATGGCCGGCGAATTGAAGAGACTCTTTGACGAGAGCGTGAAGATCCATGGAAAACTGTCGGACCGGATCGGCGGCGCCTTTGCCTCCGCCGGCATGATGGGCGGCGGCGGCGAGACCACGATCCTGAGCATTATCCAGGCGATGCTCATTCACGGCATGATCATCGTCGGAGACGCGCGTTTGCAGCACTACGGTCCTTTGTCGATCGGCAAGCCGGACGGCAATGACATCGATACCTGCACCAAGTACGGCCGGAAAGTCGCGCAGCTGGCGAAGAAGCTATTCAAATAGCAAGGATAACAAGATGTCGTGTAGTGGCAGAGCTTGCTCTGCAAATATGCCCTTCAAACAACAAAAATGACGATATGTCGTGCAGTGGCAGAGCTTGCTCTGCAAATATGCCACAACATATTGGAATAGCAGTCGAGTGAACTCGACCACTACAGAGAATGGAAATGGCTATGAATGTTGGAAACTGGGAAAGATCGACGAGGGCGTGGGAGCACACCCTCGTCTTGTTATCTGGCCATAATCAGACAATACACATCTGAACAACCCCAGCTACTGCCGGTACATAACCACCTGTCGAACTGACTCAGGCGTGACCTGCGCCTTGACTAACAGATCATCGATCGCCTGCTGATCAGGTGCTTCCCACACGCATATCGCCTGGCCTTTTTTCTCATCCACATAGGCCGTTTCCATCTTGAGATCGCTTCCCACGGAAGCGGAAACAACAGCCTTTCAAGACGACATGACCTGATCTTTCGACATCGGTGGTAACGTGATCATGAAGCGTGCCATGTTACCTCCCTTCTTTTTATACAAAATCTATATACATATATTATAATGCTTATCCTGGCTACGTCAAGGCGTTAGAAATTATGTGCGCTGCATGATGAACATGCGCAAAGAGTCAAAGGGAACAAAATACCCTTTTGTACGTATTTGGTGTTCCATGTGTTTTTTCATATCGCTATATATACGGAAGAATGCCTGGTTTTTTTCCTCTTGGTCCGTGAGTTCGGTCTGTTCGACCCACCCATGCGCATATAATTCGATCGCCTTTTCCGCGATATGCCGGTTCCATTTCACGTCAATGGCAAGCGGCTGTTCCTTGATCACATCCAGGGGCAGGCTGGAAAGGTACTCATGGAACTCCCCGGATGGAAATTCGTCGACCAGGGTTACGTATCCGTATTGCTGCACAACTCTCGCGACTTCGCTGATCGTGTTTTGCACGCCCTTTGCTCCGGATCCGATCTTGATATCCTGCAGACCGAGAAAACAGCTTGCCGAGGAAAACAGCCCTTTGCGAAACGGCATGTGCCGCGCATCCGCCTGGACCAGCGTGGTTCGAACACCGGCTTCAGATAAGAGATCGTGAATCGATGCATGCGGGTATTGGAAATCGATGTTTAATCCGATAAGCCGCGCTTCAGGAAACCGCCATCCCAGTTGCGCAAGGAATGTCCCGTACCCGCAGGCCACATCAAGGTGTTGGCTTCCGGGCTGCATGATCATTTCCCGGGTCACGAAACGCTGAATCCCACCCCAACCGATATCGAACCCGTCAACGACTTTACGCACGGGGTCGCATTCCCGCGTGAACCATGCGCGCAGTTCATTTTCTCTGGTCAGTATCTTCTGCTCAATATCCATTGCGTTTCTTCTTTGCCTGTACCCGGAGTGCTGCGATATGGTAGAACAGTATCGCGCACGTCACGCACACCATGCCGATGATCGCGAATACCTCAGGCGATTCATCGGGCAGGAGCGCCCAGGCAAGCAGGGCGCCGCACACCGGAATGATGAACTTCCACAGATTGAGTTCCGACACCTTGACCTGGGGTTGCTTTAATAGTCCGAACCAGATCGAGAACGCGATCGCCGAGAGCGCGGCAAGGTAGACAAGCGCACCGTAGAACATAGGCGGATACACCATGCGCGGGAATCCTTCAACAAGCAAGGACACAATGAAGAGCATGAACCCGCCTAGAAAGATCTGTATCGAGTTGAGCACGATCGGATCGATCCGGTACCGCTCCCTCGCTACCGCGATATTCCCCGCTGCCGATGATATGCCCCCGCCCAAAAGGATAACGACGCCAACGAATTCCCGCAATCCCTGGGCTTGCCAGGGCTGCCGGCTGATACTTATCACCATGACCCCGATAAGACCGAGCAGCAGACTGAAGGTCTTCACCAATGTCATCCGGTCATCCGGCATGACAAAGTGCGCCGCGACCGCGATGGTCAGGGGCGAGGCGCCGATCACGATCGCTCCCAATGCACCGCTTACCATGGTCATGCCCACGTAAAAGAACGCGTACAATAAGAAGGTCTGGAACAGGCTTATCATAAATATCGACACAAAATGCTTGCGAAACGTCCGTATGTATGAATGGAGTGAACCGCAAAACGGCAGGAGCATGAATCCCGACATCATGAAGCGCACACCCGCGAATACGAAAGGCTGTGCGAATTGAAGGCCATACTTCACGCCCACAAACGCGGTCGACCACAACACGCACGCGAATATCGCGAGCAGCGTGTTCCTGATAACGTGCCCTTTCGTCATAGCGTCAGCAATTGTAATCATGGAACGCCGGTTGTAAAGCACGTCAAAGACCATTGTAAATCGCGGTTCGTACTGGCAGCTCGTGATTCGTGAGGAATCGTTAATTGTGTTACGTGCGTCAGTCTCGTTAGGTGCGTTGGTTGTATCACATCCTCGTTTATCAATGAATAATACTCCGGAGCCCCTGTTTTTTCAAGAAAATAATCTCTAAATTGAATTTTGATTAAATAGACACCCTTCGGTAAGATTATTTTTGATCTAAATCGACCTCTTGACAGCGGCTCGTTTTTCTTTATAATGCAAAACTTATGAAACACGATATGAACAGCAAGATCATCAGCAACGTGGTTATCCTGGTCCTTGAGAGGATGGGTCTCATGTCGCCCTGATATGTGTTATCAGGCAAGACCAGGACCCACTGTAAGGTGGGTCTTTCTTTTTTATCAGCCGGAGGCTGATAATGATGACAGAAATTAAAACAAAGATTGCGGAGATTAATGATCTATGTAATCACGTGCGCATATGCGCAGAAAGGAGAACTATGAGGGAAGAAATGTGGGAAGACATGTTCACGCCTGAGGGCATCCCCATGACCTCGCCCCATGATGCGGGCATGAAAGGGCGCGGCAATGGCTGGCATGGTACAGGGAAAAAAGCAGACGCCCATGAGCGAAAACAAGAATCCATGACACCGAATTCCACAAGGTGGTGTGCATAACGAACTCTACCCTTGACGAGTACACCGGTAAATGCTATGATATATAAGAATAAGGGAGTTGAATATGAAGATATTGAGCTTAATCCTATTCACTTTACTTGGTTGGTCGCAGGTACTCACTGTCACGGTGCCAGCGCCGGACTATACGATCGAGGACAGCCGGATCACGGTGATTGGTGCGTCATTTCACAACATGGTCGGCGCACCGAATGTGCCGGGGAAAACCGTCACCATCGCACTGCCGCCAGGAGCAATAATCGAATCGGTTGTTTTCCACGGCGATCGCGAAGTTATTGGTACAGCGAATATCGAGCCGGCTTATCCGCCTTTACCCTTGAGCGCGGATGGTGTGGCCGATGTGCTTTTGCGCAACTATCAAACCGCTCGGGAACGCTATTATGCATCATCTTCCAGTATACCCGGGGAATTCGGTCGCGTGATAGCTCAGGGCGGTTTACGCAAATATACGATCGTTACCGTAGCATGTTTTCACTATGCGTATGCCCCGGCGTCACAAACCCTGTTCCGCGCTCCCTGGATCACCGCCGAGATCCGCTACACCATGCCGGAACCGACAAACGAACGGGCGCGGTTCTGGCGTGGTCTCAAGGATGACGTGACCTTCGACAACATAGCGCACCAGTTGATCTATAACTGGGATCAGGCACAAACATGGTACGCTACGGACACACCACGCCAGGCAACCGGGTACTACATCATATTGCCGAACGCCATTGCAAGCGCGGTCGATTCCCTGGTCGCGCACCGGCAGGCTCAGGGGTATGACGTGCAGATCGTGACCAAAGAATACATTGAAAACAATGTGAGCGGTGTTGATCTTGCACAGAAATTCCGCAATTATCTGCGGGCGAACCTGGCGGACATTAGTTACGCACTCCTGGTCGGCTTTTCCACTGACATGCCATGGCGCAACCTTGTGCCGTTCAATAACGATCCGAATAGTCCGTGGAACCATCCTGACTACTCCCCGATCCCCGGGGATATTTATCTGGCTGAACTGACTGATCCGGACAGTATTTCATGGAACAGCGACGGCGATGCGTACTGGGGCGAAGTGTTTGATCAGAACTGGAATCCGGTGGGCGAGGATGATCCGGACTATCATCCGGATATCCATATAGCCCGCCTCCCGTTTAGCACCCCGACTACGATCCAGGAGATCATCGATAAACTCATTGCTTTCGACACGAATACGGATGTCAGTTACAAAACTGCTTCCCTGCTCACCGGTGCCCTGTATTACTACGCGAATGAAAACAACGGCGGCAATGCGCGCATCGACGGCGCGGAATTCTGCGAAGAATTCCTGATCGATTCACTGATCCCGCGCGCGACTGCCACCACCCTCTATGAAAAAGGCGGTTTGCGACCGTGCACCCTTTCGTGCACTGATTCCCTGACCCAGAGCAACCATATCGTATACTGGCAGAACAAGGGCATCATGTACGAATGTCACCACGGAAATGTCACGCTCTACGCCCGTAAATTGTGGGCATGGGATGACGGTGACAGCGTGCCGGAGACACCCGAAATCACCTGGCCCACATCACTATATTACACGGATGTGTACGGACTCGATAATGTTCATCCAGCGACATGTTTCCTGAGATCATGTCTGTGCGGCAAGCCTGAAGAGACCGGGCTGGGGGCCATGCTCTTATACCGGGGCGGCTCGAACGTGGTCAGCAGTTCCCGCATATCGTGGATGTCAGGAACCGATAGGTCTGGCATCCCGTATCATTTTTATAACAGCCTGATCCAGGACACCCTGGCAAGTATGGGCATCATCAGGAACGCGTATGACATTGCTATTGTTACATTTATGGACAATTGCGGGTTCTGGATACCCGTGTATCACTATAACATGTTCGGTGATCCAGCGCTTCAGCAATACGGGAGGATCGTTTCTGTCAAAGAGCATGCTCAGCCCGGAAAAATATCCATGTTCACGGTATTCCCGAATCCTTCAAGCGTAAATATTACAATACAATTATACACTGTGCCCGGCGCCGGGGCCGTGATCACGATCCACGATGTTGCCGGTCGCCTGATCCGACGATACGACTATCACACTATCGGACTATCAGACCACATCACCTGGCCGTGCTGCGATCAACAGGGACGCAGCGTGCCCACCGGGGTGTACTTTGTTACGTACGATAACGGTGATGGGATCGATCAGAAAAAAGTCGTGGTCCTCAACTGACGTTTACCAACGACCTCGGTACTCTTTTAATGTCTCACCGTATTCACGTGCGTATAGTGCATCAGGAGTGGTGGAGTGCTGAATTATCCTTCTGAACTGGTACATACTCATGGGCATACGATCGCGCACGGAACACGTGTATCGTCTTGGTCACGATGAGCAGGATCGCCGCGGTGATCCCCAGGCCGACCAGCGCCGGATCCTCAGCCATGCTAAACAAAGCAATGATCAAAAACCCGATCAGGAGCAGTTCACTCACTGCATACTGGAAAGCAAAGAATTTCTTCCGCATGTAGAAGAATCCACCGCCGGGCAGCAGCAGACCATATTTTAAAACAGTTGACGGATCCTTGAATTGCAGGTTGCAGTTCGGACAGGTGTATCTTCCTTCCAGTAATGTGCTGGTGCAGCGCGGACACAGGTAATGACGATGTCCCTGATCCGCGGAATGATCACCCGGCACACGGGTACTGAGTACCCTGATAAGCTTTTTACTGATTTTGGGCTGCATGCTGCTGAAACGCTCCATCCTGCCCGATGCGTAGGTGAACAGCACGCTCTGCCCGAAACCTACTCTTTTATATGCAGCGATATCGCCATACGCCACCTGCGATAGTGACCCGGCTGGCACGTTGTTCGATCTGATGCGGAGAAAAATGATGCGTTCGCTTGTCAGGATGATCATCGCCTGGTTCATGAAATAAGCGAGCCAGCCTGAGGTTAAGACATCGAGAATAGCCCGGGGCCACTGACAGCGGACAACATACACCACTTTTTCCTGGGATCTCAGAACCTGACGGAGCAAAGGCTCCAGTTTTTTCAAATAGGATATCTGCTGTTTCTTGATACTCTCGTCGAGTTTACCATCGTAATCCGAATAGCACACCTCCCAATCAACCGGGATCAGAAGAATATCATCATGATACGAGTGGTCCTGTACCATCAGGATTCCAGTATATCTGCGGTATGTCGTGTGTCAATGAACCATGATAGGAGTTACCCCGCATTTTCTTGACTCAATAGTATTTTTGGCTATAATAAACGACTGGAGTTTCTATGGCAACAATGAAAGCAGTGGTGAAAACCGCGCCTGGTCCAGGCGCAGAATTAGTTGATATGGATATCCCTACCCCAGGACCCGATGACGTGCTCGTAAAGGTGCTTGCCGCGTCGATCTGCGGCACGGATCTTCATATTTACGAGTGGAACGAGTGGGCACAGAACCGCATCAAAAATATGCCCCAGACCATGGGTCACGAACTGTGCGGTGAAGTCGTGGAACGGGGCGCGAATGTCACCCACATACAAATCGGAGATATTGTGTCCGCGGAAACTCACATCGCGTGCGGTCATTGTTATCTCTGTCAGACCGGCAACGCGCACATCTGCGTGAACGGACGCATTTTCGGGGTCGATGTCAACGGGGTGTTTGCCGAGTACGCGCTCGTGCCGGCGGCGAATGCCTGGCTCATTGATAAAAAAATTCCGCGCGATTATGCGTCGGTCATGGAACCCCTGGGCAACGCGATCCACACCGTGCTTGCCGGTGAGATCAACGGCTGCAGCGTGCTCGTGACCGGGTGCGGTCCGATCGGGATCATGAGCGTGGCGATCGCGCGGATCTGCGGCGCAACCAAAATTTTTGCGACCGAGTTGTATGATTACCGGCTGCAACTCGCAAAAAAAGTCGGTGCGGATTTTACGGTCAACCCGGCAAAGGCGGACATCGTTGAAAAGGTCAAGGAACACACTGACGGCCTTGGCGTGGACGTGGTTCTTGAAATGTCCGGCGCTCCAAAGGCGATTCAACAGGGTTTTGACTCATTGCGCCCGGGCGGGCGCTTCTCGATCCTCGGGATCCCGGACAAACCCATGGTGGTCGATTGGGGCAAAGACATCATTTTCAAATACGCAACTGTCCAGGGGATAAACGGACGCTTGATGTTCTCAACATGGCATAAAACAGCACGATTCCTGAGTTCGGGGCGTCTTGATCTGGAGCCCATAATAACGCACCGTTTCCGCCTTGAGGAATTCGAAAAAGGCATGGAGTTGATGCGATCAGGCAACTGCTGTAAGGTGTTGCTCTATCCCCAGTCAAAAGAATAGTGTTACAGGGCATTGGCATTGACATCATTGAAAAAGAACGTTTTCGCGCCATTGCCAATAAAGACGCATTTCTTGCTGGGGTATTTACCGAAGCAGAGATCGAGCAGGTAAAACATGATCGAGATCCTGATATCCGCTGGGCTACGGCATTTGCCTGCAAGGAGGCGATCTTAAAGGCATGTTCGATCGGCCTTTTTTTCGGCTCCTATTGGCAGGACATTCACCTTGACTGCGACTATATGGCAACGGTGACCGGGTATATACAGGATCTCCTTGATCCATCAAGCGAGATCCACGTCGCCCACGCCTGTTCCAAACGTCTGGCGATCAGCTGCGCGCTTATTCATAGGAAGGAGACGGCATGAGCAATATTGGTTCATACGAGGAAAAGTATAAAACTTTTAATTGGGATTTAGCCAGGAAGGAATTGGAGTATGGTAAGGACGGTATGTACAATCTCGCGTACTACTGTTCCGAGCGTATCTGTGAACAAGGCCATGGTAAAAAAACAGCCCTGATCTGGGAAGGGTTCAAAGGCGAAACCAAACAGTACACCTTTGACCAAGTCAGAGTCTTCAGCAATGTATTTGCGCA
>JAFGPO010000107.1 GCA_016936155.1 Caldifarciminota bacterium
GTCGACCCCGCGCCCGTCCCACGTGCTCTACAATTCGCTGTTCCCTGAGCACCAGATCGTGGTTCAGAAACTCAGCGCCCTTCTGCGCATCGCCGATGCCCTGGACCGGTCACACCGCCAGAAGATCCTTGATATGGATGTGCAGATCGATAAAAAACAGGGGATACTCATCGATGTGAAGAGCAGCGAGGACCTTGCGATCGAGCAGGATTTTTTTCAAGAAAAGAAGGGCATGCTCGAAGCCATCACCGGGGACAAAGTTAGTTTGAGGATCGGTCATGACTGATCCCGCGATCGAAACCAACGAGGAGCACAGAAGGCTTTTTATTCACCGTGAAATGAGTTGGCTTGCGTTCAATGAACGCGTGCTTGAGGAAGCTCTGGATCGGAGCAACCCTCTACTCGAGCGCGCTAAGTTCGTCGCGATCTTCGTCAACAATCTCGACGAATTTTACATGGTTAGAGTCGCGGGCGTGAAGCGGTTGATCGACGCCGGGTATAATAAAGCCGATGGATACGGGTGGTATCCGGGTGAACTCAATGACGCGATCGATAAAAAGGTTCGTTTGCTCATGAAGCGCCTCTATGAGGTCCATAAGGAGCTGGTACACGAGGAATTGCGAAAAGAGGGGATCTTTATTCACCGGTACGATGAGCTGGAGGAGCGGGATCGTAAGGCGGTGAATGCCTATTTCGATTCAACGCTCAATCCGCTTATGACACCGATGGCGGTGGACCAGGGGCGTCCGTTTCCGGTTCTGCCGTCAAAAACAATTTCCTTTTCCGTACAGGTAAAACGCGGGAAAAGGCAGAATTTTGCGATCCTTCCCCTTCCCACCGTGGTTCCCCGTTTATTTCAGCTGCGGTCAACCAAGAATCAGTACCGTTTCATCCTCATCGACGAAATAATACGCAATAACATCCATATTTTTTTCCGGGGCTATGAGGTCGTCGAAGCGGTTCCATTCCGCGTTCTGCGCGACAGCGAACTCGATCTTGAGGAAGATTATGCTGACGACCTGCTCGTCGCGATCGAACAGGAAGTAAAAAAGCGACCAAAAGCCAAGGCCGTATATGTGGGTGTCGAACGGGAGATGTCCTCCTCGCTCCTCACCCGTTTGAGCAAGGAACTGGAGATCAATAAGACCGAAGTCAGACAGGTCGCTGATCATCTCGATCTGGCATATCTGTTCGATCTCTATACGCGCGTCGATCGGCCGGAACTGAAATACAAGGGATACGTCCCCATGTCGAGCATTTCCGGTAATGTCTTCGAAAATATGAGAAAGGGGGACAGTCTCATACACCTGCCTTACCAGTCATTCGATCCGGTCGCCCGCCTTATCGAGTCTGCGGCAACGGACCACAACGTGCTTGCGATCAAGATGACCCTGTACCGGACGAACCGCGATTCGTGTGTTATTAAATCCTTAAAAAAGGCCGCTGCCCGCGGCGCGCAGGTGAGTATTCTGGTCGAGATACGCGCGCGTTTTGACGAGGAACGGAACATCTTGTGGGTACGTGAGCTGGAACGGGCAGGATGCCATGTGATGTACGCTATTCCGGACATCAAGATACACTCGAAAATTTGCCTTATCATACGGCGCGAACGGGATGGCATACACCGGTATGTTCATCTGTCCACTGGTAATTACAATGAGATGACCGCGTGCGTGTATACGGATCTAGGCCTGTTCACGGCATCCGAAGATTATGGACGCGACGTGTCGGACGTTTTCAACGTCATTTCCGGCTACTCGCAGGCATTGCACTGGAGCAAGGTGGTATCCTCCCCTGAGGACCTGCGCCAGTATTTTTTCCAATTGATCGACCAGGAGATCAACAACCAGAAGAAGCATGAAAACGGATTTATTTTCGTAAAGATGAACAGCCTGCAGGACCGAAAGATGATCTATAAGCTCTACGAGGCTTCGCAGGCTGGGGTGAGGATTAATCTGTTGGTGCGTGGCATATGCTGTCTGATCCCAGGACTGCCGAATACGAGCGAGACCATCGAAGTGCGCAGCATCGTTGGACGTTTTCTCGAACACTCACGCATTTTTCTGTTCAATAATAACGGTAATTACCGGGTCTTCATGTCTTCAGCGGATTGGATGAGGCGGAACTTCGACCGCAGAATCGAACTGCTCTTCCCGATCGAAGCCGAAAGCTCAAAGGCACACCTAAAGTGGTTGCTTGAAATGTACTGGAAAGACACTTTGAAAACGCGCCTTCTGAATGCCGACGGTTTCTATAAAAGGATTGCCTCAGACAAGGAACCGTTCAATATTCAGGAGTATCTCATTTCATACTACAGTGGCAATGAGTCAGGATAGGGCGCGCGACATGAACGAAGAAAAAATTCCGATCTCGCGTCGGTACTTCCGATATTGCCGGTATGGAGCGCGTGAACTATATCAATTCCTGCAGGCGATGGAGGTCGAGATCCCGGGTGTTCGGAAAGCACAGGATATCGAGTGCATCCACCGCATGCGGGTCGCGTCACGGCGTGCCCGGAGTGCGCTGCGGTTGTTCAAAGAATGCTTCCCCGGAGCGTTGCTCAGGCGGTGGCAAAAGGAAATCCGTAACGTCACCCGTTGTCTGGGTGCCGCGCGCGATCTCGATGTTCAGATAGAGGTGCTCAAGGCTTTCCGGCATGCTCATGATAAAGCGGAGTACAAGACGGGGATCGGCCATATTTTGTATCATGTCCGGGAAAAACGCCGCGAGGTTCAAAATGAAGTGATCAGGAGCCTGGAGAAGATCGAGGCGAAGGGTATTCTTCAGAAGATATCCCTTTATCTGCAGGGAATCCTGCTCCATGGTTCTTTTCGCGATGGACCACGACCATCCTTATTCATGCTGCAGCGTGCATGTTCCCTGATCATCGACGAGCTCGATGCGTTATTAGCTTATCGATCGTATGTAGAGAAGGAGTATGCCGATGATAAATTGCATCGGATGCGCATCGCCGCCAAACATTTCCGGTATACCATGGAGATCTTCTCGAACATGTACGAAAGTGGTCTCGATGAGTACATAAAGGCAGTGAAAAAGATCCAGAAACACCTCGGTGAAATGCACGATTGTGTTATCTGGCTTTCGTATTTGCCTAAGTTATTGAAAACGGAGAAGAAACACGTTGCCCGTTATCCGAATCCTGAGCAGCGGCTTGCTATGATCGAGCGCGGGGTGCACTACTTCGAGGTCGATCGTAAACAGGTGAGGTTGCGGGAGTACCGCGCGTTCTACGAACACTGGCAGAAGATAACCGCGGACAATATGTTCGGCAAATTGCGTGGGTACCTCACGCAGGAAATCAAAAATCCAAAATTTCAAATTCCTGAAAAGTGACGATCAAATTATTTCGTGCACGCTCACCAACGTATCAACAAGCAAGATACTAACCAATCACCGGATCGGGTTGTTGTATCTGGAATTCTGATTTGCTGCTCGCTGATCCTCTGGTGTGCTGATAAACTTTATTCGGCTATGATGTAGAACTGTTTTGAAACGGTCCAGGAGGAACCGAAGAGACCCAGTCCGCCAGTTACGCCGGCAGCGTATACGCTGTCTGTTCGCTCCCATGTATATTTGAAATAGTTACTGTCACACGCATCGATCGTAAATGGATAGAGACCGCTCGGGATATCATAGAAGTAGTCACCAAGGACTAATGTTTCGATCGTATCAACTGGATTCGGGTAGTAGAGAAACTGGACGCGATAATAGTCATAAACACACGTGCACATATACACTGCCGCGCCATGACTGCGTGTGAACACGACCGTATCGCTCAAGGTGAGTGTATCGTATTCCGGATTTTGTATAATAAAATCGCCGGGCACTGTTGTTATCCCGTTAAGTGTATCCAATCCTTCTTTGATAACCGTTAATTCATAAATGGTTGCCGGCTGTATCGAGAGATCCCAGGCAATATATGTACTTGGATTACCGGCGAGAAATGCGAAGGTATCGGACATTTCGTCGGTTGAAAGGATCACGAGAGCGTCATCAAGAGAGGGCTCGGATGGTTCCTCCAAACGATACGTGCGTTCCACGATAATTTGTTGGAATGAATGTTCGTTGCACAAAATACCGTAAACATTGAACTCGGGATCGTAGATACTCTCATCCAGCTCTCCGCATGTGATCGTCATCACGATCAGACACAAGAGAATGAAGACAAATGCGGGAAACAATCGCTTTATCATATTAGAACCTGAAGTTAATGCCGAAACTCGGTATCGGGATCGGCAGCAGCGCGACACCGTCTTTTATTGGGGGATCCTCATCATATTCATAGGAATAAAAGACGATGTTCTCCTGGTCATAGACGTTCATGACATCAATGTACCATGAACCCTTCAAACCGAACAATGTAAAATCCTTTTCCAGGTGCGCATCAAGGCGGTGCGTAAGCGGAAGCCGGTACGCGTCGCGCGGTCCAGGGATCGTTGCCCACCAGTAGTCAGGAAATTGGTCACGAGGACTGCCATAATACACGCGGTACCGTCCCAGATCTTCGGCATAGGGCAGACCAGAGGCGACATACCAGCGAACATTGAATTTCGCATTGCGCAGAACCGGAACGACATGCGGGATCTGGCATCCCAGAATGATGTTCAGGTTGTGGCGCCGGTCATAGCGGGGCGCATAGTACCGGTTTCCGTCCCAGCGCCGGGTGAAGCCGAGCGAATAACTTATCCAACCAAAGATGTTCTTATATGACTTCTTGAAAAAGAGATCGATGCCCATGGAATACCCATGGCTCAACTGCAGGCTTTCCGATGGTTCGCTGTAGAACATATTTAACGACTTCGGGATGAGCAGATTATCATAGTATTTATAGTACGGTTCGATCGTGAATTTCGTGTCCTTATCGATCCATTGCTCGAACCCGACGATCGCGTGGTACGCGGTCGGTATCGCGTGCACGCTGTCAACGGGCCGCCAGAAATCGAATATTGAAAAGTACGACTCCTGGTTATTGATCGTGATCAAATACTGGCTGTACCTGCCGCCCGCGACATTGATCGCGCTGTTGGGTCCGAGGTGGTATTTCAGTCCGATCCTTGGATCGATGCGCAGGCGCTTCCCAATACTGTAGTAAATAGAGCGTATGCCTGCCTGCAAGGAGAGCACTTTTGGTATGAAAAACCATTTATCCTGCACGTATGCGGTGAGAAGGTACGGGGTGTGTTTTTCGATCGTGGTATCAAGGTTCGCAATATCGAAATTATATTCGATCCTCAGATGCTTGGCATCAATACCGAAATCGAGCGTGTGCTCCTTGTTCAAAAACAAATTGAAATCGCACTTGCCGGTGAAATCGGTGATCGTTTCGTAAAAGTTGAAATTGTTCAGAGTATCTTCAAAATCTTCATAGATAAAATGCGTATTGAAGTTGCTCAGGGCGCCGACCATCTCGCCGTAAAACGTCGGGGTGAACACGCGCCGCCAGCGCAGCGATACGCCGTGGTTACCCCAGTCGACCCCAACCTTTTCATCACTCGCCCCGGAAACACTCTCCTCGAAATTCAGGACATCCGAGCCGCCCAGGCCCGTGAGCGTGAACCGGTTGTTGGGCGAAGGGTTGTAGTTTACTTTCGCGATACCGTCATAGAAGTAGTAGGGCAGGGATACTGAATCATCGAAGACCTTTGCATATGCCCACACCAGGGCATCGAAATACGTGCGCCGTCCGCTGAGTACGAACGATCCATTGGGGATCGGTCCCTCGATCATCAATTTGGACGTGACCAGGCCAAGGCTGGCGGTTCCCGCGACGCGCTTTGAATTCCCCTCTTTGGTTGTGATCGTGAGTACCGAGGATAACCGGTCGCCGTACATCGCCGGGAATCCACCGGCAAAAAGCTGTGCATCGCTTACCACATCAGGATCGAACGTCGAGAACAGCCCGAACAGGTGCGAGGAGGGATTGTACACCGTGATTCCGTCGAGAAGCGCCAGGTTTTCATCCGGGCTGCCGCCCCGTACATAGAGCTTGTTCGAAAGATCATGCAGGGCAACGACTCCAGGCATGAGCTGGAGTGTTTTTATCAGGTCTTTTTCAAAGAGCGATGGCACGGACTGGATATCGCGTTTTGTGAACGTGATGCGGCTCACTTCCACTTCCTGTTCGAACCGGGTGCGTTCAGCCGAAACCACGACCTCGCCGACTTCGATGCTCGAGGGAATCAGTTCCGCATTGATGGAAAGATTAGAATCCGGCAGCACCGTGACCGACCGGTACTCGGGCTCATAGCCGACATAGGAGAACACGACCGTGTGACCGCCTTCATTCACCGCGTGGATGATATAGTATCCCTTCTCATTGGTTGCGGCGCCGATCTCGGTTCCTTCCAGGTACACGTTGGCAAAGCTCAGTTTCTCGCCGTTCGATGCGTCGGTCACAAAGCCGCTGATCGATGCATATCCGCTGAGCAAAACGAGGATTACGAAAGGCATTGAGCATTATACATTGGAGTATAGCGGTGTCAATGCCCGGTGGAGTAGGGTGTTGACAAAGCGCGGAAATGCTGGTACACTGAATCAAAATAGGAGTGGTAATGAGAATAATTCTTTTAGGGATCATCGCGTGCAGTATAGCGGCGGTGTATGGTGAAGCAGGTACCGAGGTGGATTTCAGCAGTCCGGAAGCCACTTTTAATACCTTTGTTAAGGCGGTGCTGGGAAGGGACCAGGATGCTGCAGTCGAGTGTTTTGCCGCGGACCTGCAGGCCGAGATGTCTGACCCGTGGGAAGAGGACGAATTGCCGGATTCGGTTGAATTCGAGGTCGTGGATGAATATGTCGAAGAGGCGTATGCGGAACTCGAAATAAGCATCTGGGATGATCTGACCGAAGAGACGGTCGTAGAGACCATGTACTTTGTCCTGGAACAGGGTGAATGGAAAATGACATGGCCGGAATACGATGAACCGTGGTATGACTACGACACCATGGGTGAAGATTACGAGGAATGGTAGAAATTCAAACTTCAAACAAAGGATTTCGTTATTGGGTAACTGGGTAATTAGGTAAATAAAGACATTCGTTACTATCGTTGAGTTCGTTAGATACATTCATTCCCCTTTCCTTTTGCGTCTAAAACCTCGGCATACGACCTTCTGCCTTCGGTTCGCAATTTTTCTTTTAATTACCGATTACGAATTACCCAATAACGTTACGCAGAACCGGGGGCAGCATACAGCATGTACCTTTGGAGGTCCGGGAATAAATCACCTTGCCCTGTGTACTATAGGTATCTATGTACAGGATCGGTTATCATAAAGGAGGTACCATGGTCCGGAAAACAGGATTTGTACTCAGTATGCTCATTGTATTGTGCGGTATGAGCTGCATGGTCGCCGCGGACAGCCAGCCCTTGAATGACGTGCTCAGTTTGCTCAAGGCTAAGGTCGGCGAAGAGGTCATCAAAAGCCATATCACGAATAAAAGCATGACCTTCGACCTCAGTACCCAGGATATCCTGGAACTTAAAAAGGCCGGGGCAAGCGATGATCTGGTGTCCTTCATGATGGGCGGTACTTCAAGCGAATTTCCGTTCGATCTTAACGAAGATTACTCTGTTCATAAACCAGTTGTGCACGAGCACCTTGCGATCTATCCGGTATTCCGGAAAACGGCCGCCACGCCCAGCGATTATATCACGCTCGATGAAGCACAGCACGCCAAAGTCATTATCATAAAAGAGAAAGAGAACGCGTCAGTGCCGACGGTGCTGATTAAGAATAAGGGGATCAGATCTATTTACATCATGGCCGGGGAGATCATCATCGGGGGGAAGCAGGACAGAATGGTCTCCTTTGATATCATCATCCCGCCGTACAAGGAAGTCGAGGTCGAAGTGCGCTGTGTTGAACATGGACGCTGGCACGGCGAGACCGTGGTGTTCAAATCCGGTGGTGCAGTGGGGTGTAAAAGTGTAAGAAGCGCATTACAATTCAAGGAACAACAGGATGTCTGGGCTGAGGTGGATCGGACATGCGGTGAGGTAGCAGTGGAATCCGGGAGCGGGACCTATGGGGCGATCCTGTCGAGCGAAAATGTCGAGGAGCAGAGCGCGCCGTTTTTAAAGGCCATGGAGAGCGGTCTTGCCGGCGAAAATATGGTCGGCATGATCATGGCGTTGAACGGTGAAGTCGTGTGCGTGGACATTTTTGCCGCTCCATCGTTCTTTGACAAAGTCAAAGAAAAATTGCTCAAGGCGTATGTTCTGGATGCGCTGAGTACGGACCCGACCGTAATGCGGGCACCCGGACGGTCCAAAATTATTGCGTTCTTCGATGAAGTGCAGAATGCCCAGACCGAGGAACTGAGGCGCTATACGGACAACTGCAATGTCGAGTATGAGTCCGATGAGATCATCGGGAATGAATCACGTGATAAAAAGGGTAACGTGCAACATTTGAATTTTTACAAAAAATAAAATTGCGGTTTGTCAACCGGGCCAGGCAAAGCGCTCAAGATCGATACGGTCTTCACTGTCAAAGGCAATTCCTTCGTCAATGAGGAGTTGCCTTTGCAGTTCGTAGCCATGTCCCCGTTTCAAAGATATACCGCCCTTGCTGTTCACAACCCGCTGCCATGGGAGATCTTCTTTTCGGCTTGATGAGTGCAGAATATATGCGACGTGCCGGGCAGCGCCTGGATTGCCCGCGTAACGGGCGATCTGGCCATAGGTGGCAACTTGACCCGGTGGGATCATTTTGAGCGCGACAATAACGCGCTCATAGAATGACCTTGACACAGCTGGTCCTCCTTAATTGGATAAGACAGAGTGATCGTACTAGCGTGACTACTTACGTTTGAATATCCCCAGAAAACCACCGCCGTCCTTTTTGTCGTCCTTGTCTTCGATCGGTGCTTTAGGCGGCGGAGGTTTCGTTTCAACTTTTTGCACGAGCGTTACCAGCCCGGAGGATACCAGTCCATAAAGGATCCTTGCAGTCTCAAATTCAGAGATATTCGCTTTCTGAGCGATCTGTTTGATCGCACGGCTTGCATCAACGAATGAGAGTACTTTCCATTCTTCGGGCTTGAGATGGATTTTTTCTACCCCGGCATCCGGGACCTCGACGATCTTAACGATCGCATCGAATGATGGAATGACTTTCTGGATCTTCTGCATCTCGTCGATGCGGCGTGCAGCTTCGAGGATGACTTGCTGAATAGGCAGATCGACTGTGGTTTCGAGCGTTTCCTCATTGGGGTTGAAGACGAACCTTCCTTTTTTCCAGCTCAGGATCGCATCGATCGCGGGTTCGCCTTGAATAGTATTGGTTTTTGCGTGAACGACCATGCCGCCTTTGAAATAGACGATGCCGACGTCATCCTCGGCCTGGATGCGAAGACCACCGTCTTTTTGCCCAAGCTGAATCAGTTGGAACACATCGGTCAGTTCGAAATCCTCAAGACTGCCTTGAAGAGCCATTAGTTCTTATACACTCCCATGTTCTGGAACTTGCGTATACGTTCTTCGATAAGTTTGTTCTTAGGCAGGGTCAGCAGGTGGTTGAGATGTTTGCTGATGACGTTAGTGATATTCTTGGCGGTTGTGGCGTAATCCATATGCGCACCCCCGATCGGTTCAGGCACGATCTCATCGACGATCTTGAATTCCGCCAGGTCGTGTGCGGTCAGCTTCAGTGCTTCGGCTGCCTCTTTGTTCTTTGCGGCATTGCGCCAGAGGATCGATGCGCACCCCTCTGGTGAGATAACCGAGTATATTGCGTTCTCGCACATCAGTATCCTGTCGCCGACCGCGATCGCGAGGGCACCACCAGAACCGCCTTCTCCGAGGATGAGGACGATGATCGGTACGGGAAGTGTGGATGCTTCGAACAGATTGACCGCGATCGCCTCTGATTGTCCCCGTTCTTCAGCGCCGGCTCCGGGGTACGCTCCCGGCGTGTCGACCAGTGAGATTACCGGCAGATCGAATTTTGCGGCCATCTTCATCATGCGGAGCGCCTTGCGGTAGCCTTCAGGATGGGGCATGCCGAAGTTCCGTTTGATCTTCTCTTTGGTATCGCGGCCTTTTTGCTGGGCAATGATCGCAACGCTCGATTCATTGAACTGTGCTATTCCCGCAACGATCGCACTGTCGTCCCCATAGCGACGGTCCCCGTGGAGTTCGATAAGGTTGCTTGTAATGAGAGGAAGGATGTCGAGCGAGTACGGACGTCGCGGATGGCGGGCAAGTTGCACCCGCTGCCACCGGGATAGATTCGAATAGATGCGTTTCTTCAGTTTCTCGGCTTGCGCTTTGAGCCGCTCGATCTCATCCTCGACGCCTTGCAGTCCCTGGAGTTCCTCAATTTTTTTTTCGAGTTCGATCAGAGGACGTTCGAAATCGAGCCAGATGCCGTTCATTTAGAAGTCAAAACCGATACCGAGGGTGTTCACCATACCCAGATCCTTGGGAAAGAACGCTCCTGAGTACTTGATGGTGAATACACCGGGTTTGATCTCGAAGCCAAAGCCCGGGTAGAATTCCTCCCGGTACATGAAGCTCGCATGGACGCTCAGGATATCGTGGAGCGGCACCCGGGCGCCAACGCTGAATTCGTACGCTTCTGTGTCCTCAAGGGTGGCGGTATTCACGAGGTAGTGGGCATCGGCACTAAGACATACCTTGCTCAGATCGTAAAACCCTCCCAGGCTGATATATGCCGGGAGGTTGACTTCTTCATTACGCAAAGTCACCTTGGTCCCCATGTTCGATGCGCCAAAACTCAAACCGCTCTTTTCATTGGTGTAGGCGAAGGAAATGTCACATGCGAAGCCGTATCCTGAATAGACATAGATCGATTCCGTGATATACTTGAGGTTCACTCCGACCTTGCCCTGCTTTGATAGATTGAAACTACTGCCGAGGATACAGGAGAAATCGTGTGCTGAATAGTAGGGCACCGAGTCGTCATGGGGGTAGTCAGGGCGTAATTCGATATCGCCGTAATCGAAATTCAATAGCGCAAAACCGACTGATACTGAACCGAACCGCTTGCTCAAAGCAAGGGAAACGCTCTGCATTGAAAGGTAGAATCGGTTATAGGAGCACCATATGCTGTAGTTCTCACCAGCATCGAAATTCGCCGGATTGTAGAAAAGCGCTTCGGCATCAGCCGATATTGAGAATGAGGTTGTAAGACCGACCGGAGATGCAGGGAGGAGCAATGAATTTACTCCTGATGTCGCTACGATGAACAAAATGATTGCATTCACACAAACCTCCAAACTTATTCCTCGATTATTTCGACATTTGCTCGAGGTAATGTTATCACTTCATTATTCTCAAGTTGCACGGTAAGCACACGGGCACGTGCTTCTGTTTCGATCATTGATAACTCAACCGGGAGTTCCTTGACCTTCCCGATCGCACCAAAGTGGGGTTCCCGTATAATGCGGACAGACATTCCGACGTCAAGGCCGCTACCCGCGGATATGTCGGTGGTTCTTTTAAGTGAGGATGATGCCTCCACCGGAACGATGACCTCGGGACGCATTACTCCGGCGCGGATCTGGGTCGCCCCGTTGATCGATGCCTTTTTCCCGGACAGGGATTTCAGGAGATCGAATGTCCGCTTCGCCATGTTTAATTGCCCGAAGCCTTCAGTCGCAATGAGCGTCAACCCGACCTGTTCTGATCCCGTGATCGCGACGCCGATATCATAGCCCATGAATCGCTTGAGGTCCTGATCTTCTATCCCACCGACAACAATACCCTTTATCCCGGCCTGGCGTGCTTTTTCAAGCGCATCAAAGGTGACCATTGATCCGCCGATGATTATTTTGTTGGCAAACCGTTTATCGATCTCTTTCTCAGTGAGGACCGTGCTGGGGTCATCAACGGCCATCGCGAGTTCACCGATCGTTTCGCCGCCAATACCGAAGATTCCCTGTATAAAACTACCCTGGGTCTTGATGATCACACCTTCATTTTTTACTATGTCGATCACCTCGCCATCAATATAAGCGATGACTTCAACCGGGATCGGTGGTTCACGCATGATAACCTGTCCGGTTATCTTGGAAATGTTCTCGATCGTACCATGTATCGGACTGCGGACCGAGGATTTAAATAGTCCAAAAAGCCCTTTGCTCTGGGCGACAATTTCGTCTTTTTTAACTGTTTCATTGAGTTTTTTGAGCATTGCTTCTTCGATCTCGTCGGGAAGAATGCCCAGAAGACCGGCGATATTCAATGTCTGGACATTGCCGGGCAGATTCGTGCGGGCGGCAACCCGCTCGGCCTTTACCCGGTCTCCCTTTTTAACCAGGATCTCGCCTGGCAGGGGTAAACGGCGCTCCTTTGTCAGTTCAGTATGTGCAAGCACTTTAAGTCCCGGGGTATATGCGTGTGCCAATGTATACCTCCTTTATTATAGTATATTATACAATTTTCCATGATGGTCAAGAGAGAGCTTATGAGAGGGCTTAAAAAGGCGAAGAGGGGGCAAGGGGTAAAAGAGGGCTTAAGAGGGCAATAGATATGGGACCAAACAGCGCCGAAGGTCTGAATCTGTGAACCTGGGAGGCGATGAACAGCGGATTGTCATCTTGACATACGCTTTACGCACTACGCTTTATGCATTTTCATGTATCTCTGCACAGTTTTCAGGTTCTTCAGGTCGTCGTTGATGTTCATGCGCGGTGTTTCCATGATAAAGGGCTTCGGTCGCAAGAGCGGGTGGTTCAACATGTATTTCATGCCGTTGCCGATCCTTCCTTTCCCAACATGCTCGTGCCGGTCAGACCGGGATCCGCATGCGGTTTTTGAGTCGTTGAAGTGGATAAGGTGAACGTGGTGCATCCCGAGCACGTGTTCGATCTCATCAACCATGCTGTTGATACCGTCACGGGTATCAAGACCATACCCTGCGGCAAACGCATGTGCCGTATCAAGTACGATGCCGACACGACGATGCGTGCAACCCCGTACGATCGTACCGAGGTGGGCGAATTCGAATCCGAATTCCCTGCCGCTACCGGATGTATTTTCTATCAGTATGACAACCTTATTGCGTACCGCGTTTAATGCCTGATCGATGCCGCGCATCATGCGTGTGATACCCGCGTTCGTATCGTCCGATGAACCAGCATGGACGATGACATACTGGGCATTGAGTTGGTCAGAGCGTTCCAGTTCAACGCGCAATGAATCGATCGACCGCGCATAGAGATCCTTGCTCAATGAGCCGAGATTAACGATATAGGGCATGTGTATAAAAACCGGATCGATATGTGCGTGCGCGCGCAGTTTTTTGAACGTCTCAATGTCCTTTTGATCGAGCTCTTTATACTCCCAGCGCCGGGGATTCCGGGAAAAGACCTGAATCGTGGTACACTGTCGTTCCTGGGCGCGGGGTATGACGTTCTTGAAACCACCCGCGGTTGAGATATGAAAACCGATATTCATATTCGCAGCTGTTATGTAATGATAGTACGAGACATGCGCAGGTTATTTATTGTCGTGATTCAATGGTCAGGGTGTTCGGGTCGATCGTAATGTAGCGGTCTTTGCCAAAATAGAGCAGTGGTTTTATCTTACGCGGGTCCACGCAATCGTTCTCCTTGCAGAGGTCTTTCTGCACATGAATAAGCACGATCTTCCCGACGAAGAGGCAGTGATCACCCAGTTCATGGACCGCATAAGATTCACATTCATACGAGACATATGCGTGGTTCAGGATCGGACCAAGGATACGTTCGCCTAATTCGTAACCGATCTTAAAGGTATCGAGTTTATCGATGTCCCGTCCTGATGTGCTTCCGGTATCCGCGCTCATACGGGCGAAACCCTGGTCGAGAAAATTGACGGTGAATCCTTTCTTTTGATGGAGCAGGGTATGCGTATGCCGTTTTGGCGAGATAAGGACACCATAAAGGGGCGGTTGTGCAGATATCGGGGTATGCCATGCGGCGGGCATGATGTTGTTTGCGTAGCCGATAAAAGCGACCGCCTGCGGGTAATAATAATAGAATTTTCCGACTGTCTTCAGCTTGTTCATCATTTTTTCTTATGCTTGATATCACACGCCGGGCAGGATACTTTACCGCGTTTCATGACCATGCCTTTTCCGCACTTCGGGCATTTTTCATGAACCGGCGCATAGAAGGTCGTAAAATCACACTTCTTACATTTATACATTTTCCCCCGGCGCGTATTGACGATGATCATCTCGCCGTTGCACATCGGGCAAGGTGCGTCATGGGGGATGTTCTCGGTATAACGGCAATCCGGGTATCCTGAGCATGCGAGAAATTTACCGAATTTACCGTGACGGATAATGAGCGCGCGTCCGCATTTCGGACACTTCTTGTCTGATGTTTCAATCTCAAGATTCTCTGAATATTTGCAATCCGGGAAACCGGAACAGGCGAGGAACTTCCCATACCGTCCCCACCGCACGACAAGGGGTTGATGGCACTTAGGACAATTTTTATTCACTTTCTCGGTGATCGATTCCTTGATCTCTTCGGCTTCCTGTTTTGTCTTATTGAGGGTGATGATAAAGGGATCATAGAATTCTTTTACGACTTGTTGCCATGGTTCGTTGCCGATCTCGATCTGATCGAGCCTTTTTTCCATCTTTGCCGTATAGTTCACTTCGAAGATATTTGAAAAACGGGGGATAATGATATCGTAAACCTGCATACCCAGTTCTGATGCTTTGATTTTACCCGCCTGTTTTGTGGCGTAGCCGCGGTCAAACAGGGTCTGAAGGATATGAGCATAAGTCGATGGTCGACCGATGCCGTTCTCCTCGAGTTTTTTGATCAATGTCGCTTCCGTATAGCGCGGTGACGGCTCAGTGTGTTTCTCCGTGAATTCAATCGTGTTGAGCGTTGCTGGTTCACCAACATTCATGTCAGGTACAAAACCTTTATCAACGACATCCCCGCTTACGAGCTGGTATCCCAAAAACAGCGGTTTCTGTTCTTCGGATTTGAAATCAACGTCCTGGTAACTGACGATCGCCTCTTTTTTCTTATAGGACGCAGGCGCCATCTGTGAAGCAACGTATCGATTGAAGACCAGAGTATAGATCCGGAACTGCTCATCTGTGAGGAACGGTTTTGCCGTGTCCGGCTCAAGAGTGATTTTAGTCGGTCGGATCGCTTCATGCCCGCCTTGTGCACCTTTGCGATCCTTGAATTCCCTGGTTGATTTTGAACAGTATTCTTCACCATATTTTCCGCTGATGTACTGGCGAAGTTCCCCTAAAGCCTTGGAATTCACCCGCGTTGAATCGGTACGCATGTACGTGATAAGACCGATCCGCCCCTGCGGCAGATGGACGCCTTCATAGAGACTCTGGGCAATGAACATCGTTTTTCGGGCCGGATATTTGAACCGCTTTGAGGCTTCCTGCTGCAGGGTGGAAGTGATAAAAGGCGGCGGAGGCATTCTCTTCGGATTGGTCACGCGGTACGAGGTAACCGAGAATTGTGTGCCTGATACGAGGAGCCCTTGCAGACGTTTGAGTTCATCCACACTCATGATCTTCCGGTTTTCACCATTGATCTGGAAAAGGCCCGCCGAGAACGGCGGTTTAGACTGGCTGACAAATTCGGCGTCCGCGGTCCAGTAGGGCGTTGGCGTGAAGGCACTTATTTCCTGCTCCCGCTCACAGACCAGGCGCAGGGCAACGCTTTGAACCCGGCCTGCGGACAAACCGCTCTTGATGATCGACCAGAGCAGGGGGCTTGTATAGTAGCCAACGATACGATCGAGAATACGCCGCGCTTTGTGGGCGTTCACGAGGTTCTCGTTGATCGTGGTCGTATGGGCGAGGGCGTTCCGGACGTGCTCGGGCGTGATTTCGTAGAAGAGCGCGCGCTTGACCGTTTGTCCGTTCGGGTTGAGTTCTTCGGCTAAATGCTGGGCGATCGCTTCGCCTTCACGGTCTGGATCCGGTGCAAGGAAGATCTCGCGGGCATTTTTACACGCGGTGACGATCTCCCGGATGAGCTTTGCTTTACCACGGATTTTGATGTATCGCGGTTTGAAGTTGTTCTCGATATCCACTCCGAGCATCGACTTGGGCAGATCCTTGATATGACCACGTGAACTGATCAGGGCGTAGTCATTACTCAAAAAACCTTTTATCGTCTTGCACTTTGTCGGAGATTCAACGATAATGATCTTTTTCGCAGTACTTTTCTTTTTTTTCGCTTTTGTTTTCGTTTTCTTTTTTGGCATCGGGTATTATAGGGAGCATCCTTCTTGAAGTCAAGAAGGAAATTCCAAGAACCAACGAAAAACGCGAACGGTAAGCACTAAACAGTAAGCCGAAGGACATGAGGATTTAAAATTCAGTATTTCGAATTCACCCTGAGGTGTTACAGGGTAATATTATCGATCAATCTCGTTTTCCCAAAGTTCACCGCGAGTGCAATAAGTGTGCCTTTTTTGAGTATTGTCACACGTTGCAGGGTATCGGGATCGACCGCGACCGCGTAGTCGATAAGACCGCCTTTTGCCTGGATTTTTTTTGCCATCGTCGTGAGTACGCGGTCCGATGAACGCATGCCGGCGGCAAAACGTTTTTTTGCCCACTGGAGCATTTGATAGAGGATCGGTGCGTTCTTGCGTTCCCCGGGTGAGAGATAGGTATTACGGCTGCTCATTGCCAGACCATCCTTTTCACGGATCGTCTTGCCGGTGAGGATCTTCACCCGGCAGTGAAGGTCTCGTACCATGCGTTTTATAATGACCGCCTGCTGGAAGTCCTTTTCACCGAAAACCGCAATGTCCGGTTCCACGATGTTGAGCAGTTTCATGACGATCGTTGTCACCCCCTCAAAATGATGGGGGCGCGATCGACCACACAGCACCTGGCTGAGCATCGTGACCCGCACCACGGTGTGGTGATCAAGCGGATACATTTCATGATCAGACGGGTGGAACACAAGATCGGTCTCGGCGTGGCGTAGCAGTTCAAGATCGCGGTCCAGGTCCCGGGGGTACTGCGCAAGGTCTTCGTGGGGTCCGAACTGTGTCGGGTTCACGTATAGTGACACGACCACATAGTCACTGCGCCGGCGCGCGATCGAGACTAGGGAGAGATGTCCCTGGTGAAGGTATCCCATGGTCGGGACCAGGCTTATTACCTTTCCTTTATCGCGTTGAAACTCAACCAAACGGCGTACCGCGGTGATCGTGTTGACTGTTCTCATAGCGCGCATATTATAATGAATTCAAGGCTTTGCGCAAGGATTGAATTTCCTTGACTTCATTAAAAAACTTATTATAATGCTATCGGGTTCGTATAGAAGATCATGAAGACCATTCATCGGTCTCGGCCCTATCGAATATAAAAAAATACTTTCTGATCATTTTATTTGTCACAGAGTACAGGAAAGGAGTTGGTACATGGCATTACTTGAGATAAGGTGGCACGGGCGAGGCGGACAAGGCGCCAAGACCGCGGCGTTGCTTTTTGGGGATGCCGCGATCGAGACCGGTAAGTACATTCAGGCGTTTCCTGAATACGGACCGGAACGTATGGGCGCTCCGGTGTTCGCATTCAACCGCATTGCGGACGAACCCATCCTGCAGCACTGCGGGATACGGAGTCCGCAGATCGTTGTCGTTCTGGATCCTACCCTGATGGAGACTGTTGATGTTACCGAAGGCCTGCCTGACGACGGGGTAATCCTGGTGAATACGCAAAAGACCGCTAAGGAGATCAAGGAACAATTGCATCTAACGTCTCAGACCGTTTACGTAGTCGATGCCAGCAAGATATCGGTCGAAATTCTCGAACGGGATCTTCCGAATACACCGATGCTCGGAGCACTCATCAAAGTGTCGAAATTGCTGGAATTTAAACCAATGCTTGCTTCAGTAGAAAAACGACTGCATAAAAAATTTCCGAACCGTCCTAATATTGTAAAAGGTAATATTGAGGCGATAAAGCGCGCTTACGAGGAGGTGGGGACATGAAGCAAGAGAAAAAAGAAAAAGAAGGCTGGCGAGAATTACCGATCGGTCTTATTCTGGGCGCTGCAACATGCCTTAATTTCGAGACCGGAGATTGGCGAAGTGAAAAACCCATCTGGGATGCGGAAAAATGCACACACTGTTTGATCTGCTGGGTGTATTGTCCGGATTCTGCGATCACGGTGAAAGACGGCAAGGTCCAGGGTATTGATTATAGGTATTGCAAAGGCTGTGGTATATGTGCTGAGGAATGTCCGCCGAAGATCAAGGCGATCACCATGGTAAGGGAGGAGAAATGATAGTAGCGAGAACTGGAAATGAGGCAATGGCTGAAGCCATGCGTCAGATCAATCCTGACGTCGTGGCCGCCTATCCGATCACGCCTGCGACTGAGGTCGTTCAGTTATTCTCCAAATTTGTCCATGATGGTCTGGTCGACACGCAATTCGTACCCGTAGAAAGTGAACACTCAGCATGCAGTGCATGTGTTGGTGCTTCAGCAACTGGTGCCCGGGTCATGACCTCGACCTCTTCACAGGGGCTTGCGCTGATGCACGAGATCCTCTTTATTGCCGGAGGATTGCGCCTGCCTATCGTGATCTGTCTGGTCAACCGGTCGCTATCCAGCCCGATCAATATTCATTGTGATCATTCCGATACTATGGCGTCACGCGATGCCGGCTGGCTGCAGATTTACACTGAAAACGCCCAGGAAGCATATGACACAACGATCCAGTTGGTCAAGATCGCTGAACACGTGCTGCTTCCGGGTATTCTTTCGACCGATGCGTTCATTATCAGCCATGGCATGGAAAGGGTGGAGCTCGTTGATGATAAGGAGGTGCCCAAGTTCCTGGGCGAGCGCCAGGTAAAATATTCGGTGCTCGATGTTGACAATCCGATCACGATCGGTCCTCTGGACCTGCAGGATTACTTCTTTGAGCACAAACGCTCTGAGATCGATGCTATGGATCATGTCCTGCCGGTTATGGAAAAGGTGCAGAAAGAGTTCGGCGACAAGTTCGGCCGATATTATCCACTGGTCGATGAATATAAAATGGATGATGCTGAAGTCGCGGTGGTAGCCATGGGTTCGACTGGTGGTACAGCCAAGGTTGCCGTTGAAAGACTGCGCGAAAAAGGAAAAAAAGTCGGACTGATCCGCGCTCGGGTATACCGGCCATTTCCCAAAAAGGCAATGATCAAGGCTCTGAGTAAAGCAAAGGTCGTCGGCATTATGGACCGTTCAGACACGCTGTCGACCATGGGTGGTCATCTCTACAATGACCTACGTTCAGTTCTGTATGACGCGGATGCCAGACCGCTCGTTAAGAACTACGTGTATGGCCTGGGCGGTCGGGATATTAATATCGAAGAGATCGAATTCATATACGGGCAGCTTTTTGATATCAAGAAATCAGGCAAGGTTGATAGAGACATTGTCTACTTTGGAGTGCGGGGTGAATAATGGCTAAACTAAAAGAACTTGCAGCTCAAAAAGAAAAGTTCGTTGGTGGTCACCGGGGTTGTGCTGGATGTGGAGCAGCGATCATTGCCCGCCAGGTGCTTATGGCCGCAGAAAATCCCGTTGTGGTCGGCGCAGCAACTGGTTGTTTAGAAGTTTTTTCAACGATCTATCCCTATTCTGCCTGGAATGTTCCCTACATACACAACGCCTTTGAGAATGTCGCGGCGACCATGGCCGGAGTTGAGGCTGCGTACAAGGCGCTCAAGGCAAAAGGCAAGGTCAAAAAAGACCTTAGATTCATTGCCTTTGGCGGTGACGGCGGTACGTATGATATCGGGATCCAGGCCTTGTCAGGCATGATCGAGCGCCGGCACCGTGTGCTCTACGTGTGTTATAATAATGAGGCTTACATGAACACCGGGATCCAGCGTTCATCCGCGACACCGCGTGGTGCGCATACGACGACCTCGCCGGCAGGAAAGGTCATTCCGGGTAAGCTCCAACTGAGGAAGAACCTCACAGAGATCGTGATCGCGCATGAACCAGCATATGCAGCACAGGCAACTTTCGCGTATTGGAATGATCTGGTAACCAAGGTGCGTAAGGCGCTTAATGCGGAAGGCCCCAGCTTCATCAACATTTATGCTCCGTGCCGTTTGGGCTGGGCGTATGCTCCGGAAAAGACCGTGAAAGTCTCCAAACTTTCAGTGGAAACCTGTATCTGGCCGCTCTACGAATATGAAAACCATAAGTACCGTATCACGGTCAAGCCAAAAGAAAAACAACCGATCACCGAATTTCTTAAAATGCAAGGTAGATTCGAACATCTATTCAAATGGAAAGACGACCTACCAATAAGAGAATACCAGGAAGAGGTTGATTTTGTCTGGAGCCGTTTGTTGAAACGGAGCGAAGGGTAAGAAAAGAATCATAAGAGTACCGAATAGCCGCCCGGTACGCACAAGGATGGTCTTTTCCTTCCATGGCGCGGTGAAGGGAAGTCCGTGATAAAGGCGCTCATATTTGACATGGACGGTACTCTCTATTCGAGTACGCTCATCCACACCAAGTTCGCGGAAGCGGCATACTATGCACTTGCTCATGAAAGATCGATCTCCCTTGACCAGGCAAGGCAGGAGATCGAGCGCAAACGCCGGGAACTGATCGTACGATACGGCAGCTCGGTTCCATTTACTCTGACCTTGCGGGCGTTCGGAATTCCGATCGATGTGTGGCATAAATACAACACCGCGTATTTCGATCCGCGCGATCTTCTCGTGCCTGATCCGAGGTTACGGTCCATGCTCGAGGGTTTGAAAAAGAAATATACAATGGCAGTACTTACCAACAATAATGAAATACAAACCCAGCGGACGCTCGAGGCTCTTGGTATTCACGATCTGTTCGATAACGTATTTACCTATAACAGCTTCAATCTATTGAAACCTGATCCCGCATTCTTCCGGCGCGTAGCCGAGTGCCTGAAGGTTCCTGTCATGGCGTGTTGTTTTATCGGCGATCGCTATGATGTCGATCTGAAACCTGCGAAGGAAATCGGCATGAGTGTACTGGAAGTGAAGGGACCAGAGGATCTATACGATCTAGAGCACTATTTACAACAAGGAGAGCACACATAATGAAAAAATCGATAGTAACAGGACTCATCATGATCAGTGTGCTGATCACCGGGTGCACGCGTGATAAACGTTTTTTGGATGTCGATGTTTATCCAGGAGCCGTGTATCACTACACGGTGTCCACGACGCAAACGCTTTTTCAGAGCGTGATGGATACGACTATGGAAATGACCCAGACCACAATCTGGTTCTGTGTGTTCCAGGTCATTGACATTGATGACCAGTCGATCGCGATGATCGATGTGATGTTTGATGATATCGGGTTGGAATCAGATGGACCGTTCGGCACCATGGTATATCATTCGTGGGAGCACGCCGGCGAGGTTCCGGGAGCAGCGCGTGCTTTTTCAGTACTTCTGGATAAGCATGTGACTATGAGATTGTCTTCGGACGGAAGGATTCTGAGTATTACCGGTGCTGAATCGATCATTAATGAAATGATTGATTCGCTGGGCGTGGATTCGGGGAGCGCTTCGCTTGACCGGGTGCGTAAAGATCTGAGGAATCAGTTCGGAAACCGCGCACTCGTTGAAACCCTGGGGGTATTGTTTCCATGCTATCCCCGGCGACCAATTGGCCGGGGTGATGCATGGGGCGATCGATCGTGTCTTACCTGCGGGCTGCCAATGTCCGTGCACAATACCTGGCATGTTCGAAGTATCCTTGACGGAATAGTCGTTGTTGATGCGTACGGTATTATCAGGCCGAATCTGGATGTCCGGTTCATGAGCATGCCCGGCATCGAATTGTATTATCAGTTACGGGGCCAAAAAACCGGGGAATACACAATCGATGGCGCGAGCGGTCTGACCATCGACGCTGTCCTTCATCAACAGGTAGAGGGTGTCGTGGTTCTCTCTGGTATGGTCGCTGGTCAGGTTCAAACCGCGCGATGGCCGCTGCGTGTCGTTGAGACCATCACGATCAGGACTGGGGAGATTAAGGATTCGACCGCTCCATTGAATTGAGGAGCGCGCGCGCCTGCACGGCGTGGATCGACTGCGGGTGCTGGATGATCAGATCTTCCAGGGTGACACGCGCCTGCTCAGGGCGTTGTGACAGGATATAGAGTTCAGCACGCAGGAGCGGTACATTAAGGTTCAAATCACCAGGAAACTTATGCATCAGTGCATCGAGCGTACCGAGTGCGAGGGGGATATCCCCGGTGTTTTTGTAGAGCAATGCAAGATAGTAATATGCCTGCATTCCCACGCGGGTGTCGAGGAGCAGTATAAGGCTGTCTTTCGCGAGCTTCCACTGCCGGGTATAGATCCGGCTCAGTGCATGGGCAAGGCGTTTCAAAGCGGTCGTATCAGTGCGCGCGCTCTCCAGCAGATACAGGCGTTCCAGAGCATCGTTTGCAGCACTTGATTTCGTGTACCGGCTCACCACAGTAAGGAACTCTGCGCGGGCAGCCAGGAGGGAGCCAGCGTATAAGAGATTATCGCCGATCAGGGCGTGGATGGTCGCCTGATCGCACCAGCTGACATCTCGTTCATACGTCTGGAGAAGCGCAACCGCACCGCTGTAATCCCCTTGTTGAACAAGACATTGATTGATCGCTACAATGGTCGACATGCGAACCTCTTTAGCAAGTTCGGTTTGCAAGCTGTCTGCAGTTGAGACTGGATTGGTTAATGCAATGACCGTGAGGATGAGGATCATCGTTCTTCGATCAGACGTTTGAAGTACTCGCGTATGTAGATTTCATATTCCTCGGGCAATGGATTGCGGAGCGCCCGCTGGAGCATGAGCCGCAATTCATCCTTGCCCAGATCACCGGAGAGCGGTCTGGGTCGATCCGGTATGGTGACGTCCGCACCTGGTGTGCTCGTGCGCTTCTTCCCGTAGTCTTCGGTCCGGATTGATTTTTGTGCGTCAAGGAGGCGCGTGAGTATTTTCTGCTGGCGTTCAATAAGTTCACGGTCCAGTTTATGCTGGAAAAGCGCATCCTCGGCTTCCTGCATGTCCTGCGCTATCTGGTCCATCAATGGTTGATATTCAGTCCCGCCATATTTCTGCTGCAGGCCTTCCAGGGCTTCCCGTAATGCCTGTTGTTTTTCCGCGAGTTTCGACAACTGCGTCTGCTGCTGCGGCGACAAACCGGTATGGGGTATCGGGAACAGGTTGAACAGGGATTGGTTGAGCATCATCTGTCCCTGCGAGATGTTCGCAAGTTGCTGCAGGAATTGGTCGAGCCCGGTCGATGACCCATCCCCTTGGGTTGCCTGCTCGAGATTCTCGAGTATCTCCAGGGCAACGAGATTGATAAGCCTCATGGATTCACCGGCATATTGCTGATGGAGTGCCGGCTCGGCGTGGATTGCTTGCTCCATGTTCACCAATGCCCTTGCCATGTTCTTTGCCATGCGTGATGTGATGTACATGCTTGTTGACCGTTGGGCATACAGGCTTTCCGCTGCGACCCGGGTGGCATTCAGGATCTGGTGCTGTTGTTCAATATCGATCGGACCGCCGCGCTCACTCAGGCGTTCTTCCGCTTTTGAGATCTCGATGAGCTCATCGAGCATACCCAGAAGTTTTTCCCTGATCTGCGCTGCGCGCCCGGCAGTCAGCTTTTCGTACCATTGCTGCAATGACGCACTCATTTGCTGAAGGCTCTGCTGGTGGGCGCCTGGTGGGGCAGACATCTCAGAGAGCATGGAGCGGGTTTGCTGGGCATACTGCTTCAGGGCTTCGGACAGTTCCTGTTCTAGCCCCCTGGATTGCGCCAGCTCATCGAGCATCTGCGCGAAACGTTCCATGTCCTTTTTCAGCTCATCAGTGCGCGCTTCCATGTCCTGGTTCAAGCCTTCTCGGGTTAGAGAATCAAGTTCTCCTGCTCGCTGGGCGAGTTCCTCAGCCATTTCGGCGAGTTCCTGGAGGGCGAGTTCCTGTTGATAGCGATTGAGGAGTTCCAGGGTACGTTCAAGGGCTTTTGCCAATTCTTCTTTATGCTCCTGCAGCTGCTCGACCATCGCCTGCATGCGCTGGGGATCCTCTGCCATTTTCTCGTACTGCGTGAGCGCTTGCTTTAACTCGTCCGGCGCGATTTCCTCAAGTATACGGGAGATCTCCTGCAGGCGTTCGATCGCCTGTTGATCGAGCACGATCCCCTGTTCGAGTTGTTCGATTGTGCGCGTAAGTTCTTCCTGCCATTCGTCGATCTTCTCAAGAAGTTGTTCTTCATGGGCGAGTAATTCTTTTAGTTGCTGTTGATCAGGCCACGACAATTGCCGTTCTTTCTTGAGCGTCTCATGGAGGCGGTTGAGCGATTCGATCTCTTGAGCGTGCTGCGAGTGCGCTGCCTTGATATCTTCAGTGATGTTCTCTTCGGTCCTGCCTACCTCCTTGTAGATCTCCTCCATGGTCGGGAAGTATACTCTGTAGAGCGCGCTGCGAGAACCTTTTCCGGCGTTATCCACTACCTCCACGTAATACGTGATCTCATCTCCCGGCAGGATGTGCAGGGTAGTGAGGTCCCAGGCGTAGGTGAGGGTATCCTCGAGCGCATCGCGACGGACCGGAAGGGGAATCGAGATCGTTTCCTGGAACGCATAAATGAACCGCATGTGGTTCAATCCGTAGTCATCGCTGCACTGGATACCGATCATGAGTTCCATGCTCTGGGGAATCATAACATCATGCCCCGGATAAAAAACGTCGACCAGCGGGGGCATATCCGGGATCGCATAGATCATAATGGTTTCATCGAGGATCGATTGACTGCAAAGGTGCAGGGTCATGGTTTCGTTCGTGCGAACCGGAAAACTACCGGTGAACTGACGACCCGAGCGATCGAGGTCCTGGGTATCAGATGCGTACAGAAATGCTGCACTGAGATCGTCGGATGCGATCCCCCGGAGCGTCACGTTGGTGCCTTGTGGCGCCAGGATGTGCCGTCCGGTTTTTGCCTCATCGACCAGGCCGGTATACGGAGGGTAGTGCAACTCAAAGACCAATGATCGTATGGATAACGGGTCAATCACGTTCACTGTGTATTCTGGTGTCGTTTGTCTGAAGAAAGAGAAGCGATACGAGAACGGGGAGCCCGCGCTGCGGGATAATGACGCTGTGTCGTCTTTTACCCGGATAGTCGTGCGGGTAGTGGAATCCTGGTCATGGAACGTCACGGTGACGGTTGAAGGAACGTAGACACCAAAGAACTGGATGCCGAGCGATGTTTTTTCGCCGCGCATGTAGGGACCGGCCGCGGGCATGACGCGGTATTCGATGCGCTGGAACAGTGCATACCAGAAACGCGCGGGAGCGAGCACCGGGTAGAGCAGGCCGAGGATCAGACAGATCGAGAGGATCCGTAAAGCGCGGTGCAATGATCGGGTGTGTACTGCCTGAGATGGATCTCTGGTTGCGCAGACTTCATCCGCGCGGTCGATGTAGGCATTGATCAGTTCTTGCGAGTACCGTTCTTTCGAGTCGGACCGGATGCCTGAGAGTTGGATGCTGTTGACAACTTCGCCGCGCAAACCGAGGTGCTGTTCCAAATGCCGGGCGCGGTCGATGAGCGGCTGTCTTCGGTAGAAAAGGAGGGGGATAACCCCGAGAAGGCCATAGACCGGGGACTTGAGAAGGACAAGTGATACGGATACGCAAAGCAGGACCATGCCCAGCGTGAAGAGCGCGACTGCTGCTATCTCGATGCGCTGCTGGCGGCGCGCGTAGCAGTACACAAAATTTTTTATTCGGTCAATGGATGACATGTCAATGGGTCAGGCAGTACCACACGATATTGATGCCCATCATGATCGCCTGTTCATGCTTTTCCGGCGGGTCGTTATGGACATCAGGATCTTCCCATCCATCCCCGAGGTCACACTCGTAGGTATAGAATACAACGAGCCGGTCATTGAAAAAGATCCCCAGCCCCTGCGGTGGCTTTCCGTCATGCTCGTGGATTTTTGGCAGGCCATGCGGGAATTCGTAGCAGGAATGGTAGATCGGGTGGTCGAACGGCAGTTCGACAAGGGGTGATTCGGGAAAGATTTTTTTTATCTCGCGCCGGAACGAGGAATCCATTCCATAATTATCGTCCGCGTGAAGGAAACCTCCACTCGTAAAGTAAGTGCGCAGAATATTCACTTCCTCTTCAGTGAATATAACATTGCCATGCCCGGTCATGTACAGGTAGGGATACTGGAACAAGCGGGGATCAGTGATCTCCACCGTGTCCTCGCTGATCGGCGTCCGGATCGAGGTCCTCACGCGTACCTGTTCGAGCAGGTTGGGGAGGGACGAGGGATCCGAGTACCAGTCACCGCCGCCCCCGTATTTGACCCGGGCGATCGTGAAATCATATTGATTGAAGATAATGAGCGCAAGCAACACAAACTGCATCATGTAATTATAAGGTACTCCACCTCGATGTCAAGTTCTCCTGGTCATGGGCGCGGCCGATACAGGGGTTGACTTTCCTTTCACATTTTGTATAATCTATTTTAATGAAAACAATCATGAAGCAGGCAGAGATCCACCGCGCTTTGCTTCGCATTATCCATGAGATCATAGAAAAGAACGAGGGAAGTAAGAACCTTGCGCTCATCGGCATCAAACGCCGTGGCGATTTTATTGCGCAGCGCCTGGCCCGGCTCATTAAGGAGCACGAAGGCCGGGCAGTTCCGATCGGCGCGCTCGATATCACGCTCTACCGTGATGATCTGCAACTCGTGTCCGAAACACCGATCATTGAGAGTACGGATATCACCTTTGACATCAACAGGAAAACCATTGTTCTGGTTGATGATGTACTGTACACCGGACGGACGATCCGGGCGGCAATGGAGGAGTTGTTCAATTTCGGACGACCAAAAGCCATTATGCTCGCAGTCCTGGTGGACCGCGGCCTGCGCGAACTTCCAATCCAGGCCGATTTCGTTGGGAAATATACGCCGACTGGCCGGGATGAGATCGTGGATGTTCACATCCATGAGATCGACGGGGAGGATTGCGTATTGCTCCTGAATGCACCGCGCACCAAAAGAAAGATCAAGAAGCAGCGTGTAAAAAAGGTGGGATCCAAGAAACGCCTTCGCGTACGGAGGCGGCGATGAGCCAGAAACGGGATTTGCTGGGTATCGAGCATTTGACCAGCAAAGATATCACGCAATACCTGAACCTTGCCGAGCGTTTTGCTTCGGTGCTCGAGCGTCCTATTCCGATCGTTCCGTCCTTGCGGGGGAAAACGATCCTCACGCTCTTTTTTGAACCATCCACACGCACCCAGATATCATTCAGTATCGCAGCCAAGCGCCTGTCTGCGGATGTCCTTAATTTCTCCAAGTCCGCGTCGAGCGTGAGCAAAGGCGAGACATTGCTCGATACGGCGCGCAACATCGAGGCGATGAAGGTCGATGGCGTCGTGGTGAGGCACTGGGCGCCCGGTGCCGCGAAATTCCTGTCCGAAAACCTCGCGGCATTCATTGTTAATGCCGGGGACGGCGGGCACGAACATCCCACCCAGGCGTTACTCGATCTTTTGACGATGCGGCGGCATTTTAAGAACTTCAAAAGATTGAAGGTCCTTATCGTTGGCGACATCGAACACTCCCGGGTCGCGCGTTCCGATATCTTCGGGTTGACCACGCTCGGTGCTCATGTCGCGGTGTGCGCCCCGCCAACGCTCATTCCTCTGCAGATCGAGAAACTGGGGGTTGAGGTACACTATGATCTCGATGCGGTGATCGATCACTATGATGTGGTCATGGCGCTGCGTATACAACTGGAACGACAGGAAAGCGGATTGTTCCCGTCGATCCGGGAATACCGCGAACAATACGGTTTGACCAGAGAACGCGCCGCGCGCATGAAGTCAAAGAGCATTATTATGCACCCGGGACCGACGAATCGCGGCGTCGAGATCGATCCCGATGTCGCGGACAGCACCATGTCCGTGATCCTCGAACAGGTCAAAAACGGCGTGGCCCTGCGTATGGCGGTCCTCTTTATCCATTCCGGAGGGAAAATTGTCTGATATCCTGATCAAGGGCGGACGGGTTATTGACCCGGCATCGGGACGGGATGGTGTGTTCGATGTCCTTATCAGGGGGTCGGTGATCACACAGATCAGCAAGACGGTACGGTCCCGGGGCATCAA
>JAFGPO010000011.1 GCA_016936155.1 Caldifarciminota bacterium
ACCCAGCGATTGCTCAGCGATGTATTTTCTGGCATGGGTACGATATCGCTCGGTCCTTTACCGCCCACGTGTTGGGGATATACCGATGAGATTACGCCCATCCAGTACAATCTGGCTGAAGCAAAACAAGTCTTTGAGAGAAAGGGATTTCAGGACCAGAACCGTAACAACATTTTTGACAAAGAACGGCAGGATATCGTCCTCACGATAATAACGAACAAGGAGAATCCTGAACGTGTGAAGATCCTGGAACAAGTTGCTGCGGATCTGCAGAAACTCGGCGTACGGGTGAATGCACGGACACTGGATACAAGAGCGTTCATCCAGGCGATCGTTGCCGGCGATTTCGATGGCTATATCATGGGGTGGAGCGTTTCCGGGAAGCTCGATCCTACCACCTACTGGAATTCCGATCCAACCAAGGGTCGTTTTAACTTCGTGTCATACAATAATCCGGTTGTTGACTCTCTGATCGACCTCGGGGTGGCCATGTTGAATCGGACGAAAGCGCAGGAGATCTGGAGTGAATTCCAGCGCATCGTGTATGAGGATCTCCCCTATACATTTTTGATCGTGGCGAACGATATATCGGGAGCGTACAAACGGGTGAAAAACATGGAAGAAGGGATTCAGCTCGCGAGTGCTTATACGTATTGGATACCCGCCGCAGAACGGCATGTCGCAGTGGCGTCCTTGCCGCCTGCTGATACCACAGAGATCGCCGCAGTGACTCCGGAAAAACCGGAAGTTATGGAAGAACGACCCACCGGGACTGAGACGAAGCCGGTGGAGACTCCGGAAAAACCACCTGAGATCGTAAAACCAGAAGAGATTCTTGAAGCAGTCGCCAAGAAAGAGACGACCGCAGTAGCGATCGCACCGCCGGATACGACAACAATGACGCCGGTTGTCGTTCCCGTAGAGCCGCCAAAACCCTCAGTGATTACTCAGGCAAAGCCGATTAAACAGGTTAATCCGAGTTATCCTGAGTCCGCCCGTGCGGTCGGAGCGACCGGACGGGTAGTCGTAAGGGTGACGGTCGGTACAGACGGCAAAATCGTTGGCGCGACCATTCTTTCGAGTTTTGGTAATCCTGCATGCGAAGCCGCAGCATTGAGTGCGGCAAAAAAGTGGGAATTCACACCTGCGACCAAAGATGGTGTTCCATTCGAACAGAAGATATCTATACCATTTAACTTCAAACCGTAATGCAGTGCAGTACATGAAGCATTGACAAGAAACGGGGCCTCTGCTAAAATTTTCTTCGCCCTCCGGTGGGGGCCCCCCAATTCCCGCCTGCGGCGGGAAATTCTAAATCCCATTCCACCTTCGTTGGAATCGATTACAATGATGTAAAAGAAAGATTACAGTGATAATACACTGAACACATTTAAATTTCAAATAGCAAAATTCCAAGGATAATCATCCGTTATTTGTTATTGTTGGGATATTCGAATTTTGATATTCCGATTTGTTAAAATTTCGTGCTCAGTATTTTAAATCTGCTAAAGCAACGTCTAGCGAGGTAGTGTTTCACGTCTTCCTATCAATTTCTCGGCTTACTGGATAGTGCTCACTGCTTGCGTTTTTAACGTGGTGTCATGATCGCGCAGGGGAGGATCATTTCCTCCATGGAAATACCGCCGTGCTGGAACGTGAATTTGAACTCGCGTTCGTATTCGGTCGGTTTTGTCGGGTAGATGAAATAGTGGTCCTCTTTTGCAATGGCAAAACGGACCGACGGATCCTCGCTCGGCAATGCAAGATCGCCGGGATTGTTCAACAGGAAGGCGTTCTTTTTGTCGACCCGGAGTGCCGGACCATATTTATATCGGAGGTTCGGTGATATTGACCGTCCGCCATAAATGATAGCAGGTCGGCGCACCCGAATAAAACCATGGTCGGATGTTAACACGATACGGCGGTTATTTTTTGCAATCGTTCTGAATATTTCGAAGAGCGGCGAGATCGGGAACCAGTAGGTGAGCAGGTTGAGAAGTACCCGTTCATCATCGAGGATCCCTTTCATGTCACCCCTTCCTGGGATTGAATGAAAGAGCAAATCGAAGAAATTGATTACAACGATCACGATGTCGGATTTGTCGTTCGCCACTTTTTGGGTATTCCGTTCTATCTCCTGCATTGACGAAAGTTTGTAATAGGACGCTCGTATCCGCAGGTTATGGGCTTTCATTTGTTCGGTGAACAGCTCCTCTTCGAATCGGTTCTGTCCTTTTTCTTCGAAGGTCCAATACTGCGGGTATTTTTGCACGATTTGTAAGGGCAGGAGTCCGGCAAAAAGAGCATTCCGTGAATAGGGAGTTGCTGTTGGCAGGATCGAGAAATAGAATTGTGTTCTTATCTCGAAGAAATCCCGCAATGAGGGTGCCAGTTTGAAGTATTGGTCAAGGCGCATGGAGTCGAAAACAATGAAATGCATCGGTCCTTCCTGGAGTAAAGGAAAGATCGTATGGGAGAAAAGATTATTTGAGAGGATAGGACCCCTTCCAGATAGAAAGGACTGATATTCATTCTCGATATATTTGACGAATCCAGCATTTGCCTCATGCTTGCGCTCTTCGTGCAGCATAGCGAGGTCTTTTGTTCCCATTTCCAATAGCCGGAGATCCCACGAGACGATCGATTTGTAGTATTCGATCCAATCATTACTGTCGCCAGGTTCGGCAAATACGCGGAACTGAACCGCATACTCCTCGGCCATTTTTTCGCCGATGATCGAACGACGTTTCAGCGTTCTGTTTAAAACAGAGAGCAATTGGTTGAAACTGAACGGTTTTGTGATATAGTCATCCACCCAGCCTCCATAGGCTTTGTTCATGAGGTCTTCCTCTTCGCTCTTGGTGACCATGACCACGATCTGCTGTGAATTTTCATTTTTGATCTTTCTTAAGACTTCCAGCCCGTCAACACCGGGCATGATCTCATCCAGGAAGATAAGATCAAAAACCTCTTTTGCAGCGCGTGTTGCACCGTCCTCTCCGGACGTCGCTGTTTCAACATCATAACCTTCTTGCTGGAGGAGATAAATAAATGGCTTCAGCAGGTCAATCTCGTCATCGATCCATAATATTCTCATTGTTCCACCTTTGGTATGATCAGCTGGAACGTTGTTCCTTGCGGTCCTGTTCTGGTAATGGTGAGTTTACCCCTGTGGTATTCCTCCACGATCCTTTTAGTCAGGACAAGGCCAAGGCCCCAGCCATATTTTTTTGTCGTATATCCTGGTTTGAATATCTTGTTTGCTGTTTTGATGCCTTTCCCGGTATCCGAGATCTCTATATAGATCGCATTCGTCTGTTCGAACGTCCTCACCGTGATCGAGCCCGGATCACTGGCGATCGCATCCAATCCGTTCTTAACGATATTCTCGACTGCCCAGCCAAGGAGGATATCGTCGAATTGTGCCAAAGGCAGCGGCCCATAGTTTTCCTCGAATTTGATGTTCTTGTGAGCCCGTTTCCGCATATAAGCGACCGAGTGTTTGATCGTGTCGGTCGGGTCACGCTGAGTAAGACGAGGTGGAAGACCGATCCGCGAGAACTTTTCGAGCACGCCTCTCATGCGTTGGGCATCCTCCTGGATACCCTGGCTGATCTCTTCAGGCAGTTTACCTTTGAATGCTTCGAGCCAGCCAACAAGGGACGAAAGAGGCGTTGCGAGCTGGTGAGCAGTTTCCCGGGCAAGCGAGTTCCATATTTTTTCTTCTTCACTCTTCCGGTAAATAAGATATCCCCAAAAACCCAGGAACAAGAACGCAATGAGGAATATCGTTTCCACGAACGGTAATATCTGCAGGGATCTTGTGAACGGCGACAGGCCCCAGTGGACATGCCCGACCAGCGTTGAATCACTTCCGTGCCGTATGATCATGGGTATTGGATCTTGCACACGATCCAGTTTTTCAGCTGCACTCCGCAGGTCCTTTGACCGGACATTCTTTGCAGAATAGGGCTCACCGTTCTCATCAGTGAGAACGACCGGGAAATCGATCTTCTGGATGACTTCGATATAGAATAGCTCAACGAGCCGTTCCTCATCGACGCTCGTCCCGCGTGCAAATTCCGCGAATATCCGAGAAGTCGTTTCCGTCTCTATTTTTATCCGCTGTATGAGGTAATTGGAGTAGATGAAAGTGACGATCGCGATCAATCCGATTCCGATCAGAAAATAGATAACAAGCGCCCGCGAGCTGAATCGTTCCCGAATGCTCTTAAGGTTCATCGTTTCTTTTTCGCCTTTCGTTCGTATAGGATATTATCTGCGCGGTCGATAAGGGAGCCAAGATCATGACCGTGCGCGGGAAAAGAGGCGGTGCCGAAAGTGAAATTGATCAGCGTAGAACGCTTTGCTTTCATACGTCTTGTGATATTCCGTTGGATCCCCTGCATAATTCGTTTCGTCTGTGCTGCGCTCATGTTCGGGAAGAGCAGAATGAATTCGTCACCGCCGTACCGCACAACATACCCTCGCTTGCCGACCCACGCAGTGAGATTCTGGGCAAAAGAATGAAGGACCTCATCACCGTGAACATGACCGAAGCGGTCATTATATAGTTTGAAGTCATCGAGATCGATCAGAACGAGGGTAAACGGCGTGCGTGCTTTTTCGATAAGCGTCTGAATGTGTTCGCGCAAGAACCGGTAGTTCAAAATGCCGGTGAGCTCGTCAGTGTTCGACAGTTTCTCTATTTTTTCGAATAGCTGCGCGTTCTCGATCGCCATGCCGAAAAAGTCTCCAAACGTTTCGAGCAAACGGACCTGTTCAATCGTCGGGACAAGGTTGTTCATTGGTTTGTCAAGAGAAAGGATAGCAACCAGGGCGCGGGATTTTGAATAGACCGGGGAGATGAAGATATCGCCGGGATCCCATATCTGTGCGAGCCGGTAGCGCGGGCGTGGTCGGCTGTAAAGTTCGTATGCCTTTATATTGGATTTTATGGAATCCACCGCCCGTGCGGGTATGTGATAGGAATTAGAGATCCTAAAGCGGTTGAGGAAAAGGCTTTCCATCGTTGCCCTGGGTGGATGGACTGCCTGGGCGCGTTTAAACTTCGACGCGGAGATCCCCACACCAGCCACGCGCTTGAAACAGTCTGATTTTGGATCGAGGAGAGAGAAAAGAATCCGGTTGAATCCCAGGATCTTTTGGGCCCGCTGCAGTATTTCATTGAACAGGGATGAAAGATCAACGGAAGAGAGCATAATTTTTACAAGTTCCTGAATGCCTTGACTTTCTTTCAGGGTACGATTGAGCGCCCGGAACAGGTCGATACGCTCGATCGCAAGTGCCGCCTGGTTAGCAAGGAAGCGCAGCCGGGTGATTCCGTATGTCTTGTTCTTTTTTAAGATATCTTTGAAAATAATGAAGAATCCTCTTAGTTCATTTTTTATCGTGAATGGAATGAACGTCATCATTGTTGAACGGGCATGGATCGTTCCCATTCGAGTAAAGTTATTGTTTCTCATGCGAAGCGTGAATATCTGCTGGATACGGAACAGCTGATCATATGTTTTTTTCGGTATGTCTGTAAGATGAAGGGTGAGTTTACTGCCGGTTGCAACATCGTTAATGATGTAGAAAAGATAGATGTCATCGATCCCCAGCATCTTGCGCGCGGCAGTTTCCAGTGTCGTGACGATCTTATGTTCATCAAGCGCGGTCGTTACGTTGAGATTGAGTTGGTTGATGATCTGAGTTTCGACGATCCGTTCTTTCGACACATTGCGCATCTGGATCGTTTTGCCCATCATTTTCAGGATTGTAAGAATGGAAGTACGCTCCCGGGTATCCATTGCATGATGGTGGACATCCAGGAAGTAAAAACGGTAGGTATCCTGGTCAAGGGACATGATAAAATAGGGTTTGGCAGCGTGACCGACCCGTTGTAAAAATCTCCGTTCGGTGATCCCGTGCCGCAGTTCGATCATGTCGCTTCTTGCCCGGCGTCGGACAAGACCGTATTCACGGCTGTCCAAGCCCCTTGCGATGGCGTGGCAAATCTCTTTTACGCCGATATTCCATAGGTCAACATCGCTTAACTGCTCGAGGATCGCGCAGGCTGCGGTCTGTTCTGATTTCATTGATCGAGGATGGTTTTCTTGAATACACATGCAAAGTCGTGAAAAATATCACGGTGCCCGTAGTAGGCATCTGCACAATTGAGAAGACAGAGGACATCATGATGCGTAGCAGGGATATCTTTATCCAGGATGAGCATATCGCCGTCCCACTGTGCGGGTGCATTCCCGTTCACAAAGCAGAGCGGTTTGCGTTTACCATATGCTGTTCGCACCTGTGATTGTGTTCTCCCGGTGAAACGGAGTACTTTCCCGGGATCGGATTTTTTGATTGTGAAGAACTCGTGGAGGGATGTGAAGCCATCTTTCATCATTATGTTGAAATAGGGATAATTTTTCATATCATAAAAGCATATACGCTTTTCGATCGATGTAAGGCAGGGCAAAGAGATATTTGCCGGTGTATTCAGCTCGATAAGGAAGTTGATCTTATTCCCTTGTAATTGTTGCCGGAGCGTCCCTAATTCTTTGCCAAAAGTACGCGCGGGTTTCGTGTAGATGATCTTCTTGTAGTGTTTATCAGGCAGCCAACAATAGAACAGGCTGGTCGCTTGAGGAACGAGCAAGATTATCTGTCCCCATTTTTGCAGACCGCCAAGTAATGACAGCGTTGTCATGATATTCGCATGTTCCCCCGGCACCGAGATCAGGAATGTTCGGCGTTTTTTCATGCCCAGGGGCTGGAATGGTTGTTTGAAACGATTCCGGCGCAGCGTCATGCGGAGAGTAGTGAATATATTCATTGAGCACGCCTCCTGCTTTTCTTCCGGTAAAGCGGCGGTGCTCCGCCGGTTATGACTTCCCGTGTCACCGTACATGCATTAATATCCTTGCGGTCGGGGAGTGAGAACATGATATCGAGCATAAACCTTTCCATGACAGAACGTAGCGCCCGTGCCCCCGTATTGTAGGTGAGAGCCAGGCGCACGATCTCCGTGAGCGCTTCATTCGTGAATTGTAATTGGATGCCCTCCATCTGGAAATACTTCGCATATTGTGTTATCAGAGCGTTCTTGGGTTTCGTGAGAATATCGATCAGCGCATTTTCTGAGAGCGTATTGAGAGGGGCAATAACCGGTACCCGTCCGACGAACTCGGGGATAAGACCATACGCGATCAAGTCTTCAGGCGCAATGTGCTCCAGCATATTTCCGTGGTTATGGGTACCCGGAGCGCTACTGGCCATAAACCCCATGCGTTTTTGGTTGAGGCGTTTGGCAATGATATCGTCCAATCCAGTAAAGGTTCCTCCGAGTATAAAGAGGATGTTCTTTGTTTGGATTTTGATAAAATCCTGTTCCGGGTGTTTGCGCCCGCCATGAGGCGGGACATTCGATTCGGTCCCTTCGATGATCTTCAGAAGAGCTTGCTGCACGCCCTCGCCTGATACATCCCGGGTGATCGATGGAGAGTCCTGTTTTCGGGCGATTTTGTCGATCTCATCAAGATAAATGATGCCCATTTGCGCGGCCTCGATGTTAAAATTGCTTGCCTGGATCAAGCGCAGGAGGATATTCTCGACGTCCTCGCCGACATACCCCGCTTCAGTGAGCGGTGTTGCGTCCGCGATCGTAAAGGGGACATGGAGAAGACGGGCAAGCGTTTCCGCAATGAGCGTTTTGCCGGTGCCGGTAGGACCAACGAGCAGAATATTGCTCTTCTGAAGCTCAACGTCGTTTGAAGCATGCATGACCCGTTTGTAATGGTTGTAGACAGCGACCGAGATGACTCTTTTTGCTTGTTCCTGTTCAATGACGTATTGATCGAGGAATGCTTTTATTTGGGATGGCCTGGGCAGGGTGAAATTCTTGATCGGAAATGCCCGTTCTTCATCCTCAAGGATCTCGTGGAGCAGATTGATACATTCATTACAAATGTACGATCTCGTTCCCCGGAAGAAGCGCTTGACCGCTGGTTTGGAACGTTGACAGAAGTGGCAAATGATCTTGGGCATCAGGCCGATCGTTTTTCCATTATTTCATCGATAATCCCGTATTGTTTCGCATCCGGGGAGGACATGAAGTAATTCCGGTCTGTATCTTTTGATATCTTATCGACCTTCTGTCCGGTATGTTTGGATAATACTTCGTTCAGGATCTGCCGGATGGTCAATACTTCTTTTGCGTGGATCTCGATATCTGATGCCTGTCCAGCATACGCGCCCTCTGGTTGATGGATCATTATCCGCGTATGGGGGAGGGCGAAACGCTTGCCTTTTTCGCCCGCGGCCAGAAGGAGCGCCGCCATGCTTGCAGCCATCCCGATGCATATCGTTGAGACCGGGGGCGCAATGAACTGCATCGTATCGTAGATCGCCAGTCCGGAGGATACGACACCACCGGGTGAATTGATGTATAGATTGATGTCCTTTGCGGAATCTTCTGCTTCAAGAAAGAGCAGTTGTGCCATAACCAGATTGGCAACCGTATCATCGATCGGTGTGCCGATAAAAATGATCCTTTCTTTGAGCAGTCGTGAATAGATATCGTATGCGCGTTCACCGCGACCGGTCTGTTCAATGACGTACGGAATGGGTATCATTCTGTGCCTCCTTTGGCGATAATATACGGCTTTTTTCACTGATTCGTGCATGTTTGAATACATAATCGAGGGTTTTTTCTCTGATCACCATGGCTTTTATGTAACTTTCGATATTCGATTTGTTCTCTTTGTCCGCTTTTATCCTCATCGCAGTGGTGAGATGTTTGACCTCTTCATCATTCACCGTGATGCTCTCCCTGCGTGCGATCCAATCGAGGATTAGGTTGAGACGGGCCCGATTCTCAGCCGTGGCCCAGAAACGTTCCCGGTTCGCGTCATTATCATCGGCATTCATGCGTTGAAGCATTTTCTGATACTCAAGCGTCACCATTGATTTGGGTGGGGGAAATTGTGTGCGTTCCAGGAGAATACGCGAGAGTTTTTCCTTCAGTTCTTCTTCCAGGCGTTGTTTTTCATATGTTTGTGCATCGGCCAGTAATTTTTTCTTCAACTCCTCAAGGTCTTTGAGCGAGTGCGAGCGGGCAAATGCATCGTCGATGACCGGGACTGTTCTTTCTTCAATCTTTTTAATGTGAAGTGTATAGGTTTTTGTATTGACAACGGCTTTTTTCTCGTCGGTCTTTTTTGCCCCGACTAAAACCCGGTTCACTTCATCGGGAAAACTGCGGTCGCCGATCTTCATAGTGACATCCTTTGTGAGCTGCTCATTCGTATCGCCCTGGGATACGGTCATATCCATGGTGACGATATCATCGACCGCAGCCGGGCGTGTTATCTCCTGTACTGTAGCAAATTGATCCTTGAGGTATTTCATGGCTTGTTCAAGGAGAAGTTCATCCGGGAGAGGTTTTTCTTTGAACAGCTCGATATCTTTGTATTGTTCAACGTTAAATTCCGGGACGATCTCAAACTGCAGTGTAAAGACCATAGAATCGCCTTCCTTCATATCTTTGAGTTCAGCACGCGATGCCGGGAACCATGCCCGTTCCTGGAGCACTTTCCAGAACGACTCATTGACAAGGTCGTTCAACGCCTCGACCTTGATCGTATCATAATACCGGGCACGAATGATATCCTTAGGGACTTTGCCTTTACGAAATCCCTTAAGCGCGAGATCCTTTTGCAATTCGTTCAGACGAACATCGATCGATCGATTGAGGTCGTCTTTAGGTATCGTGATGACGACCTCTTTCTCTACTGCTCCATCATTTGAGATTTCATAAAGCACGTTGGTCCTCCACCATATGCGAGGAGGGGGAGTTGAACCCCCATTCCACGAAGGAACTGGATCCTAAATCCAGCGCGTCTTCCAATTCCGCCATCCTCGCGCTTGATCATAGAACGCTTACAACATCAATTATATATCAAAATCCATATTGTGTCAAGTTATTGGGATTTCTTAAAGAATCGCTTGAAGAAAAGGCAGATAAATATGTAAATAAAAGGTACTATGAGAAAGCGAAAACGCATATTTTCACTCATTTCCAGGGCGTTACCGATGATCGTAACATAGAGAATGGTTCCGATCATGAATATGTGTGTCAATTGGGCCGCGCGTTCTCTTGGCTTGTTCTGGTCCCGCGCCGTGATCGTTCCCCAGAGCATGATGAACGGAAAGAAGATAAAAAGGAAATTAAGGTGTACGGTTCGCGTTTGACCATACCGATTGGTGAATGTGGTATGCCATACCCGTTCCAGTACATTCCCCAGCAGGTAGTCCTCATAAAAAGCAGTCCATGTTTCCATGCGGGCCCGATTGTCATTCACGAAGATCGCTTTGTCAGAGCAGGGTTGGAGATAACGGTATAATGCCTTAGTGATTGAAAGCATATAGTATTGGGGATACTTACGAACCAGGTGAAGTGCGCTCGTGAAGTACTCCTGTGATACGGTCATATAGGCGACATGATTGAAATTAGGGTATCCGGTGGATTTATACTGCATATCCAGGGCCGGTATCATGGTAACCGAATCAAAAGGAGCAAAGGCATAGTATTCTTCAGGAGCCCGGAATGGCTCGAGTCGGATGATCGGTGACAGTACCCCACGATCGATATCAGGCTGGAGTCGGTCCAGGGGGACCGTAAGGGTCATTTTCGCGAGGTTCATCCCGAACCATGAGGAAAACCCTGTTTTTTGGAATATGATCATGTTTTTCACATGAAAGACTCCGAGAACGGCTAATGGCAACAGGCTGCAAATGAGGATCTGTTTGGCGCGTTCCTTGTGAACGATGATGAGCCAGAGTACAACGGCGGCTAACCATAGAGAATGGAATAATGTTCGAGTCAGAACGATGCTGGTGAGTGTTCCAAAGAATACTATAAGCGTGATTGTCTTGTTATGCTGAAAATAGCGATTGAGCAATAACGCGCTGATGATTAAGAGCATAGCCACAGGATACGTGTAGAAGAGCCAGTTTTCATAGAGTATGACCGGCGGGCTGAGAGTGAAAAAAATGCTCGCGGCGAGGGAGAGGAGCCGCGGCACGGTCATGTAACGCAACACCATGTAAACAGCTATTACCAGGAACCATCCCATCGTCATGTAGAGAAATGAGAATACTGCTGTGGCATGTGTTCTTCCGATCATCAACACGCATCCCAGAAAGGCATTGAATCCGGGCGGCTGTGAATGTAAATACAGGATGCTTTCGGCGAGCCGATGCTGAAGCAGCAGGGGATCGAGAAATTGATAGAACCATGCAAGAGGCGTAGCGTCGAACCTGATCCCGGCAAGTCGCAGGAGTGCACGGCTCGCAATAAAAATGATTGTCAGGATCAAAAGATCGATCCGTTTAATGGACAAGAAATGATCAGGGTATGTTTTGTTGTCCGGCACGCTTGATCTAGAAGATCTTGATCGAGAATCTTTTCGGGGACGAATATACCGGTGTTATGTAATCGGGTAATATAATAGTTGCGGGCAATTCATACTCTCCGGTCGAGAGCTGGGTGAGAGTGATACGCACGGTGATATCTCCTTTATTCAGGAGGTTCATTCTCGACCGTGGTCCTTTTATTAGAAGGGTATCGAGGCTGATTTTTTCAGAGGTCACCCGCTGATACGGCGTGAAGATCAACTTCAGTGGAATGTTCGTGAACCGGCGTTCGATTGTCGTATCTACAAGTATTTCAGCTTCCACTGCAGGCTGTGACACATGGATCAGTGGTGAAACTGGGGCCAGGCGGATGATCTTTGAGAACGACATGCTCCTATTTTTTACATCAAGTGTTTCTGTGAGGACCGCTTCCATCGTCTGGAGTAGATCACGGGGTCCAGTGACCATGATCGTGTCTTTAATAATAATATCGTTAACCGAGTACCCTTGTTTCAAAGTACCTCTAAGCGGTACGCTTACCGCGATCTCCTGTTCGACAATAGTGTCGATGGTGATCGTGATCAATGGTGACGAATGATTAACCGTGATATTATTGAACGGCATTGAAATAGAGAGGCTGCCCACCGGGATTTCATAAGTGCCCGGTCTTTTCCCGGTACAATCACACCGCACTTTTGGCGGGGCTGCCCAGGTGCTGAACAGAGCGCTGCCGCGACCTCTCAGCGTGGCTTCCAGGTGCGAGATTGAATCCGTGATGACAAGCGATTCCGCAACATTGGTATATACGATACCAACTTTTTTTGTTTGTTGATATATCCCATCAAGCGAGACAAAGAACCACAACCCGAACGCAAAAATGATCGCAATGATCTTGCGGAACGGGTCATAGATGATGAATTGCAGTATTTTGCTCAATTCCACGTTTACTTATTATAGTTATCAGCCCGGGAGAATCAAGAGAGATCGCATCGGCTATGCCCAAAAGATCCATACGAACAAGGCACCAGCCAGGACCGCCGCAGCGGTGAACGGGAGACCGGTTTTTATGAACTCGAAGAATGTCACCGGAAAGCCATTCTTCTTGAGCATGCCTACGCCGACGATATTCGCGCTTGCCCCGATCGGCGTGATGTTCCCGCCGATCGTAGTCCCGATGATCGTACCAAAGAGCAAAAGGTGCAGGGGGTAGCCGTGTTCCTGGGCAAGCATTGTGACCACCCCGACAATAGCTGCAAAGTAGGGAACATTATCGACGAACGCCGAGATCATGACTGAAAACCCAACGAGTACGAGATAGGTGACAACAAGATTTCCGGATGTCAATGAGCCAATCGTCTTTGCCAAGACGGTTGTCGTATGTGTCTCGGTCAGAGATCCGATGAGTGCAAAGATCGCGGCAAGGAAACAGAAGGTTTCCCAATCCGTATCTCGAATAACATGAAAGGTTTTAATCTTTGGCGTAAAAAAACTCCATATGATGCCGATAAGAGCGAGAGTACAGCAAATAACCGCACCGACATAGTCCATGAAGTGGGGCATGAATGAACCGATCGCGAGTCCCCCGATGAGCGCGATGAGTAGAAAGCCCGGGACCAAACTCACTATCTTTTCGCCGCGGCGCGCGGTGATCTTTGCCTTTTGTGAACGGTTCAGTAAATAGAGGACGACAAGTGAAACGATTGCGGCGACTTCTACTGCAAAAAAGAGTCCTGGTCGACCATGGAATACGAAAAAATCATTGAATGTCATACGCGTGGCACCCGCAAGGATCATGCTTGGCGGGTCACCAACCAGGGTCGCGGTTCCCTGAAGATTGGAGGACAGACAGATACCAAGAATGAAAGGTACTGGTGAGACCTTGAGTTTTCGCGAGACCTCAAAGGCAATCGGTGCGACGATCAGTACGGTCGCGATATTTTCGACAAACGCGGAGATTATGCCGCTGAATGCGGAAAGCCAGAGGATCGCCCATACCAGGTTGCGCGATCGATTGATGATGGCTTCTGCAATGTACGCCGGAATCTTTGAGTATATGAAGAGTTCAGCAACGACCAGGCTTCCCCAGAATATGCCCAGTATGTTCCAATTAATATGGAACGCGATGCGGGACAGAGGAAGAATGCCTGATACAATGAGGACAACAACCCCTGCCCAAGCGACAATTGATTTATAGCGGTGAAAAAGCATGATGAGCAGGTAAACGAGTAAGAATATGCTGATACAGACCAATTGGTGTGTTGTCATTGAAAAAGATCAGATCATGATTTTTGCAGGAGCCAGATCATGATCGCTTTTTGGGTATGCAGGCGGTTTTCTGCCTGGTCAAAAACAATGGAATGTGCTCCGTCGATGATATCAGCAGCGATCTCCTCGCCTCGGTGGGCAGGCAGGCAATGCATAACCAATGCATCCTTTTTCGCCAACGCGAGTAATTTTTTGTTGATCTGGAATTTTGAAAATACCTTTTTCCGTTGGGCGCTTTCGCTTTCCTGTCCCATTGAAGCCCAGACATCAGTATACAACACGTCTGCGTATCGGGCAGCTTTTTCCGGTGCGTTATAGACCTGGACAGTCCGTGCACTTTTCAAGTATTCCTTGCGCGGTTCATATCCTTTTGGCGTTGCAATCTTCAGAGATAGACTGAGGAGTGAGGCGGCAGCCACGAAGGAGTTACAAACGTTATTACCATCACCTATGTACGCTATGGTCATGTTTTTTAGCGATCCTTTATGTTCAAGTATTGTGAAGAGATCACAGATAATCTGACATGGATGTTCCAGATCCGACAATCCATTAATCACCGGTATCGTGGCATTTTTTGCTAATTCTTTAACTGTTTTATGAGCAAAAACCCGAGCCATGATCAGATCAACCCAGCGGGATATGTTTTTTGCCACGTCGGCAATAGATTCGCGTTTTCCCATTTGGATATCCTGCGGTGCCAGATAGATCGCATGTCCTCCAAGTTGTGTCATACCAGCTTCAAACGTAATACGGGTCCTCAGGGATGGTTTTTCAAAGATCATGGCGAGTGTATTCCCGCGCAAGATTCGATGCTCAATACGATTTTTATAGGAATGCTTGATATTACGGGATAATTCGAATAATTCGAATATTTCCTTTTTGGTCAAATCGAGGATCGACGTAAAATCTCTCTTCATACTACCTCCGTGTGTAATAGTATATAAATTTCGTGTTCTGTCAATCCGGTCGTTGCGGGCGCAGTACAACGCGGATTACTTCGACGATCATCCAGATGACAAAGATGACAATGATCCCGTCGATCAGAAACAGCAGCCAGTTATGCGTTTGGTAGAAATCTTTGATATTCAGAACCATGCTCCACCCGGTCATACTGACCATGAAGATCATGGGAAGTGCCGTGTAGAGGATCGGTTTTCCTTGTTTTCGCAGGTATACAGTGATCACTAACAGCGCAAGGCCGGCAAGGAGCTGGTTGCTTGCCCCGAAGAGCGGCCAGAGTACGAGTGCGCCCGCTCCATTTGGCCTGGCGAGCGCCAAAAGGAGCGCGCAGAGAACTGCCAGGAGGGTTGCGCTATAGCGGTTAGCGAGGCATCTGATTTTGAAGGTGTCCGCAAGTTCTGTTACGATATACCGTTGGATCCGGGTGGCGCTGTCAAGGGTCGTAGCCGCAAAACTCACGATAAAAACACCCAGCAGTGTCGCCGCAAGCGTTGGTGGTATCCCCAGGGCAGAGAGGAACGATGATGCGCCGTCCACAAACGCTGCCAGTTTTGCACCCAGACCAGAGGCAGTTGTCCAGTCAGCATACCGTGCAGTCCAGGCCGGAAAATCACCAAGGCCTGCAGTGCATGCAATGATGACGAGGGTGGCGAGTGCACCTTCAAGCAGCATCGAGCCGTAGCCAATGAACCGTGCATCCTGTTCATTCGTGAGTTGCTTCGATGAAGTCCCGGATGATACAAGGCTGTGAAAGCCGCTGATCGCTCCGCAGGCGATCGTGATAAATAAAAAAGGCCAGATCGGAGGAGCCCCGGCAGGTGAGGATACGAACGGCGGCGCGCTGATAGCCGGGTGCGCAATGGCAAGTCCGATAAAGAGCAATGCAAGGGCAAAGAAGAGTTGATGTGCATTGATATAGTCGCGTGGTTGCAGGAGTACCTGGACCGGGAGAACCGATGCGATATACGCATACACGATAAGGACGATCACCCATGTGACAACCGGTGATCCAACGATCACACCGGGTATTGAAATGGGGAGATATGTTCCGATATAAACGGTGACATACATGAACGCGACGGCAATGATCGACAGGACCCTTGCGCTCATATTTTTTCGGTATAGTAAATATCCAAGCGCGATCGCGATCGGGATCTCCATCCACACCGGGAATACTGCTGTTGGATACATCGTGAATAGAATACCTATGACCATAGCAAAAATCGATATGACGATGACCAGACAGAAAAATATAACAAGCAGAAAGAGGATTCTCGAGGTTGGGCTTACAATATCTTTTGTCACCTCGCCGATCGATTTTCCCTGGTTCCGGACCGAGATAACGAGGGCGCCCAGGTCGTGGACCGCACCCATAACGATCGATCCGACAAAGACCCAGATCAAAGCCGGTACCCATCCCCAGATAACGCCGATCGCCGGGCCAACGATCGGTCCCGTGCCGGCGATCGAAGTGAAGTGGTGGCCGAAAAGGATCTCTTTCTTGGTCGGCACATAGTCAACGCGATCATTAATCTGCTGCGCCGGGGTGATAAAATTTTTGCTAAGAGAAAAGAGTTTATTTCCAAGAAAACGACCATAAGTATGATAGGCAATGATGAAACCGACGTACACGAGGATACACAGGAGCAGGGAATTCATGATAGGATTATAGCAAGACAGAGAGATGAGTCAAGGCTATGTCCCAGGGAGGCTCAAGAAGGCTACACCCTTTTGTCATTTCCCGGCTTGATCGGGGAATACAGGGAAACTCGAAATCCTGAATTCTAAATCCGAAACAATACCTAAATTCCAAATTCAAATGTTTCAAACAGGGTGATTTGGATATTGGAATTTGTTTGTGGATGTCCTGATGTGCTGTAAAGGGCAAAAGAAGTTACAAGGAGGCGTATAGATGGCTTAAGAGGGCAGGAGAGGGGCGAAAGAGGGCGAAGAGACGGCATGAAGAGGGCATTGATCGGTTGCTCTTGACATTGCATAAAAACCGTATACAATGGGTCGCTAGCCAGGATAGCTCAGTTGGTAGAGCACCGGACTGAAAATCCGGGTGTCCCCAGTTCGATTCTGGGTCCTGGCATTTTTTGTACTAGCGCTCATTCCTTTTCTGCGATCGCCACACATCAAAGGTGTTAAGCAAACTGCAGTACCTCATCAGGTGCAAACCCGCTCTGGTATTGACATTTTTACAAAAGTTTATACAATTACTCTACATGCAGCAAGGCATAAAACAAGAAATTATTGACGGGGTAAAAAAACCATTACGCGATTACGATGTTGCTTTTCAAAAACTTTCAGAAATTGGTCGAGAAATCGAACAAACGCTCGAAAATGATACTGAGCGTATGCTCGATATACGTAAAAAGTTCGATAATCTTTCGGCTGCTGTTGAACTAGAATTTGAAGGGACTGCCGTATTTGAACAAGAAATCAAGAAAACGAAAGACCTGCTTGTCCAGAGCGTGGACAATGTACATGCTTCACTGGATGTTTCCAATCAGATAACTATCGATCTTGAAAATATTTCACAGTATTTCGATCGGATACATGCAAATGGCGTGCAGCTTGAGCATTTGATAAAAGATATCAGCGTGGTATCTGATTCGATCGAAGTAGCATCGCGTAATGCCGGCATCACTGCGTTTCATGCCGGGCACCAGGGTAGAGGATTTGAGGTTATCGCCCGCGAAATGACGACACTCGTCAAAAGCGTGCAACAACCATCAAAAAAGATCCCGGATCTTGCTAACGCGATCGTCAAACAATCGATCGAATTAGGAAACGACCTGCTGCGCATCAGTAATATCATGTATGATCTTAAAAGGATCAATACAAGATTTTCTACGATCATCGATGAGCTGCTGGCCCTCATTCCGACGATCGAGGCTGGTATTCAACGGATCGCGAAGACCGTTGATACACAAAAAAGCCTGCATTCCCTTTTACTCAATGAAAACGAGCGGTACGCCCAGTGGCTTGGTGATATCTATGATACTGCGCGTTCTTCCGCTGTGCTTGAGATCGCACTCGAGGCGCTGTTGCAACGGATCAACAATCTACGCGCGAAATTGATGGGCATTCACGATGATTCGAGCTTTGTCCCCACCTGTGGGGAATTGAGCAATGCACTCGACCATGCCGCGCGTAGTTATGACCGGATCATAAAGGAATTGATGGCCCAGCAAATCGGTAAGCTGGATGCGCAGTCTTCAGAACGTTCGATTTTGCAGCTTGTGTCCGAGACCAATCAGTTATACGAGATTATCCAGGCTATTGCCAAAGAGATTCAGGATTGGCTTAAGACCAACGATGAAGCGTGTGAGGCGCTCTCAAAGGGCGTTGCGTTCTACAGTGATGTTACGCAATTACTGGCCAAGCTTGACCGAAAAATGACCGATGTAAAAAAAGAAGCAGCTTTGATCGCCAGCCCGCTTCGTGACCTTACCAAGATAACAGAGCGGTCGAAGATCCTCGGACTCTATGCTGGTATTGAGAGTGCGCGTTCGGGCGAGCATGCAACCGCGCTGGGTATCGTCACGGAAGAGATTAAGGGCCTGGCAGAACGGACGAGTACGTATGTGCGAAAGATTGCGGATATTGCACAGGATATGTCCCGAAACATGGATCAGTTGTCCGGTTATCTCTCCAAATGCATAAGTGATGTCGATCAGGGGATTGGCTCTCTAGAAATATCACGGGCCCAATTGCTCGAGAACAAGGATGTTTTGACCAATCTGACCCACCTTGCTCAGGAGATGATCGATTCGACCGGGCATATGAAATCGCACTGTAATGAGCTCAGTCAGTGCATCCGCGATTTAAACAGCGATTACAACCGTATCAAAAACGGTTACCGTAACTACATAGACACCGTGAGCACGAATACTCAGACCGGTCAGCAGATTCGTGATGTGTTACGTCATCATGATAAGAATATCCGGACTCTGAAACGGGAACGGAGGACGATCGTATATAGGCAGTCGATCGAGCCGATCATATTGGATCCGGCTAATAAAACCGATGCCCGCAGTCATGAGATCATCGAGCAGGTATTTTGCGGGTTGTTCACGTTCGATTACGCGAATCAAATGGTTCCTGGATTGGCAGAAGCATTCAGTGTATCCAAGGATGGTTGCGTATGGGATTTTGTATTGAGAAAGAACCTTACCTTCCATGATGGCTCACCAGTGCGTGCCCAGAACGTCGCGGACATGGTTAAACGCGTAAAACAAGGACCGAATGTGAGTTTTATTGACTATGTCGATAATGTTGTTATCAAGGACGAACGCCATGTGCGGTTCATTCTGCGGTTCCCATACCTGCCTTTCCTTGCAAATCTCGCGTGCGGGGCATGTGACGTGACGCCTTCCCGGTTCAATGCTGATACGCCAGTGGGGTGTGGGCCCTACCGCCTGACTGCCTGGGATCGAGAAAAGGAATTGTGTCTTGAAGCCTTTGAGAATTTTGTCGATGGTCGTCCCTCGATCGACCGGGTATACGTGAAAGTCATACCTGATAATGCTGAAGCAGTTAAGCGGTTCAAGTACGGTGAGATCGATCTTATGCAGATTTCGTCGGATATGGTGCATGAATTAGATCCTGCAACTATCGTAGCTGGACCGGTACTGTCCACGCAGTATATAGGGATCAACGTTGCTCTTGATACCCCCTTTAAGAACATGAAAGTAAGGCAGGCGATGAATTTGGCGATCGACAAGAAGCGATACGCCAGTGAGGCGATGGAAGGTCAATCAATACCCGGTTACGGCGTATTCCCACCGGGTATGTACGTATTCAATAAGGATCTTGCCGGGTACCCGTATGATCCTGACCGTGCTCGCGCCCTGATGAAGGAAGCCGGATATGGAAGCGGTCTTGATGGGACGTATCCGCTCGATATACGGGAGAGTCCAATTGCCGAGCGCCGGGCCGAGTTCATCTGTCATGCCCTTGCCGGGATCGGTATACGTCTTGTGATCAATCCTATGCCGTGGAAAGATTTCCTTGAACGGGGCTATCAGGGTGAGAGCATTCTCTGTATGAAAAGTTGGGTTTCGGATAATGGTGATCCGGACAATTTTCTGTACCCGCTCTTCCACTCGCGCAGTTTTGGCCGTGCTGGCAATTCATCGTGGTACGAGAATCCCCTGGTTGATAAGGCTATTGAAGAGGCGCGTTCCGAACGCAGCAGCAAGAAGCGCTGTGCCATTTATCAGGATGCTGAAAAAATAATCCTGCAGGATGCGCCCTGGATCTTCCTTTCACATGGTGTTGACACGTACGCTGTAAAGAGTAATATTGAAGGGTTCAGGGTCGATCCGTTCGGTATCGTGCGGTTTCGTTACCTATGGAGTGTGTGATGGAATCGATGATAGTGTTTAGAGTTGCAAACGAACATATAGGGATCGATATCATGTATGTTCGAGAGGTCGTTGAGTCAATAGCTCCGGTCAAGGTGCCAATGGCACCGAAGTTTATCCTCGGGATAGTGAATATCCGGGGGAGTGTTATTCCCGTAGTATCATTACGGGAACGTCTTGGTCTTGGGGGTGTGGAAAGTGGTAAAACGCTCCTCATCACGGAGGCCAAAGGGAGAGTCGCTGGATTGAAGGTTGATGAGCTGTTTGGTACAAAAAAGGTCGATGCATCACGCTTGAGTGAGCGTGGAGAATTACGTTCCACGAAGAAAGTCAAGAACTTTTTTGTGGGTATTTATGAAGATGACAGGAAACCGATCCACATTTTAGACCTGGAAAAAACCTTATTAAAGGAGGACACATGAGGATTTTGATCGTGGACGACGCAATGTTCATGCGTCGTATGCTGAGCGACATACTGGAAAAAGGTGGTCATACGGTCTGTGGTGAGGCAGCAACCGGGAAAGAAGCGGTAGAACGGTACAAGGAATTCAAACCAGAACTTGTAACAATGGATATCATCATGCCTGATATGAGCGGTATCGAAGCGGTCAAAGAGATCAAGAAGCTGGATCCAGAAGCAAAGATCCTCATGGTTTCTGCGATGGGCCAACAGGCACTTGTCCTCGAAGCGGTACAGGCTGGTGCGATAGATTATGTTGTAAAACCGTTCCAGCCGTCGAGAGTGCTGGAATCTATCGAACGTATTGCGAAAAAATAATGGAAAACTACATAGAGCTATTTATCAGCGAGTTTGAACAGTACATCAAGCAGTTGAATCATCATTTGCTCGTACTGGAACGCAATCCGCGTGCATCCGAGTCGGTCTCTGAGGTTTTCCGTATTTTCCATACCATCAAGGGCATGGCCCAGACCATGGGGTATGATACGCTGTCGAATCTGAGCCACCGGACCGAAGATCTTCTTAGTGGATCGAAGAAAACCGGGGAGGTTAAAGCATACGTCACCGACCTTCTTTTTGTTATCGTTGACGTTCTTGCACAATTTGCAGAAGCGCTCCGCACGAAGCATGTTCTGCCACAGGTTGATGATCTCCTTGAAGCGATCGAGAAGGTCCAGCGCGGTGAATCATTTCATCTGTGCAAAGGTGGGGTAAGAACCGAGCGAGTTCCTGAAGTACGCATCAAAATGCAGAAGCTCGACACTCTTTTCAATCTGACCAACGAACTGACGATTTCCCGGTCGCGACTCGCCGCATTGAGCCAGGATATCGATGACGAGCGGCTTAGTAATCTGGGGGAGGCTATAGCGAGGATGATATCATCTTTACAGGATGAGGTGATGAAGTTACGGATGCTTCCTCTATCGGGCGTTTTCGAATTTTTCCCGCGTTGGTTCCGCGATGAGACAAAACGCATGAACAAAGATGTCGAGTTCGTTATTGTTGGTGCGAATATCGAGGTCGATCGGTCGATAATTGACCAGTTAAAGGAACCTCTGATGCACTTGATCCGGAATGCTCTTGACCACGGTATTGCGGAAACTAAAGGAAAAGCCCGTGACCGGATCGAGATGTATGCAGTGCGTGAGCGTGACCGTATCCTTATTTCAGTGGCTGATAATGGTAAAGGGATCGATATCGAGGAAGTGAAGCAGAAGGCGGTCAAGCAGGGGATTGTCTCCAAAGAGGAAGTAGAACACTACAGTGATTATGATGTGTATCGTCTTCTGACCCATCCGGAGTTTTCTACACGCGACGCGGTTTCTACAATGTCCGGGCGTGGTATGGGTTTGGATATTGTGGTTAAAACAGCAGAAAGACTTGGCGGTCGTTTGCTCATTACCTCCAAACTCGGCGTGGGTACATGTTTCACGCTCGATCTACCGCTCAGCATGGCGATCGTGCGTGCAATGGTCGTGCATATCAACGGGCAAAGATTTGCCCTCCCATTGACCTATGTGAAGGAAACAATGTATGTCGATAGTACGATCATCAAGAGAGTATACCACCGGGAATTGCTACCGCTCCGTGATGAGATCCTTCCGCTCGTTCGTTTAAGCGAGCGATTGGGATGCGGAAATTTGCCGGGGCGGAAATCCCTGGTTGTAATCGAACATGCCGGGAAGCGCCGTGGATTCATTGCTGACTCGATCGTTGACGAGGAAGAGATCGTTGTGAAACAACTTGATTCACTACTCGAATCATCGCTATACTCTGGCTGTTCGATCTATGCTGATGGTCAACCGATCTTGATACTTGACCCGAGGGGGTTTGTATGATTGATGCGAAATGTCTGAGCCCGGAACAACTGGATGCCTTGAAAGAAGTGGCGAATATCGGGAGCGGGCATGCGGCAACATCACTGTCCCAGTTAATGGGGAAGAAGGTGATGGTCCGGGTGCCCAAGATCCTGACCGGACCGTTAGAGGATGTAATTCTGCGTATCGCCGATCCCAATGATGTGGTTGTTTCCGTCCTCATGTATTTTTTAGGCGATCTTACCGGTCGCACACTCTTACTCTATCCGTACGAGGATGGTCAGGAATTGACATCACTCCTCATGCCCGCAGCACAAGAAAATTCAGCGGAAGTCCAGGAGTCGTTATTAAAAGAGGTGAGCAATATTCTTTCCTGCTCGTATATGAATGCGCTCGGTGAACTCCTTGGATTATTGATCCTCCCGAGTGTCCCGGGAATGATCGTGGATATGGTCGGAGCCGTGCTCTCGAGCGTTGTTCTTGAGTTCGGGAGAGAAAAAGATTTCATTTTCTGCGTTGAGAGCGAGTTCGATTTTGGGGAGATGGAAAAGCCGCTACGGGCATACTTCCTTCTCCTTCCTGATACCACGAGCCTGGAGTTGATTTTGAAGAAACTCAATATAATGAAATGATAACACCGGAAGAACTAAAAATACTCAAAGGTTTTGCTGAAAGGATACCTCTGGATGATCCTGGAGCGCACAATAATCTTGCGATCGTGTACTATAATAAAGGACTCTACGACGAAGCCATCAGCGAACTTGAAGAGGCATTGAAGATCGATTCGAATTTCGTCCTTGCCCGGAATAACCTCGATATTATTTTGAAGAAGACAGGGCGCCTTGAGGAAAAAGTCGAGCGGCTCGCGCGCGTTCTAGATAAGGAGCCGTATGATGAATACAGAACTCTGGAACTTGCGGATACGTATCGGAAACTCAGTCGTTATTCACAAGCGATCATTTTTTACAAAAAAGTGCTTGATTTTAATCCCGGTTCTTTTGAGGGGCATTACGGGCTGGGTATGACCTTGAAATCCTTGGGCAAGTACGACAATGCACTGGAAGAGATCAAGAAGAGTCTGGAAATAAAGATCTCCCCCGAGGTATACAGAATGCTTGGAGAAGTTTATTTCAACAAAGGGATCGTTGATCTGGCGATCAAAAACCTCCAGGAAGCTATCAACCTTGAACCAGCTTCTGCTGAGAGCCACTTTTTGCTCGGGTTCGCATACGGGGAAAAGGGGAAGGTTGATGATAGTCTTGCTTCCGTCAAAAAGGCGATCTCCTTGAATCCTGCACTTGCCCAATTCGAACCGAACTTGTCAATTGATATCAAGGAACACAAGGGACAATGGGAATTCCTCAAAGAGCAGCTCGGTATGCCGAAAAAGACGGAAAACGAATTCCAGGTGCACTTCAACCTTGGAATGACTTACCGGAATAAAAGATTGCACGGTGAAGCCCAGAAAGAGTTGGAGCATTGTCTTTCTTTTCGTTTTGACAGTCCGGAATTGTATCTTGCGCTCGGACAGGTATACCTTTTTCAATACAAAATGTCAGATGCTGAACGATTTTTGCAGAAGGCATATGAATTGGATTTTGACTCTGCTCTTTGCACCAATGCGCTGGGAGTTCTTTTCTGTCTGAAGAACGATCTCCAGGCAGCAGAAACATGGTTTGATAAGACATATATACTTGACAAAAAATTTGCACCGGCGATCAACAACAAAGCGGTATGCCAGTACATCGCCGGGAATATCGATCGGGCCCTGGGGCTGTACGATGCTGCGATCAAGCTGAACAGCGTTGACGCACGTGTCAATAAGGGGATGATACTGCTCCACGATGGTAAATATGAAAAAGCACTTGCCCTGTTCAACGGGGATACTGCGGATCAGCATTTTGGCAGGGGCCTTGTGTTCGTTGAACAAGGCAAGGATGATGATGCATTGCATGTGTTCCGACAGACGTTGGCTATGGCGCCGGATTATGCGGGTGCATACTATAATATCGGGTTCATCCTCACCAAGCAGGGGAAATTTAAAGAGGGATTGGACTTCATCCGGCGCGGCATGGAGATCGAACCTAATTACGAAAAGAACAAATACATGCTGACCGTCGATCCTCAATTGAGCGGATTCGGCCCCTATTATACAAAGGATATCGATCAGCGGGTTGAGGAATCGATGGAAGCTGAACTCCCACAGCTTGAGATTCCGGATGCGGATGAGTCGTATGCCCATGCCGAAGAGTATTACCGGAAGCGGGATTATGATAATGCCTTGTTCATGATCGATCAGACACTCAGTCAAAAACCGGATTGGCACAATGCGATGGATTTGAAAGCAAAGATCCTCTTTGATCGCGGACAACGAGAGAGTGCGATTACGATACTCGAAGAATACAGCATTCAGCATCCTGACGCGACGAGTAGTAAACAGCTTCTCGGAACGTTGTTCAAAACCGGCGGGGATATCAAGAAAGCAAAAGTGATATTCACCGAGTTGATGGAACAACAGCCTGATGTTCTGGAATGGATCGTCCAGGTCGCTGATCTCTCGTGGCAATCCGGGGATCATGATGAAGCGCGCGAACGCTACATGCAAATAGTGGAACATAATAAAGAACACATAGGAGCGAATATCGGCCTATTGCGGTTCTGCATGTTGAAAAAAGATCTTGTTCAAGCTTCGCCCTATGTGCAGTTCTTGAAGGAAAAGCATCCGGATCTCTTCGATGTGAATCTACTTGCCGGGCTTTATCATCTTGAAAAGAACGAGCGGTCAGAAGCGAATGTGTACTTACAGAAAGCGATCGAGATCGATTCTTCGCAGACGCTCCCATACTATCATCTCGGATTACTCCGCGTCCAGGAAGGGGATTTCGAGAGTGCGTGTGACAACTGGAAAAAGGCATTGCTGCTCAGCCCGGAGGAGGAACTTGCAAAAAAGATCCGGCATTGTCTGACAATGACTGTTGAGCTTTCAGAGTTCATAAAAAAAGAAGTATGACTTTGAGGAGGATCATATATGGCTGATGAGTTAACAATGGATTCAGGTGCTCTGATCTTCGCTACACTTGCTGATGTCTACCTATCCTCAGGGATGATCGATGAAGCGATCTCGATACTCAAGGATGGACTATCTCGGAATCCTACCTATACGTTGGCTAAAATAATCCTCGGTCGTGCGTACTACATGAAAAATGACCTGCAAGAGGCGATAAAAGTACTTGAGGAAGCGCATGGTGAAGTGCCGGAAAGCGAAAACGCTAATCTCTATCTGGGCCATTCTTACAGGAAACTCGGAGAGGAAAGTAAAGCGATTGAATTTTACAAAACGACACTCCAGATCAATCCTGATAATAAAGATGCTCAACAAGAGCTACAGACTATTGAGAAGACTGAGCAAGTACTGCCGTCCGCGCTGTCCGTTGAAGAAGAAGTCGTTTCTTCCCTGGAACCGAGTGTTCATGAGGAGCCTGGTGCGGTGGAAAGTGCAGGAGTATCTGAAGACCACGGGACACCGGAAAACAAGGTGGAGACAGCGCCTGAGACCGAACCAGCACCCGAGCCAGAAGAACCGGCTGTGCATGGGGAACCCGTTACTGAGGATAAACCAGTTGAGGAGCCATCCCAAGTACACGAAGACGCTGTTGTGGAATCCGCGCCTGCGAGCGAGGAGCCAGGACCCGAGACCAGACCGGTTGAGCAGCCTGAAGAGATACACGTAGCAGGTGAAACTGAGATTCAGGAGGAACCGTCCATCCCCGAAACTGGACCGGAACCGGGTACTGAGGAAGAGGGCGCCTTTGCCGAAGTCGAGGCCGCACCGGTCCCTGAGGCAGCAGCAGAACCCGTGGAAATGAACCAGCCGGCATTGAGTGAAGCCATTATCCCGTTCGAGACCCTTAAGGAACCCGTGAATAAGCTCCTTGCTATGAAGACCGTCAAAGGTGCAGTTATCTGTTCTCCTGACGGACTGCTGATCCAGAATTACTATCAGGCTTACCCGGATATCGAAGAACTGTGCGCAATGGTCGCGGCGATACACAATGAAGCAAGCGAGGCATTCCGTTTTCTGGAAGAAGGAGCAGTGGATAAATTCATTATTGAAAAGGGTAAGGAGACGGTATGCGTTATTACTGCAGGTGAGTCTCTTCTCGTGGTGATAACAAAAGCTGAGGCAAAACCGGGGCTTGTGTTTATTTATGCACGAAAAATAATTGATGAGATTATGGAGATACTAGGATGAAAGTGGACGAACTAGCAAGGATACCGAAAGTATTGGGTGCCGGCATCGCTACTGAGGATGGGTTTGTCGTTGAGAGTCAATTCTCAGTCGGATATGATGCCGAACGTTCAGCGGCAATGGCTGCCCAGATTGTGAACAGCATTAAACGCAGTCTTGATGTGGAAAGGGCATCGGCGATACTTTATACACCAAAGAGTGTCTTTTTTATCAAGGAGTCAGAGAACGGTATTTTCTTCGTCATCTGTCATAAAGATGCGAACCTTGGTCTCGTGAAGATAAAGACCGATAAGATCAAGTAAGCTGTTAAACCTACCCCAACACTGTTTCTTTACAGATCCACAAGGTTAATTTTTATCTGCAAGCATAATATTGATCGGAGGTGCCCCATTGTGTTTTTGTTGATAATCCGCGATCAATTGCTCATATTCTGCTGCAGTGTCGTTCGTTGCGTGGAACCGGAAGAACGCGGCCATGCCGAATTCAGGTGGTTTCTTCTCGAATATCTCCAGTAATGCCTGTGTGAGGCTTTGGGTCTGCCCGATATAGAGCACTTTTTCTTGCAGAAGATCCGTGAATTCGAATACACCCGGGAAATCAGGTGCATTATGGATCTGTTCAGGTATGAATTTTCTCCACTTATCATTAATTGGCATATCTAGAATATACACATACAGTATAGTAAGTCAACATGTAAACACTGCGAAACGCGGAACACATAATAACCAAGCATACCAGAATATCAGTGTATCAGTAAAAAGCCGATCAGATTATCAGAGTATCAGATAAATACTGTTACTTGATCTGCTGCTGTGGGGACTTCCTGCGTGCTGATATCCTGCTCCGCTGATATACGGTTTTGTTATTAAGTATTGGTTATTACCTTATTATTCGCCTTGCGCCCTACGCTCTACGGTTCTTCGTTCTTGGTATTAAGTCTCTCGGCTTACGGTGTAGGCTTGCGGTTTGCGGGTCGTGAATGGTATTCGTGGAGCGGCCGCGTGGTCACCTGGGATGTCTGGGCGAACCGTATCGCTTCGATCTCGGCCTGCGCTGAGGTTAGGGACGTAATGAACGGAATATTCAGTTCCACGGCAAGGCGGCGCATTGTATATCCATCGCGTTTTGCCCGGTATGTCTGGGTCGGGGTGTTGATGATGAGCTGGATCTTCTGATGACGCATGAGATCGAGGGCATTCGGGGATTTATGTTCACTGATCCGGTAGACGGTCTGGGCGGCGATGGTGTGGGATTTGAGGAAATCGGCCGTACCGCGCGTCGCAACGACCGTGAACCCAAGCGTGATAAGGTCTTGGGCGAGTGTGATGATTTTCGGTTTATCCCGGTCACAGACCGTAATATATGCGGTACCGCGTGCACTAAATTTATTATCGCTTAAGATCGCTTTGTAGTATGCGGCTCCAAAATTTCTATCGATCGCCATGATCTCCCCGGTCGATTTCATCTCTGGCCCCAGGATAGGATCGACCCCCGGGAGTTTCAGGAAGGGGAAGACCGGCCCCTTGATCGATACAAATCCATGAGCGGGTGGTTCGCGGAGCAAGGATCTATTACGAAGATCGCTCAGGGTGTCACCGATCATGATATGGGTCGCAAGTTGCGCGAGCGGTATTCCAATCGTCTTTGAAACATACGGGATCGTCCGTGATGCCCTGGGATTCGCTTCTAGCACGTATATAGTGTGGTTCTTGATCGCAAATTGGATATTAATCAGTCCCTTTGTATTCAGCGCACATGCAATCTTGCGGGTGATCCGCTTGATGTCGGTTACGACAGGGTCAGAAAGAGAGTACGGGGGAATGACCGCGAATGAATCTCCGGAATGAACACCCGCTTGTTCGATATGTTCCATAACACCGGCAACGAAGACCTCTGAGCCATCACAGAGCGCGTCGACGTCAACTTCGATCGCATCATCGATGTACTTATCGATGAATACCGGATGATCGGGTGACACCTGCGCTGCAACTTCGATATAGTGCTGGAGACCGGTCGGTTCATACACGATCTCCATGGCCCGTCCTCCGAGAACATAGCTGGGGCGTACGATCACAGGATAGCCTATTCTGTCCGCGACCCGCTGGATTTCATCATACGTATGTCCGGCACCGAATGGAGGGTGGATGATCGATAGTTCAGCAAGAAGTGTCGAGAAGCGATGCCGGTCCTCGGCACAATGGATGTCCTCAGGTTGTGTGCCAAGAATCCTGCAGAAATAGGGGAGGGTTTTTACCATTACACTCAACGGCTGGGCCAGATTCACGGACGTTTGCCCGCCGAATTGAAGGATGACACCGGAACAGCGCTCGTGATCCATGACATGCCGAACGTCTTCAAGGGTCAAGGGTTCAAAGTAAAGTCTGGTCGATACGTCGAAGTCCGTGGAAACAGTCTCGGGATTGCTGTTTATCATGATCGCTTCATAGCCACGTTTCCGCAGTGCGAGCGCAGCATGCACGCAGCAGTAGTCGAATTCAATACCCTGACCGATCCGTATCGGTCCGGAGCCGATAATGAGCACCCGGTTTTTTCGCGGTGGCGCCGGCAGGTATGTCGGTGCCGTATAGTAGGTGGAGTAATAGTATGGCGTGACCGCCTTGAATTCTCCGGCGCAGGTGTCGACCATGGAAAATCCCGGAATGATCTTGGCTTCGTATCGGATCGCGCGTATTGAGTCATGTGGCATTGCAGTAAGCTGTGCAATACGTTGATCCGAATAGCCCATTAATTTGGCCTGTCTCAGCACCTCTATTGTTAATGGTCCTTTTATGAGGTGATGCTCGAATTTGACCAGGTGCGCGATCTTGGTCAGGAAGAACATGTCGATCGATGTAAGCTGTGCGATCTTTCTCGTCGTATACCCGCGCCGTAACGCCTCCGCGATCGCAAAGAGAAGGAGATCAGTGGGTTCCTGCAGTTCACGGATGAGCTCATGCTCTATGATAGGCAGCGGTTCAAGACCGTATTTACTGATTTCGAGTGCACGGATCGCTTTGTGCATGGCTTCTTCGATCGTACTTCCTATCGCCATGGTCTCGCCGGTCGATTTCATCTGAGTGGTCAATCGGCGGTCAACAGTGGCGAATTTATCAAAGGGCCAGCGCGGGATCTTTATGACAACATAATCAAGCGCCGGTTCGAATGCCGCGCTTGTCTTCTTCGTTACGGCGTTCGGTATTTCATCGAGATTCATGCCGATTGCGATCTTGGCGCTGACGCGGGCGATCGGATATCCGGTGGCTTTCGAAGCGAGGGCGGATGATCGTGATACCCGGGGATTCACTTCGATGATGCGATACTCCCATGTTCCAGGATGTACAGCGAACTGGATATTGCAGCCACCGCGGACCTTAAGTGCACGGATAATCTTGAGGCTGATACTGCGGAGCATTTGATTCTCTTGATCAGTGAGCGTTTGAGCAGGAGCCACAACGATGCTCTCGCCAGTATGAACGCCCATCGGATTGATGTTCTCCATGCTGCAGATGGTGATACAGTTGTCCATGCTGTCACGCATCACTTCATATTCGAATTCCTTCCACCCGAGCAGGTTTTCTTCGATCAGGACCTGATGGATCGGAGACTGCCGCAGGCCCGCCGACGCGATCTCCTGCAGGCTTTCCCAGTTAATCGCAACCCCGCTGCCCGTGCCGCCGAGTGTATACGCGGGACGGATAAGCACGGGGTAGGGAATGATATCCAGGGCATGCCGGATTTCCTCAAAGTCATGACACGCAAAGCTCTTGGGGATCGGCTCATCGATCGAATCCATCAGATTCTTGAACGTTTCTCGGTTCTCTGCCATTTCTATTGTGTCAAAGTTTGAGCCGAGCAATTCGACTTTATAGTGATCAAGGACACCTTTTCGTGCAAGATCGTAGGCAAGGTTGAGTGCCATCTGTCCACCGAAACAAGGCAGAATGCCTTGCGGCCGTTCCCTCTTGATGATCTCAGTGAGTGTGTCGATGGTCAGGGGTTCGATGTAGACCACATCGGCGGTTTCTCTGTCGGTCTGGATCGTTGCCGGATTCGAGTTGACGATGATCGTCCGACAGCCTTCCTCGCGGAGCGATAAGCTTGCCTGTGAACCAGAAAAATCGAATTCAGCGGCCTGTCCAATAATGATCGGTCCGGATCCGATAATCAACAGATTATGCAGTGAGGTTCGTTTGGGCATCAGTATCGATCGAGAAAATAGGAAAATAGAGAGCGCGTGTCAAGGGGGCCAGGTGCGGCTTCGGGGTGGAATTGTACAGAGACGATCGGATAAACACCATGGCGGAAACCTTCGACCGTTCCATCGTTGGTATTGATCCAGTTAAAATGGACATTTTTGCCGCGCCGTTTGCGCAGTGCATAGCCATGATTCTGTGACGTGATATACACCTTGCCCGTTTCAATATTCTGAACTCCATGGTTCGATCCGCGGTGTCCGAATTTCAGCTTGTAGGTTTCCAGACCGAGTGCGATACCAAGGAGTTGATGGCCGAGACAGATCCCGAGCATCGGGTATTTGCCGAGCAATGAGCGCAGCGTTTTGATAGTAGTCCCAATCAGTTGCGGGTGCGCTGGATTTCCCGGTCCATTGGAGATCACGATCGAGTGTGGTTCCATCCTGGTGATCGTCCTTTCCGGCGTATCGTAGGGTACCTGAAAGACGTGTGCCCTACTTTTAAGATGCTTTAAGATGCTTTTTTTTACTCCGCAGTCGACCAGAACGATACGCTTCCTATTGCTGCTGCCATGATCAATGATACGCTTGCAAGATACCATCGCAACAAGATTCTCAGTGTCCGGGTGGGGCATGCGCTGTATCCGTTCGAGGACAGAGCGCATGCGTTGTTTGGTTAACCTGCCGCATACGAGCATCGCCTTCATCGTTCCCCGCTGTCTGATGCGGAGGGTCAAGGCGCGCGTGTCGACATGGTAGAGACACGGGAGGGATGCTTTGTGGAGGAATCTATTCAGCGGAGTGCCTCGATGGGCGTGGAAGCATGGTTCTTTTATGATCAAT
>JAFGPO010000108.1 GCA_016936155.1 Caldifarciminota bacterium
ATCCATGATAAGTCCGCGTTTTTGAGCACACACTTCACACAAGTGCAGTTCAACCACTTTTTCCTGCAAGACCTCCTTATAAAAGATCGTCGCCGGTCTGCTCTTGCAATCATCACATAACATCTAATGCACCATCCTTTAAATTATACACATTTGTTGCAACTTGTTCAATATCCAGTGAATGTGTGACCAGAATTATCGTATGACCTTCACTCTTTAGATGGACGAAAACCTCAAGCAGTTTAGCCGTATTCTCATAATCAAGGTTCCCCGTCGGCTCATCCGCCAATATGATACGCGGATCATTGATAAGAGCACGAGCGATCGCTACCCGCTGTTTTTCTCCACCGGATAGCTGTTCAGGCAAACGCCCCCCTTTGTCGCTCATCCCGAACCGGTCGAGCAGCTCTTGTGCCCGTTCATGTGCCCTGCCGGGTGAAGTCCCGCGCACCAAAGCGGGCAGGGCGATGTTCTCCACGCAGGTGAATTCAGGAAGCAGGTGGTGGAATTGAAACACAAAACCGATCTTAGAGTTCCGGATCAATGACAACTCCGCATCACGGTGCGTGAACAGCTCGATACCGTCGAGTAATACTCGACCGGAGGTCGGTGCATCGAGACTGCCGATAATGTTGAGTAACGTCGACTTACCACTGCCCGACGGTCCGAATATACCGACAAAGTCACCCTGTTTAACTGACAGGTTGATGTTCTTCAACACTTCGATCGTTTCGCTCTGCAAAAAATATGTCTTGGCAACACTCATCAATTCGAGAATATTATTCATTACGCAAAGCCTCAACCGTGGTCAGGCGGGTCGCCCGTACCGCTGGATAGATCGTTGCAAGAAAACAGATAATGATCGCCGCGGCGGTGGTCACGATAAAATCGTTGATTGCCATTTCTACAGGAAGCGTCTCGATGAAATACACATCCCCGGGCAGATTTATGAACTGGTATTTGCTGAGCAGCATACAAGCAAGGAACGCAAAAGCCAGACCAGCGAACGTACCGATGAGTCCAAGCATGAATCCATGGTACATGAAGATCTTCATGATACTGCCGCGCGTAAAGCCGTAGGACCGCAGGATGCCGATCTCTTTGGTCTTTTTCTTCACCATATTAACGAGCGTGCCCACGATATTGAAGGCGGCAACGAGGATAATCAAAGCGAGAACAATGAACGTAACAACCTTCTCAAGCCGGAGCGCCGCAAACACCGAGCGGTTCGTCTCCACCCAGTCAACTGACCGGTATGGGTAACCGATCACCCTGTCGATCTGTTTGGTGTACGAGCGCGTCGCGTATACGTTATCGACGCTAATCTGGATACCGCTTACATTCTGCCCCATGTTGAAGAGCGTCTGGACATCCTTGATATCCATATAGATGAATGTCGCATTATACTCGTAATACCCGAAATCAAAGATCCCTCTAAGCACGACTTTCCTGGCTTGAGGCAATAGGCCGATCTGAACACTGAAGGGAGAGGCTATAATTATCGTATCGCCAACGCTCGCTTTCAGGTTGAACGCGAGTTCCGTACCCATGACACAACCATTCTCAAGATCGAACACACCGTCGACCATTTTGTTCGCGATCTCGGTTATCCTCACTTCCCGAGCCGCATCCACACCTTTGATCGCAACGCCGTCAATACGGTTCTTGAGCCGGACGATCGATTTCTGGAAAATGAACGGCGCTTTTTCTTCGATGAATGAAAACTGTTCGAGTTTCTTCATGATCTCTTCATGATCCTGCATCGGTTCATTGAAGTACCGGCGAAGGATGATATGCGGAGTACCGCCGAGGATGCGCCGCCGTAATTCATTCTGGAAGCCATTCATTAACGAAAGGGTGATAAGGAGCGCAGCGACTCCGACAAAAATACCGCCGATCGCGATCATCGTGGACAAAGAAAAGAACTTCCGGTGACGGGAACGGAGATAACGCTTGGCGATGAACAGGTCAACATTCATGGCAACAACAAGGCGGAATAGTGCACAGCACGCGGTTGAGGATACTGCGTACCGGTATCTCTCGTCAGGCTCGAGACACTGGATTTTTCACTGATCACAGATTCAGGAAAACTCCGTGCAGGCACGTTTCGCTTCGCAATATCGGCTACTCCGTAGTGATTAACACAGAAAAAGTGATCAGTGGTACACCACCATGTACTAATATTTTTTAGGTATTTTGGAATTTGTGATTTTTGGGAATTTTCAATATTAGGTATTTGTGACATTTTGGACTTTCTTCAGCTGCGGGAATAGTAGTACGTCACGGATCGATGGCTGGTTGAAGAAAACCATGCACAAACGGTCGATGCCGATGCCCAGGCCGCCGGTCGGCGGCATGCCGTGCTCGAGCGCTTCGAGAAAATCCTCGTCGATCTCGCTGATCCCCTCTTCGCGGTTCGCGAGTTGCTCTTCGAAACGTTTACGCTGATCCACCGGATCATTGAGTTCGGAAAATGCATTTGCCAGCTCAATGCCGAACATAACCAGCTCGAAACGTTCGACCAGACGATCGTCCGCGCGGTGAACCTTGGCAAGAGGTGAAATAACCTTGGGATAATCCATAATAAAGGTCGGCTCGACAAGGGCATCCTGCACCAGCGCACCAAACAGTTTGTCGATCTTCGCGCCGATCGATAATGCGGATGGATCGATACCATGATCCTGACACGCCTTGGTCAGCAGGTCATCGCGTGCACTGAGAACATCGAAATCGAGGTGAGCGTTCAATGCATCAACATATTTTATCCGTTTGATTGGACGCTTAAACTCAACGGTTTCTTCACCAAAAGCAACAGAACGTGAACCAATCACCGTATCGAGGATATATTCGAACAGCGATTCAACGAGTTCCATGATTCCGTGATAATCAGTATATGCCTGGTATGCTTCGACCATGGTGAATTCCGGATTATGAAACCGGTCAAGTCCTTCGTTGCGAAAATCCCGGCAGAATTCGTACACCTTCTCGTATCCACCTACAATCAAACGTTTCAAATACAATTCGTCGGCGATTCGCAGATACATTTCCTGATCAAGTGCCGCATAATACGTTTTAAATGGCGTTGCCGTACCACCACCATAAATCGGCTGCAATACCGGTGTTTCCGTCTCGAGAAACCCGTGTTTGTCAAAGAATGTTCTCATGGTCGAAATCAATTGCGCGCGTTTTTTGAAAAAATCCCGCACATTCTTATTCACGATCAGATCGAGGAAACGTTTCCTGTATCTGATCTCAACATCCGTTAATCCGTGCCACTTTTCCGGGAGGGGACGCAAGGCTTTTGCAAGAAGTTGAATGGCTTCAACAAGAATCGTCAGTTCACCGGTCTTGGTCTTGAACATCACCCCTGTGACACCAAGAATATCACCGATATCAAAAAACTGGCATATATCATAGATATCACCCAGTTTATCCTGGCGTAGATATACCTGCATGCCCGCGTTCTCATCGGCAAGTGTCATGAACATAGTCTTACCATGACCGCGGATTGTCATGATTCTTCCACAAGAGGTGACTTTCTCTTGTTGAGAACTCAAAGTTTCGTAAGTTGCGCGGAGTTCCATAAAGGTATGGGTCCGCTTGAATTCGTACGGGTACGGATTGATGCCCTTTTCGCGTAATTTCTGCAGTTTGCATAAACGTTCGTCCATGTGGTATGATATCCTATTTGAAACAAAAGTCAACCGTACAAACACCAACGGTCAGCTTTGTTACGTTCGTTAGGACCGTTCATTGCGTCCAGTGCGTTAGTATCATTAATTACATTAGTAACATTGTATATGCCCGATTAATCGGGCTGGGTCCAATGCATTGGTCTGATAAATCAGACATATACAGAACTATTTTCCAGCTCTTTCCAGCTTCCACAACTTTAATCCATCTCCCATCTCTCGCTTTGCGCATTACGCCCTATTCCAATTTCGTTCGTATTTGTATTGTAATACGATGCAAAAATGAGAATCCCGTATCTTGTTTAAGTACCGATATTTACAGTGCGCATCCTATTTGTAAAGAACCCGTATAAGATATAATGATATTCAGCAACAAGAGTAGAACAAGGTGCGAAACGCTCTACGCAATACGCTTAATATCTCGGCATACGGCTTACGGCTTTGGTGCGCTGTTTTTTCATTGACGCTTGCAGTATTATTGTTATAATTATGGTTGTGAAAGAAAAGCGCCTGGCAACGATATTGTATGCCGACCTCACGGGATTTACGGAGCTTTCCAATAAACTGGGACCGGAACGCGTTACCGAATTCGTCAACGAGTGCTTTAAAACGATCGATACGATCATCTACAACCAGACGGGGACAGTGGTGCGTCATGAAGGGGACCGGGTCATGGCCGCGTTCGGATTTCCCCGCTCAAAAGGGTATGATTCGTACTCCGCGATCCTGAGCGCCCTTCAGATACGCGACGCGGTCAAGAAGTTCAGCCATCCGGTCCAAACCCATATCGGGATCGCCACCGGCGAGATCGTCTGCGACAACAACAAACTCTACGGCTACGTAACTGAAACCGCCAGCCAGCTTGAGGAAAAAGCACCAGCGAGCGAGATCTATATCGATGCTAATTGCTATGAACTGAATAAGACCTTCTTTGAATGCGAACGGCTCGACCACGGGGTTGTCCCGAGCTTCAAGCTTATCAAAGAGAAAAAACACCAGATCGCCTATATAACAACATTCTTCGGCCGCGAAAAAGAACAAACTACCCTTCAGCACGCTATCGAAAGTGGGAAAAGGGTCATCATCGTAACCGGCGCGCAGGGAATCGGCAAGACACGCTTTGTCCACCATACGCTCGGTAAAATCAACCGCAAGAACCGATATATCTTTTTACAGACTTCCTTTCTTGGAACGCGCACCGTGCAATTCTATGAACCGATCATCAATATCTTGCAGGATTTGAAACCAGATTTTTCAATCGACGCGGATACTGAGCTTCTGTCTGAAACGGCGTACAATATAAAACTCTTCAGCCAGTTCTGCGAAACGATCTTCAACGCGAGTACGATCAAACCGCTGATCCTGCTCTTCCAATATTTCGAACAGGTAGATAAAAGCTCACTGGAATTCTTTAAATTCTTGATCAACAATATCGGATTACAGGACATAACATGCATATTTGAAATGCATAAACTTCACGGCACGATTCTTAAGGTGCTGACCTCGGTAGCAAAGACCGAACCGGAGATCATTGAACTAGAACCGCTGACTGCAGCGGAGCAACATAAAATGATCAGCGACCTTTGCGCGCATGTCGATGTACCGGCAAGCATATTCGCTACGATTATAGAACATACCGGAGGAAATCCGCTCTTTCTCACCGAAGTGTGCCAGCTCGTACGCACTCAATGTGCGCTTGGAAAAGTACCGCAGCGACTCACGATCCCTTACCGAATCAAGGAAGTCTACAACCACTTGATCGATCATATCCCGGTTGGCATATTCGATACTCTCTCGGTAAGTGCGATGTACGGGTATAGCGTGAACAAAGAACTCCTCAAGAGTATCAGCACGAATCACGAAGAAACCATCGCTTACGGCACCGAAAACGGTTTGTGGAATGCCGATAACGGAGAATTGACGTTCCGTAATCCTTTCCTGCGTGACGAGATCTGTAACCGGATTCCTAAAAGCGCGCGCCAGGATATTCACCGCAAAATCGCTTCGATATTGCGCGAAAAGAGCGCAGGTCCGGAAACCGATAAACATCTGGCGTACCATTTCAACGAATGCGGCGATTTCGAACTCGCGCTCCACTATGCGCTGAAATGGGCGAAGATCCTTAAAAACATGCATGCTAATGAACATGCTCTGGAAGCGTTCGACCACGCACTCGCAATATCGCGGAAGATCGAAAACAAAGCCGAATTCCGTATCATTCATGAACGCTGCGAAGTTCTTCACCTGTTGGGTAGAAGGGAAGAAGAAAAACAAAGTATCGACCGTCTTGAAGAAATCGCCCTGCAGCAAAAAGACGATGGGCTGATCCTTGAAGTCGTCCTCAGCAAAGGGCAGTATCTCACCGCGATATCCGATTTTTCGGCGGCGGTCAAATTGTATGAGAACCACGTCAAAAAGAGCGACGACATCGTTCTTCGCGAACGGTTGGGTATGGCATATTACAGCAGTAATCTTCTCCAAAAAGCGATCACCACGCTCAATAATACACTTCAGCTTGCCCGGTCAAAAAAAGACCTCCGGCGCGAGGCGGCGATCAAGAGCCACCTTGGATTGGTATTGTTGAAAACCGGGGAGAAAGAAAAAGCTCTGGAACTAACCCGGCAGGCATTAGACCATTTCCATGAGGTGCACGACCGGGTTTCAATCGCACGCTGTGAATCAAATCTAGCGCTCAATCATTACTATCAGAGCCATTATCAGGAAGCACTCAAGTCCTACGAAAGCGCGCTGGCAGTTGCTCGTGAGATCGGTGATGTCGGTTTCGAAGCAAAAATGATCATCAACAGCGCAAGTTGCTATACAATCATTGGAGAATACGAGAAAGCCCTGCACATGTACGAACAAGCACTGGAAACCGCTCGTTTTAGCATGAACCGTAAATGGGAAGCGATCGTCCTCAATAATATCGGGAACATCCTGGCAACAGTTGGTGAACATGGACAGGCTCTTCGATATTTCGAAGAGGCGTTCAAGATCAATGAAGAAATCGGTGATCGATCCGGCATCGCAGTGCGTTACGGCAATATCGGAGATAGCTACGCGCACCTGGGAGAGCCTGATAAGGCTCTTACGTATATAGAGAAAGCGCTCCGCATCAGCGAAGACCTCAATATCATTGACTGGATATCCTTTTATAAGAACGATCTTGCCCAGGCTCTGCTTCTGAATAACCGGCCTGACGATGCACTGACCGAAGCCCAGGAGGCATGGAAACTCGCGCGCAAAGGGAAAAATATCAGTTATCAGATCAATGCGCTATCCACGATCGCACAGATCTACTATACGATCGGAGACCACAAACAGGCGTTCAAACATTCAAAACGGGCGATCGATGAATATGAAAAAGTGAACGCGATCGAGGGCATGATATGCAGTATATACTTTGTGCATTACAAGATCCTTGAAGTGATGAACAGGCACGATGAAGCACAGCACTACCTTGAAAAGGCATATCGCGACGTGAAAGAACGCGGTGAGCGGATCATAGATGAAACCATGCGCCGCGGTTTCTATAAGGCGCGCAAGGAACACAAGGAAATACTGGCAGAATGGGAAAGATCACACAATCCGAAATAAAACCGTGCGTAGTCCAATTTACTGAAGTCATGGGGTACGAACGCTTTGCCCGTGATCTTGAACCAGAAGAATACGCAACCATTGTCCAGGATATCACTAAGATCTATGATGAGACCATTCAACTCTATGAAGGGCATATCGATAAACATGAAGGCAAGGTCTTCATGGCAACTTTTGGCGTCCCGGTCTCACACGAGGAGGATCCGGAACGGGCGATCAAAGCCGCACTCTTGATGAAACAGCGGATCGAGCAGTATAACGATGACCATGAGATCACGCTTGCGACCCGCATCGGTATCAATCTCGGCAAAGTCTATGCCGGTGATGTCGGATCAGATATAAAAAAGGAATATACGGTCATGGGCGATACGGTCAACATCGCGGCGCGTTTCGTAGATCATGCCGAAGAATTCCAGATCCTCGTGAGCGAAGAGATCCAGCGGATCTCAAAACACGTTTTCCGCTTCTCCGAACCGATAAGCATCACCCCGCAGGGGAGTGCAACGAAAGTCAAGGTGTACAACGTCATCGATCAAAAAAGCGGATTCATACGAAGACGCGGCATCGAGGGATTGAGATCCCCGCTCATCGGTCGCATCGAACCATTCAATGTCATAAAAGAGTTCCTTGCCGGGGTTATGGATGGTAAAGGCAGTATCGCTGCCCTGATTGGCGACGCCGGGGTCGGCAAATCAAGGCTCATCGAGGAACTATTCACCCATTCATTATCCGTCGCTCTTGAAAAAGCGACCGTGGTCAATTGGCACAGCGGTGCGTGCGCCCCGTACAAAGAAACGATCTATCTTCCCTTTGTCGATATCATCAGACAGGTATGTGACATCAACAGCGACGATTCGGACAAGACCGCGACCGAAAAACTCATCACTCAGATCAACAAACTGACAAAAGACCAGGCTGATGAATTCTACCCGTACATCGCAAATCTCCTGAATATCAAACTTGACAGCCGCTACGATGACAAAATCCGCTACCTCGAGCCGAAGGTCATGAAACTACAAACCCATGTCGCGATATCGACGATTCTCAGGAACCATGCACAACAAGCCCCCTGCGTATATATATTTGATGATCTCTATCTTGCGGACATCTCGACGATCGAAGCCCTCAGGTTTTTTGTTGAAACGATAAAAGATATCCCCATGCTCGTTTTCCTCATTACGCGGCCTGAAAAAGAGCGTCCATTCTGGAACGTTCTGCAACAGCTCAAACAACAGGTCACGATCCAGGAGATCGTGTTGCGACGGCTCAATGCAACGGAGACGCGCACTATCGCTGAGCATCTGCTCAAGATCCCGGATCTTCCGATCACGCTTATGAACGAAATGATCGCCAAAGCAGGCGGTAATCCTTTTTTTCTTGAAGAGATAATAAAACTGCTCATTGCCGAGGGAATTGTATATAAAGATGGGGCTGAGTGGCGAGCCAAAAAAAATGAGCTGGAATTCTCGATCCCCTACACGATCGAAGCGATCATCCGTAACCGTTTTGATACGCTGAGCACCGCGTTCCGGAGCGTACTGGAAGAAATGTCCATCATCGGACGTACGTTCTCCAAAAAACTGCTCCAGGCGTTCAGTACGCAGTGGGAGGAGCTTGAACCGCTCATTAAGGACATTCAATCCATGGGTTTTATCTCCACGGAGAACGAAGAGGACTACTCGTTCAATCATGCCCTGGTTAGGGAAGTGATCTATAACAGTATCCCGGATAAACGGCGCAAGGTCTTGCACGCCAAAATCGCAGAGACGATTGAGGCACTATACAAGGAGCGGCTCAATGAGTACTACGAGATCCTTTTTGAACACTATAGTCAGACCGATGATCATGAACAAGCGATCTCCTACGGTCTAAAAGCCGCACAGAATGCCCGCAAGCGATACGCGAATCATGAAGCGATCCTGTTCTACCTTTCGATCCTTAAGGAACTCCAGGCCAAACCGGATACGCAAACGCAGAAACGCGCGATCCTGCAGGAAATTGGCGGTATCTATAGTCTGATCGGTCAAAGCGCGGATGCGTTCGAAGTATTCAACCAGGCTCTCCAGTACTGCGATCACCCATCTCAGGAAGCGATAATTCACAAGTTGATGGGCGATGCCCATGAAAAGATCAGTGATTTCGAAGCAGCACTCACTTCGTATGAGAGAGCATTAGCACTTACTGACGACGATGCTCACGTTGAGAAGGCACGGGTATACACGGGTATAGGACGCGTGTACTATGAACAAGCAGAATATGAAAAATGTCTCCAGGTGCTTGAACAAGCACGCGACATCATCGGCGATGTAGTGGATATCGAATCACGGCGTGTACAGGCATCGATCTACGACCGGCTCGGATCGACATATTACAGTATCGGTCGACGAGCAGAGTCGTTCGCATATTATCAAAAAGCGTTGAAACTATACGAGATCCTCGACGATATCAATGGCAAAGGGATCATCTACAATAATCTATGCGACTACTACACGGCGCAGGGTGATTACCCGAGCGCACTTGACAACCTGAAACGATCGCTCGAAATCGATCAGAAGACCGGGAATCTTCTAGGTCAGGCGATCGTACGGTACAATATCGCGGACACCCTCTACCAGCTGGGTGATATGCAGGGTGCGGAGCGGGAGTACCACCAGTCCAATCAGCTTTACCAACAGGTGAATAATCCCGTAGGAAAGGGATACACGGCCTGGGGACTTGGCTTGATCCGGCTGGAACAGGGTGATCTGGCACAGGCTGAGACCATGTTCAACGATGCGTTAACACTCTTCAACAAAACCGGCAGCCGCATGTGGCAGATCAGCGTCATGCTCAGCATCGTTGACTTGTACATCCAGCAAAAAGAGTATGAAAAAACATGGCAACTTTTAAGCAATATAGAACGCATGGCCGCGACCGTTAACGAATACAATGCACTGAACGAGGTCAAAATGAAACAGGCAACGATCAGAATCCATCAGGCGAAAGACAATCGAAAACTCTCCATTGCGTACCTTGAAGAGGCAAAGGACAATCTGACCGGCGTCCTTGACACCATGGAAAAGTATGGATCGGATGCATATATGAAATTCGAGATCCTCTACCTGCTCAGCCGGGCGTACTACAATCTCGGCATGCCACCGGAAACCGTCGCGACATACCGGAAGGCACTGGAAGCAAAGCAACACATTCTCAGTTACATCGAAGATGAATCCACGCGGCAGGCGTTGTGTAACCGCCAACTTTTCAGAGAATTCGAGGCATTCCGGAAACAGGTAAAATTATGACAACGCGCCAAACACCGGAAACAAGCATATCAGGATATCCCCGACACCTCGTTTTCTCAACATGTATGGCATGGTTTGCATTTCATTCAATCGGCACAAACAAGCCTTTGGGAATACCATGGATTGAATTCAATCAGGTGCGGGGCAGGCAGGATGCCAGCGGGCAGCACACCAGAGTATCAGAGCATCAGGTCTGAACACATTAAAGGTATGAACATCGGAACTCTTGAACTAAGACCATGTTAAAAAATAGTGTCTAGCGCTTCACATCAGCGTTCCTTGACACTGTACGTTCGCTGAGTACAATCACCTACGGCATCGGCAAAATATGAAGAGCATAAAAAAGTCTGAGATCAAATACTGTGTTATCGTATTCGCTGAAATCTGTGGATTCAAAGATATTACGAATCCCATCGATCCTGAAGAATATGCACAATGCATGACCGATATCGCTGCGCTCTTTGATAAGGCAGTCGGACTGTACGAAGGGCATGTCGATAAACACGACGGCACGACATTCATGGCAACATATGGTGTCCCTATCGCTCATGAAGAAGACCCGGAACGTGCTGTCCGCTCTGCCCTCTTGTTCAGTAATTCGATCAAGGGATATACTCACACCACTCCTTTTACGCTCAGTGCCCGAATCGGTATTCATCTCGGCAAAGTGTATGCGGGTGATGTTGGCTCCGACATAAAAAGAGAATATACGGTCATGGGAGATGCGGTTAACCTTGCCGCACGCATCACCGAACAGCTCGCTGCATCATCGATCGGTGTCAGTGAAGAAATTTATGCTGTCACCAAACCCGTGTTTTTGTTCACTCCGGGGCGAGAATTCACCCCTCAGGGGAGCACCGGTCTGATAAAAACCCATAATGTCACGGGATTCAAAAGTGGTTTTATCCGGCGGCGCGGTATCGAAGGATTACAGTCTCCTCTGATCGGACGCACCAAACAGCTTTCCAAACTCCAGGATCATATCAACGATCTCTTCAATGGGAAAAGCACGGTACTTGTTTTAACAGGCGAAGCCGGTGTCGGAAAATCGCGTCTTATCGAAGAACTCCTTACGTATTCCCTCTCCACTGGACTCGAGCAAGCAAAAGTGGTGAATTGGTGCAGTGGTTACTGCTCGCCCTACAAAGAAACAATGTATTTGCCGTTCATCGAGATCATCAAACAGATCTGCGGCATCGATGCGGCGGACAGCGAGAAAAGCTCGCAGGAAAAACTCCTGGCGTGCGTTACCACACTCACCAAAGAAAAAGCGGACGAAATATATCCGTATCTTGCGCACATCTTGAACATCGAATTGACCGCCCGCCATATCGATAAGATGCACTACCTGGAACCCCAGGCAGTGAGGTTACGCATACACGTCGCGATAACAACCATCATGCAGAACTATGCCTTGCACCAACCTTGTGTGTACATTATCGACGATCTCTACCTTTCGGATATGCCGACGCTCGAAGTCCTTAAATTCCTGCTCGATACGATGAAAAATGGCGCTTATCTCCTCATTCTCATCTCGCGTCCGGAAAAGGAAAAGCCATTCTGGCATTTGAAAGAACAATATGTCGGCAGAGAGAATGTGACCGAGCTCTATCTTGAACGGCTCAGCAGCAAAGACACAACCACAATCTCCGAACACCTTCTTAGGATCCCTCGATTACCAGCATCCCTGGTCAGTGATATGGTAAAGAAAGCGGACGGCAATCCCTTTTTTCTTGAAGAAATAATTAAACTTCTGATCGCAAAAAAAATATTGTACAAAAAGGGTAACGAATGGTTGGCAACTGATAAGAAGATCGAGTTCACTATACCCTACACGATCGAAGCGATCATCCGTACCCGATTTGATACACTCGATCCCCATCTAAAAAACACCCTCGAGGAAATGTCGGTAATAGGCCGCACGTTCTCGAAAAAAGTACTCAAAATCATGACCGTCCAGTGGGAGGACCTGGATGCGATCCTCAATAATACACTTGAACTCGGTTTCATTTCCACGAGTGACGACGAGGACTTTTCGTTCAATCATGCGCTGGTGCGGGAAGTAATATACAAAAGCATCCCGGAGAAACGGCGCAGGGCGCTCCACTTAAAAGTAGCTGATACCATTGAAACCATGTACAGCGACCGTAAAGGTGAATTCAGCGAACTGCTCTTTGAGCACTATAGCAAAGCGGAGAGATACAAACAAGCCGTCGACTACGGACTCGATGCCGGAGAACGCGCGCGGCGCAGTTATGCGAACGCAGATGCAATAATGTACTACCAGCAAGTACTGAACATGCTGGGTACGATCGGTGATCCTCCAGCAGCAAAACGTAAGGTCCTTATCGCCCTTGGAGAACTGCACAGCATATTGGGTAAGAACACAGAAGCACGCTCCCTCTATGAAACAGCCCTTACTATCTGTGATGACGCAAAACAGGAAGCGGATATCTATGATTCGATCGCCGATACATTTCAGCAAACCAGTGACTATGACAAAGCCCTTGAAGTATATGATATCGCAATCGGCAAGTTGCCAAAAGGTTCGGTCATCGAACGGACATCGATCGAGATCGGTATCGCCTGGGTGCGATATTTACAGGGGTATTATACAAAGGCGCGGGAGATACTCGAAGCCATCCAGGCGGAACTCCTCGATACAACGAGCATCGCTGCGCGCCGGATACTTGCCCGGGTTTTCAACATCATGGCATCGATCTTCGCTCATTCTGGAGAACGGGACCGTTCGTTCGAATACTACTCGAAATCACTCCGGCTCTATGAGATCCTCGATAACATAAGCGGTCAGAGTGTTATCTATAACAACATGTGCGGGTACTACACGGATAATGGTGATTACTATAGCGCGCTTGACGGATTGGAAAAATCATTGACCTTGGCGAAAAAAACCGGGAATCTTCTGTCGCAGGCAATCACTACCTATAATATAGGAGATACGTACCATCAACTTGGTGAATTCGATAAAGCACAAGAGTATTTTGAGAAATATATGGATATCAACAAAAACATCAATAACCGACTCGGTATGGGGTATGGAACATGGGGTCTGGGTGTGCTCGAATACGAGAAAGGGAACCTGGCCAGAGCACAGGAATCATTCGAAAGAGCCTGCATGATTTTCAAGGATCTGGGCAGCCGTATCATGGAATGTTCGGTACACCTGAGCATTGCCAACCTGTTAATTGAACGGTCTGATTATAAAACAGCAGAAGAACTATGCGAGAAAGTCATTTCTGACGCACGCTCAATCAGCGCTCAGGAACCCCTGATTGACGGTATCATAACAAAGGCCAAAGTGCGAATCGCACAATCGAAGGGAGAGAAGAAACTGGCGATCTCACATATCCAGGACGCATGCACACTACTCAAAGAAATACAACCGACGATCGAAAAAATGACTGGCAGCAAAGAGATCAAGTTCGAACTTTACAACCTCCTCATGCAGGTCAATTATTATCTTGGTCAACCGCAGGGAACCATGGCATATGCCGGGAAAGCCGACGAAATAGTCGATGACCTCCTTCGTTTTATCCCCCAGCAGCAGACACAACAGCGCTACCTGAATCGTATCCTTTTTAGATCTTTCTTCGATTTCAAAAAGCAAATACATTTATGACTGCAAATAAAATACGTAAGAATACGTATCCCGGCATTCAAATCTCCCCTTATGCGCGATCCGTGTCCGGGACAAGGGAAATCTCAGGGGAAAGCCAGAATAAAACCGCGATTCAACGGACGTATTTTTTCATCGGGGTTGCGGGTCTCCCGCACTTCTGCTTAATCCGCATGTGCAAAGGAGGCACACTATGAAATATATCATATCCGCAAACATAGTAACAGCGCTGGTCCTGTTGAACTCAAGCGCATGCACCACGCACGGAATACAACACAGCGTGCTTGAAAGTTCACCCTACATGGACTGTAGCGCGAATTCAGCATCAATAAGGGTGGATGGGCATTTTGGACGATGTGCAGGCATCAATTTATATCATTCACGGACAAATACCAGTGCGGATACAAACGTCACTGGATATAATGGAACCATCAATTTCCGACAGAGAATCATCGATATCGGCGATGCTGGTATTACTTTCAATGCAACAATGATCGATGATGCGTTGTACGGGTACGGCACAGTCGATGGAAAATTCTATTTATATAAGGGTCCTGTCAGTATTGCACCGGATGTCGGCATCGGCGCAGGACTCGGCGAATTAGCGTGGATGTTTGATGCCCGTACTTCGTTCATTATCAGCGGGGAGATAATCAAAAATGTATTCTATGCGCAATTTTCTCCTCGACTCATCGGGCTGATGTATCCTTATTATACAGAGGAAACTGGAGGTCTCACGACGTCGTATTCTTACACCATGATGCCCTTGTACGGACTGAACGCCGGTGTGACTTTTTCATTGCCCCTTGCACCGGAAGACATGTATATAGTACCCCGTTTCAAGATCACGCCCGAAGTAAATTACCTGTTCGCAAAGGAACCAAAAGGCGACGAGGTCAATCTGAATATTCTCCAGATCGGCTGTTCATTCACCGCATCGTTTTGATCGCATGAAAGATCTCAAGATCCGACGGCGCATTCTCGAAATGGTGTTCGAACGTTTTAAAGAACACCCATATTACAGAATCACGCCATCGGAATTCAAAGAAGCCCTTGGTATCACCCTCAAACAATTATACTACAATGTAGCGTATCTTGCTGAAAAAGGGTATCTTGACCTTCAGACTCCGCTTGAGGGCTCATTCTTTGTCGGTGCCCGTATCACGGCGAGAGGAATAGACCTGGTTGAAGACGAGCTCCAGTTTGATATCATATTTCCACGACCCGAACAACTCACCACACCGGACAATGTCATGGCGGGACTTGCGCTTATCCAAAATTCGATTGCAGTTGATGATAATATTCAAAAAGAAGCAAAAGAATTGCTGATCGAAGGAATTAGCGATATCATAAACGAATTGAACCAGCATGAACCGAGCTACAGCAGGATAAAAACGCTGTTGACCCGTATCCGACAACGGCACGAGGATGTTGCGAGCAAGATCAGTACGCTTCTGAAGACACCGGCGCTGCAGAAACTCCTCCTTGCGTCAGCACGGAAAGAACTGGAAGGTACAAACTGACCGAAGACAAATTCTGAATTCTACGTACGAAATTCTAAACAATATCTAAATCCTAAATACCAAACAGAAGCGTATCAGAACACCAGGGTATCAGCGGGCAGTAAACCAGAACATCAGAATACCAGATACGAGCAACCTGATATCCAGGTTACGGATATTCTGCATGTTGATGTCCTGGTCCGCTGATATATTTCTTTTCATTCATTATTCATTTCATTTTGGAATATTAGATATTTGAATTTGTTTAGAATATAGAATTTCAAATTCAGGATTTGCTCTTGTGCTACTCAAGTGCCCTTAACTCTTCCTCCCCGAATCCGAAATGGTGCCCGATCTCATGTATGATCACCTTGCGTATCCATTCTTTCATATTTCCCTCCCCGATGCTGACCCGTTCGATGTTATCCTTGAACAACGTGATCTTATCCGGCATGACATTGCCATACCAATGGCTGCGCTTTTTCAGCGGGACACCCTGGTACAGACCAAGGAGCGATTTTTGCATGACCGGCTCATCCTCGATCACGATATCGATATTATCCATCTTATCGCGGAGCAGTTTGGGCAGCTCTTTTACCGCATCCCGGACTGTTTGTTCAAACTCTTGGTGCGTCATGGATGCCCAGAATGACTTTTGCAATATTCTCTGCAGACTTCCTTTTGCCCAACTTCTTCAGATTATTTCGCATTTCGATCATCTTATCCGGATCCGACAACAACTCATCCATCACCTGCCGGGCATTCTCTACGGTCAGTTTCAATGCCGCGCCATGTTCGATAAGAAAATCCTCATTTTTGTCCTCCAGACCGATGATCGAGTTCGCGAATAAAAGACATGGCCCGGCCTTGGTCGCCTCGGTCGTGGTGATGCCGCCGGCCTTGGTGATGAGAATGTCTGTCGTAGCGACCAACTCATGGATATGCTCCACCATTCCATAGGTCTTCTTATGCGCCTTGCTTTTCAGGGCCTGGATACGCTCCATTGCTTCCTTATTATCCCCGCATAATACAAGCAGGTCATAATCGAAATCATCGATCTCATTGACGATCTCAAGCCATTCCCCGCCAAATACCCTGCTGCCCATGACCGTCGCTGAAATACGATCAATCGACAGGCCGAACCGCTCCCGGGCAGCCGCTTTATCAATGAATCCATCAAGCTGAAGAGCAACCGGGATCCCGAATGGAAATATTTTTTCTTTCTTCCCCCCGTATGTAATGATCTGATCCGACAGGAATTCGTGTGGGATGAAATAATGATCAATCTCGTTATTCACCCAGTGTGGGTGCACAAAAAAATCGGTCACGACGGTGCCGATCCTGAATTTAAATTCTTTCTTGTAGATCGCCGAAAAGTATGCGGGCGAAAAATGGGTACACAGGACATAATCCGGCTCGTACTCGGCAAGAAGCCGCCGAAAACGGTGCGCCAGGACCTTGTGGAACTTATATAACATTACAGAAGAACCTTTGCTCACACCAACGCCACCGTACAATAATTTCAATAACGTACGATTCTGTTTTTGACCATAGTCATAGATGGTCTGGTACGCCCTGCCATAGAATGGCCAGGACCATTTAAAGCAATTCTCGAACCGGACATCACTGTGCGGATCGATCTCCAGAATCGCGCTCTGGATCGCGGAAGCCGCTTTCATGTGTCCAGCACCGATCGGGACAGCAAGAACAAGTACTTTCATCGCTCAATTATATTTATTTATTTTATCTTTGCAAGAACATTGACTTTTTATGAACAATGTATATAATAAATATGGAGAATAAATGAAATTATTTTATGTTGTATCGGCTATGATATGCTGCATCGGTATGCGATGCACGGATGATCCAGGCGAGCCATTTTATACTGATATGTTCGGATGGATCCAAAAGAGTACCGACAGTACCGGAGTGAACGGTTTGAACCTCCGTATTTATGATCTCGATCCGAATGATCTGGAAAATACGCGCATGCGCGAGCGCACTACGGCTGAGCATGATTCTGTAGATGGCTACTTCGAGATCGATAGTATCATCTATAGCACAACCAACATGCAAGGTGTGGGATATGTCACAATCGTTGTCGACAGTACCACAAATCCGAACTGGCCCTCTCAGTTGTGGCAGCCGAGTCTCAGGGGTGGTGTCGATAGTATAGTGTTGTATATTCATGGAGATTGAACAATGAAAGTTTCATCTCGTTTCCGATATGGACTGCGGCTCCTCGTTGATCTTGCCGAGCATTATGGCAAGGGCCCTCTATTACTGAAAGAGATCGCAAAGTGCGAAAAGATCTCGAAAAAATACCTCGAACAGATCGTTATATCCCTGCGCACCGCCGGATTGATCGGAGCCACGCGTGGTTCCAAGGGCGGGTACTATCTTATCAAGGCTCCCAACAAAGTGAAAGTGATCGATATCTACCGGATACTTGAAGGTCCATTTGCCCCGGTCGAGTGCCTTGATAACCCGATGGTGTGCAATATGACCAGGAATTGCCCGACAAGACATATCTGGGCGAACATTGGAAAGGCTGTCGAAAAAACTCTCGATAAAATGACGCTTGCACATTTCGTTAAACAGGCGACTAAATAGACCACACCTGTCCTTTCGCACCGGCATATTGACATATTCTAAATTTTCGATATATTTTATTAATGGATTATTTCATTCTCTATTATAATGGAGGGAAAAAGTGAGGCGCGACTGCTGTAGACACGGTCGTGTCCACAAAATAAACACTGCGGTTGTACCCTTGCCCCATACTTCAACAATTCATTCACATTGTCATAATAACTATATTAGACTCCAGATGTTTCACGGCGGCGGAGGAGGTAAACGATGAACCTCCTTTTCCGCGGACACGGTCGTGTCCGGCATCTACGAAAAGACATTTCAAATGTAAGATCCAAGGTTGGATATTTTTCTTCTTGCAATGGAATTGACGCAATGGATACGATACAATTCAAGCCATCGAATTACTATCCCGCTTTCGCGTATTTGGCATTTTGGTATTCAAATTTATTCAGAATTTCGAATACAGGATTCAGAATTTTCCTTTCGGCGTATCTCTGTCATCTTTCAGTAATCGATGTAATCAGCATCCTGACGGGATGCAGGAGGTATCTCTATGGACAATGCATGGGATGATGTAATAGACACACAGGAATATAATAAAAATCTTGCAAGGGTGCAGAAAATAGCACAGGATCATGGGTATGTCCTCAACCCGGATGATGAACGACTTAAGAAAGTCGTTGGTTTAATGACCATGAACTTCAATGGACACGGTAGATACTATTGTCCCTGTAAACAGAGTCATCCTCTTGATCCGAATAAGGACGTCATATGTCCTTGCGACGTATGGGAAGATGAAATCGTAAAAGATGGCAAATGCTTCTGTAAACTCTTCTTCAAAAAATAGAGGTTTGTCCGTCTATGTTATCTTCCTGCGGTCGCTGCCTGTCCCGGAGATTAAAAATGTACGGGATAATCGACGCCCCGAAGGGACGTAAGGAGGTTTAATGAAAAAGCTGTTCTGTTTCTGTTTTATCATGCTGCTCCTCGTTTTCTGTGCGAAACGGGAGATCCCGGTCCTGAAGATCGGGTATGTCAACCATGATCATCAATCCGCGCTGTATGTTGCGGCGATGGAGCCGGAAAAGACCAAGGCGGATGCCAATGTCTGGTTGCAAGAGGTCGAGTTCAAAAAGCACTACGAACTCATAAAGAATGGAAAAAAACTCGCCGACATTGAGCTCTATGAATCAGGCGGCGGTTCGAAAATGCCGACATTGATGGCCCAGGGACACTTTGAAGTCGGATTTGGCGGCGTTGCAGCGGTGACGGCGTTTGCGGACAAAGGTTCGCCCATGAAGATCATCGCGCCGCTCCACACCAAAGGTGATATGCTCGTACTCCAACCTGACAATCCAGTGTCATCGTGGAAAGAATTCATCGAGTGGGTGAAAAAGGAGAAAAAACAGATCCGCATCGGATTCAAAAATCCGGTTGCTGTAGCGTCGCTTGTTTTCCAGAGCGCCCTGGATGCTGAGGGTATTTCATACACCAAGGATAAATCGCAAAGAGATAAGGAGATCCTTCTGGTCCTTTTAAAGGGTGAGGAGAACCTCATTCCAGCGCTTCAGAATAAAATCGTTGACGGGTATGCTTCCAATAATCCCTGGTGCGCGATCGCCGAGAGCAAAGGAGTAGGGAAATGTGTTGCTGAACTGCACGCTCTTCCTCCCGGAATATGGAAAGATCATCCATGCTGCTGCATTGCCGCGACCGACTCAGCCGTAGCGCAGAAAGACAAGCTTATCAAAGAGTTCCTCAAACTCATAATCCTGGCAACGAACTATGCGAACGAAGATCCTGCCCGGCATGCCGAGATCGCATCAAAGTGGCTGGGGACCTCAAAAGAGGTCGAGATCGCATCATTAAAGACGTCCGGATTTGAAACCAATCCCAGTGACAGGTGGAAAAAGAACATGCAGACCTGGATCGACGAAATGAACAAACTGGGTCAGCTGGAAGGCAGTCTCAAGGGCAAATCAGGCAGTGACGTAGATGCGATCCTCTATGATTTCAGTGTGCTTGAGAAAGCGGCGAAAGAACTGAAATTGGAGAAGTGGTATTAAAATCTTAAAAACCATACTGCTCGGCTGTGTAATACCACTGATCATTCTTGTAGTGTGGGAATTCTTTGCCGTACAGGCGAATAATCCCGCACTCCTGCCAAGGGTCGGGAGCGTGGTCAACCGCCTGGTGCACCCGTTCACTGATCTGCTGAATACCGGCAGTTTTATGCGTCACATATTCGTGAGCGCCTCAAGGGTCGTTCTCGGGTTTTTATTAGCAGTGATCATCGGGATCCCGCTCGGTCTCCTTGTTGGTAGGTACCTCCTTTTCCATAGGATTTTCTCGCCTATCATCGAGCTTTTACGACCGCTGTGCCCGATTGCCTGGATCCCGTTCGCAATGGCGATATTCAAGACCTACACGATAGCTGATGTGTTTGGAGCCCACTACACAACTTCCATCTTCGGTCATATCCAACTCGGTATGCTCTATGTGATCTTCTACGGCGGCTTCTTCCCCATTTTTTTGAACACGGTCCACGGGGTACAGTCAGTGAAACACCTTCACATAGAATC